>JBAUII010000171.1:0-3638 GCA_049682815.1 Thermodesulfobacteriota bacterium | reverse complement strand
TAAAGGCGTCCCTTGCACGGGACACCACCTGTGTGGCAAGCAGTGAATGTCCTCCCAGTTCAAAGAAGTTGTCGAAGACTCCTACTTTCTCAACACCTATAACTTCAGACCAGATGTCGGTGAGCTTTTTTTCCGTTAGGCTTCGAGGTGGCACATAGGATTCTTCCAGCCGAGATTTTAATGAGTCGGGTCGGGGAAGTGCTTCGCGGTCTACCTTTCCATTGGGGCTCAACGGAATAGAATCCAGCATCACAAAATGAGCCGGAACCATGTAATTGGGCAGCCTATCTTTAAGGAACTTTTGCACATCACTCAGTAGGCGTGTAGGACTGCTCCACGTTGTTTCCTTCCCAACATTCTTCCGGGTGCTGTATTTCTTGGAACTTGCTCTGTTCTGGTCCTTTCTCAAAGCATAAAGGTTTGTGATGACGATTTTGGAATCTCTGAAAAAGGAATTCTGTTGAATCTCAAGATCATATCCATGACTTTGAAGTAGGTTTGTCAGTCGCTCGAGTTGTTCATGATCTTCTTGTGTTTCTATGACGATCTGCCTTATTTTCGACCAATCCTCCTCATGGATACCTGCCAGTACATCAAACTCACTCTTCTCAACGTCAATCTTTAGCAAATCTATGCACTCGATCTTATTCTCACGAACGACCTCAGAAATTGTCTTTAAATGGCAGGAATACCTTTCAGTCCTAATCTCTTTTGGCAGAAGTTCGTCTAGAAGATCCTCACAAGGTGATGCAGAGTTCAGTCCAGAAACTGTTCTTGACAGGTACTCTCTGATAGCTTCTTGCACTTCGATCTGTCTTGCCATCATATCCGATCGATCTGCGAAACGTCCAGACATAGCACCAGCCTCAGGGAAGAAGACAAACTCGGCTTGCCCCTCGCGGTCTGCGAGGCCGCACTGAAATAGCTTCACATTCAATCCGTAGAGAGCAGTATTAATGGTGAGTTTCTCAAAAATCGGGGGAATCGGCTCAAAAGCGTAAATAATCGGTTTGTGACATAATTGACTGACAAAGAGTGTGAAAAGCCCTATGTTGGCACCTACATCAAATATACAGTCTCCATCATGTAGGATAATACCGGGTCCTATATGAGAGCGATATTCGAAAATTTCTTTGTACAAGAATTCAGACTCGCCCTTATTCTGGTGGCAAATTGCCATGCCATTAGGCAATTCGTACATGTGCGATTCATCAATAACACCCTCTTGTTCATAACGGAGTAATTGGCGAATTGGGAAAGCCCTTTTCATATCTGGTACCAGATAGGCTACCAGTCTCCTATCACCTGTGGCATAGTCCAAATCAAGCACAGTGGCCTCCTGAATGCCTGGGTGTTGACCAATCGTGGCTTCTATCTCTCCCAGTTCAATGCGAAAACCACGAATTTTGATCTGCCGGTCTTTTCGACCGAGAAACTCAATGATGCCGTTGGGTAACCAGCGAGCAAGGTCGCCCGTTCGATACAATCTTTCTCCAGGCTTGAAGGGGTTCGGCACGAATTTTTTTGATGTCAGATCGGGTGCATTAAGATATCCTCTGGCCAAACCTACGCCCGCAATACAAAGCTCACCGGGGCAGCCGATGGGAACACATCTTAAGTTCTGATCCACAATGTAAATTTGTAAATTCTGGAGAGGCTTACCGATGGGGATCGTTACGCGAGTAGCAGTATCGTGTGATACAAGATCATAGCTAGAAGCACATACCGTGGTTTCCGTTGGTCCATAGCCGTTTGTCACTCTTGTGAATTCGAGTAAGTTGTCCACATCACTGAATGATAAGGCCTCTCCTCCGCTCAGGATTAGGCGCACCTTCGGAAGCTCTTGACTGATGGCATTAAACCTAGCTAGCACAGAGGGAACGGCGCCAAAAATGGTGACATCGGACTCGGAAATCAAGCGCGCGAGCTTCTCAAAATCCAAGATCTCTTCACTTTTGGGCAAAACGACAGCTCCTCCAGTGCTGAGAATCGGAAAAATTTCATTGACGGATACGTCAAATGAGAGAGAGGTTTGTTGCAGTATTCTATCATCCATACTGAGATCGTATTCTCGTACGAAAGAGGTAACCACATTGACGATACTCCTGTGTTCTACCATCACTCCTTTCGATGGTCCGGTAGTACCGGATGTGTAGATAACATAGGCAAGGTTGAAAGGTTTAACTCCAGATTTGGGGTTGTTCTTCCTCTTCGTGGAAATGGTTCCCCAATCTATATCCAAATAGATTATTCCTCGAATTCCATCATGCGAGGATCGAACTACGTTTTCTGGAAGCCTGTCTGTCAGCCGGCTCTGAGTCAAAATCACAGAAACCTTGGCGTCATCGATCATAAAAGCCAACCGCTCTTTTGGGTGTGTGGGGTCAAGCGGTACATAAGCTGCTCCAGCTTTGAGTATTCCCAAAACACCAATAATCATGTCCAACGAACGTTCAATACAGATTCCCACGAGAGCTTCTGGCTTTACCCCTTTCTCTGTAAGAAAATTAGCTAAACGATTGGCTCTTTCATTTAACTCTTTGTATGTAAGTTGTTTGCCTTCGAATAGAACCGCAATGTTTTGTGGAGTCTTCTCCGCCTGCACTTCAAATAACTCTTGAATACACCTTTCTCTGGGATAGTCGCCCTTTGTGTTGTTCCATTCTACTAATACCTGGTTCTTCTCCTTCTCTGTCATTATATTCAGGTCCGAGATTCTGATGTCCGGATCTCTTACAATACTCTCAAGAAGTATCTGCAAGTTCTCTATCATTCTAGTGATAGTAGAATGATCAAATAGATCAGTGTTGTATTCAAGGGAACCATTTAAACCATGATCCACGTCTGATATGTAAAGTGCTAAATCCGTCTTCGCTATCGCGGATCCGGTCTCGAACGGACTCAAGATCAGGCCAGATTCCTTTAGCTCGAGGGAATGTGCAGGAAGGTTCTGAAAAGCAAAACCCACCTGAACTAAGGGGGTGCGACTGGGATCTCTCTTTGGCTGCAACTCTTCGACCAATTTCTCGAAGGGTAGATCTTGGTGCTCATAAGCTTCAAGAGTTGTCTCTCGTACTCGGGAAAGAAGTTCACTAAAACTGGGATTACCTGAAAGGTCTGTCCTAATTACGAGGTTGTTTACAAAGAATCCAATAAGGGCCTCGATGTCAGAGTGTGTCCGTCCTGCTATCGGAAGACCTATGCCAATATAAACCTGACCGGAATAGCGAGCGAGGAAAACGTTGAAGCCTGCCAGCAGTGTCATAAACAGAGTGACATTTCCCTTTTTGCTCAGTTCCCTAAGAGAATCAGAAAGACTCAGAGGCAGTGCAAACGATTGAGTTGCACCCCTAGAAGTGTGCATAGCTGGTCTTGGCTTATCGATAGGTAATTCCAGTACATGTGGTAGACCACCAAGCTTCTTTTTCCAGTACTCTAGTTGTGAGTTAAGCACATCACCCTGCACCCAGTGTCTCTGCCATTGTGCAAAGTCTGCATATTGTATCGGTAATTCTGGCAGGGGTGAGGGTTTTCCACGGGAGTATGCATCATATATTGCCGAAACCTCTCTTATCAGTATTCCCATAGACCAGCCGTCTGATATGATATGGTGCATCGTGAAGAGGCCGACATGGTCT
>JBAUII010000170.1:0-1899 GCA_049682815.1 Thermodesulfobacteriota bacterium | reverse complement strand
CAAACTGATGAGTAAGTGAACTCCGTAATATCGAACTTAAAAGATAGAAGATAATATATGAGTAAGCGTTCAAAAGACTTATTAACACAAAAAGAAAAGCAAGAATTCGTCGCGGGGCAATATCGCGAAAAGGAAACGATAACTGAAACATTTCCTCTTTCCCTCGCTCAACAGAGAATATGGTACTTCGAACAACTTTTCCAGGATACCCCAGTCTACAACATTCCCTTTGCCTGGCGTGTCGTCGGTTCATTGAAAGTAGGTGCATTGGTCGAGAGTCTAATCGAAATACAAAAACGTCACGATGTCTTGAGAACAATCTTTTCAACTAGTGAAGGCCAACCTATTCAATTCATTGCTCGCAGCCGAGAACTACAGATTAAGGCTGTGGACCTGTCAAAATTAACTTCTGAAGAGCAAGAGAAATCTCTAATGCGAATCAAAATGGATGAATCAAGGATTCCATTTGATCTTTCCTCTGGACCGCTTATTCGCTCAAAGGTAATAAAACTTGCCGAAGAAGATCATGTTCTTTTGATAACTATTCACCATATTGTCTTCGACGGGTGGTCTACGCAGGTATTCAATCAGGAGATTTCCACTATATATCAAGCTTTATCAGATGGTAGCCATCATTCTCTCCCTGAACTCCCCATACAGTACCCTGACTTTGCAGTCTGGCAATGCGAGTGCTCCGGGGAATTACTACTAGACGCACAGCTCTCCTACTGGAAGCGCAAGCTTAATGATTGTCAGTATCTTAAATTGGCGACGGACCATCCCAGACCATCTGTGAACACCTTCCGCGGTACGTATAAGTCCTTTGAGCTCTCCAAAACGCTTTACGAATCGCTTAAAGAGTTAAGCCTGCGTGAGGGGGTTACATTATTTATGACAATTCAAGCGGCATTTAAAACGTTGCTTCATCTTTATACATCCCAGGAAGATATAGTCATCGGGACTGATATCGCATATCGCAATCAGACCCAAACCGAGCCTCTGATAGGATTATTCGCCAATACGTTAGTTTTACGCACCGACGTTTCTGGGAATCCTAATTTCAAGGAACTGTTATCTCGAGTCAGGGAAACAGCCCTCGAAGCTTACAGGCATCAAGACCTTCCATTCGAGCAGCTTGTCGGAGCTGTCCATCCAACGCGAGACCTAAGCCACCACCCTTTCTTCAATGTAATGTTGATAATGCAGGACGAACCTGCAAAGAATCTGAAGTTGCCCGGTCTGAGTATATATCCCCTCGAGGTACACACCGGCACGTCAAAAGTCGATCTGATTCTCTTCATATGGGAGGGGGAAAACAGTCTTAGAGGTGAGATAGAATACTACACCGAAATTTTTGACGAGTGCACAATCATAAGAATGATTGAGCATTTTGAAACCCTGTTATTTGAGATCGTAAGAAATCCAGACCGGCAGATTTCTGAGATTTCATTATTGAGTCCGGAAGAGAAGCACCAACTGTTAATCGGATGGAACCAGACAAAAACTGAACATTCAGATAATAAATGCGTACAAGATCTATTTGAATCTCAGGTGATGAAGACGCCAAACTCCGTCGCATTGGTGTTTGGTGAGGAACACCTTACATACAAAGAACTGAACGAGAGAGCCAACCAGCTGGCGCACTACCTCAGTGATCATGGAGTAGGGCCTGATTATTGTGTGGGTGTTTGTTTGGAGAGGTCGATAGACATGATAGTTGGGCTTCTCGGAATACTTAAGGCAGGAGGGGCTTACATACCTCTAGACCCGGCCTATCCCAGAGAGCGTCTGGACTTCATGCTTGAGGACTCAGATACAAAAGTAGTATTGACTAAAGAAAGATTTTTAGGACGACTATCAAATAACGGCGCTCACATTGTTTGTGTTGACACCCAGTGG
>JBAUII010000169.1:0-4141 GCA_049682815.1 Thermodesulfobacteriota bacterium | reverse complement strand
AAATCATCGTGAAGGATGCCGACGGAAAGGTATTATTTGTTTCAGGTGACCTGGATGAGAACAAGGATCTGAGGAATAATCACAGCCATGCTGTAGAGTCAGAAGAAGTCCCTCTCGACGAGTGGCTTGTTAACCTGCAATCTCAGTTTGTGAGGGGAGGCGCGAATGGTACTGTGGAAGAGGTACTTCTACCCACTTTGGCCTTCGATATAGTTAAGCATAATGTAATGCCTAATGAATCAAAATCCGGCTTCTATCCTATTACCCTTCCTCCGGACGTGAAAGGACCGATTACCGTGGATGTCAGGCTTCGTTATAGAAACCTCCCTCCTTACCTATTGGACTTTCTTGGAGTAGGTGAGCTTAAAGACCGGCTGGTAATAGTCGATATGGCAACTGATAGTAAGAAGATTCTTTTAGGTACATCCGAGACGGCGCTTAATAAATAGATAGAAAGTGAAAATGCATATGGCCGATACCGTGGCACTAATTCAAGTGACCATCCTTCTAGCTTGGCAACTTCTGAACCGTAGTATTTTCTAGAGTTATCCACTTAAATTGATACCTTTTTGATGATGAATTGATATTAAAATACCCTGAGACCGTGGAAATGACGGCCTCAGGGCAAACAGGTGGAGAGGATAGGATGGAATCTAGTAATGCATTATTAAGAATCTTGCCTCTTTCAGATTGACCATGTTTTCAGCGTATACCTAATTGCAATAACCATACCAAATCCGGATCTATTTTTTATTTAATTATTAATAGCAGTTATGTATAAAAAAGCTATTCCCAAACAGATCAGTGTAAATATGCACTGTGCATCATGTGTCATTTTGCACAACACGTGGGGCCGGTGTGTTAATATTTATCTCGGCTAATACGTTTTTGGGGTGTACTATAAGATTAAATGAAAGATTCTCCGGATATCGAATTTTGTGCGATTGGCAATATGTTCGTAAATATTGCAGTCGTTAAACATCGCAACTAAAATCTGAAGATGCCCAAGACATTTAACGATGAGTTGTCTATTGCGAACTGAATGATAGAAGAGCCCTAGGCGCTCACCTTTCTGGAGGAGGTGGCAACCAGTGGTAAGCTAGGGTTGCCTAGGGCTAAAAGCTTCTAACACCGATATATTGATATTATAGCTGCAATTTGTGTTTTTTTGCGAAGATTTTTAGAAATGTTCGCGTCGGGGCCCTTATCTTTCCGGCAATACGTTTGAGGGTCGCGATTGACAAGATGCAAAACAGCATAAGGATTTAAAGTCATGAGATTTTGTGTTATGGAACTCGTCTGATCTTGGGCCAAATAGCATCTCTAATAACTCATTTTTCGGGTGTGAAAATCCGGTTACAGTTCTGAGGGGTTTCCTAGAAAGATGTATGAAAGAAAAATTATAATTAGCCGCTCAGAGGAATTGGTCGAATATAATGTGTAGTATGAATTTGTGGCAATTGGGCTCTCAGGTGTTATCATAATAAGTAATACATTTTTCAGCTATATCTTATGATAAAGAACGCGGTAATATTAATTTTGGTAGTTCTATTGGGCATTTCTTCATATCTTTTACTTGAAGCCAGGTTTCCCGAGCTCATGTTCTGGGCTAAAAACTACAACAAGGGGATCAATGACTCATTGGAAAAGGACGGAAATATGGAAGAAACGATTGAAACATTAGGTCCGATGCCCACGCCTGAACTGTCTGCCGAACCAACTATTAGGCTTACCCTTGGACCTTCTCGCGCCGCTCACGAAGGAGCGGATTCAAGGGAAATACATTTACAATATCAACTGATACGTCCTTCTTTTCTAGAAGTCTTAGACTCGACGGGCAATACGGCGGTCCAAGTTAATCTAGAAACTGGTGAAGCTGTTTTCGGTAAGGACTATAATCCGGATGAGGCTTCCAAAGAATTTTGGAAGTCTCTCGCAACGAATTATCCTGAAGTATGCGTTCTAAATCAAAACGGGGAATGATCCTTTTAGTATTCGATTTAATTAGCTGGCTTATTTAGTTTGTGGGCTCAACTCATCATTGAGACGCTCAAATAAGCCTTTGCAAATGACTACAGAACTTCACCGCTAATTAATGAGTGCCCCCAACGTTGGGTGACCGATTCATCAAGCGTATTGTCTTTCCCCGGTTTTAGTTTATTACTAGGCTTTTTTCAGCACTGCATCGCTGCAGGACTTAGCGATCCTAAACTTTAACGCCCTTTTTGCTGGAATGTGTATGGTCTCACCGGTTGCAGGGTTTCTTCCCATACGAGCCTTGCGATTTATAACTACAAGCTTTCCAATACCTGGGATAGTAAAAGAGTTCTCTGCCTCCCTATAAGCTATTGTTGCAAGCTCGTTTAATACATCATCTGCTGACTTTTTCGTGATCCCCGTCTGTTGAGCGAGTTCGCTGGCTAATTGCGACTTTGTCATTTGCTTTGCCATTATAAGAAATCCTCCTGTAACATGTTTTTTTCTATTAGCTCAAGCCCTGAATTAACATCCCATTATCACACGAAATACTGGTCTTTGTCAAGCAACACAGTGGTTTGGCGTTTCACCTTTATCATTGTCCTAGCTTGTCAAAATATTGTTTTTTTTCTTTTGCTTACTGTGTATAATCCTTAACCAACTTGAGAATAATAAAAATCGGGAAGAAGGATCTGGATAGTAAATTAATTGGGTTGAGGAGCAAAGAACCGGAGAAGGATCTCAAGCTCCGAACTTCAGTTAATAGAATTGTGGAGGATGTTAAAAGAAAAGGCGATCGCGCTCTTTTCAAATACACCGAGAAATTTGATGGATTTGTATTATCAGAAAAAAATGTGAAAGTCTCGCGGGAGGAGGTCGAGCGTGCAAAGCGGGCTGTTTCAAAAGAAATTAGATCATACCTACGGATAGCAGCCAAGAGGATAAGGGAATATCAGAAGAATAGGCTCCCACGCGAGAAGACCTACACAGATTCTTTAGGCAACAGGCTTGGCTGGCTGGTAAGGCCGGTTGATAGGGTCGGGATCTACATTCCTGGCGGTAAAGCTTCATATCCATCTACGGTGCTGATGACGGCAATTCCGGCAAGGGTTGCCGGGGTTGGACACGTAAGCATTGTTACGCCTTGTCCAAAAGGAGAAATAAATCCAGAGGTTCTCTTTGCCGCCTCTATTGCCGGAGTCGATTCAATTTACAAGGTAGGTGGTGCCCAGGCGATTGCGGCTCTTGCTTATGGGACCGAATCGATTCCTAAGGTGGATAAAGTAGTGGGTCCGGGAAATATCTATGTTACCATCGCAAAAAAGCTTGTTTTCGGCGATATTGACATTGATATGGTCGCCGGCCCGAGTGAGGTGTTGATAATTTCAGACGGCTCCCTGCCCGCCGAATGGGTGGCAGCGGACCTATTAGCCCAGGCAGAGCACGATGAATTGGCCGTACCTATACTTGTGACAAACTCAATCCGATTTGCAAATGAGGTCGATCGACAATTGTCAGTGAGCCTCGAGACACTGACAAGAAAGGTAATTGCTAAAAAGGCCATTGACAGACAGGGGCGAATATTTGTCGTTGAAAGTCTCGAGGATGCTGCAAAGGTAGCTAACGTGATTGCCCCCGAGCATTTAGAGCTCTGTGTAAGGAGTCCAAGGTCTATTTTAAAGATGATAAGAAATGCCGGCGCTATATTCTTGGGGAACATGTCGACCGAAGCCTTTGGGGATTATGTTGCCGGCCCGAGCCATGTACTTCCGACGGGTGGTGCTGCCAGGTTTTCGTCGCCACTGAGTGTTTACGATTTTTTGAAGATGCCCAGTTTGATATCGATATCGAAGAAGGGTTTTAAGAGGCTCTCCAATCCAGTTATGGGTTTAGCGGAGAGCGAGGGTCTCGAGGCTCACGCTTTTTCGGTTAAGGTTCGTTGCAAATGTTGAACAATTTGGCTTATAGGATATTGGGTTGATTTTCTACGTCAATAAATATGTTTAAACTAAACTCGCAATTTTAAGTGGTGGTAGGCTTTGGGAACTAGATGTTCATTTTGCGATGTTCCATCCGAGAAATTAAAGGCGGTCTATCAAAGTAGGGGTTATTCAGTTTGTTCGGATTGTCTTATCTTAGTAAGAGAGATACTGGCTGAATTCTC
>JBAUII010000168.1:0-4452 GCA_049682815.1 Thermodesulfobacteriota bacterium | reverse complement strand
AAGAGATGGAGTTCAGGTTTAATAACAGAAATGGGGATTTGAGGCGTATTATCAGGGGTATTCTCAGATATCGTTAACTCTGTTCTAGACAAGCTCCATATTATATTCCATTCATGAAATTTTATATTGATGAATCTGGTTCGTTTAGCATTCCTGAAGGATTTATACAACATAGTGCGTGTGTTGTAACTTGTGTTGTTGTGTCCGAATTCAAATTCGATGAAATAAAAGCAATGTTTGAATCTTATTCTTCAACATTAACTGACGAACAGTTTGTGAATGGCGAACCGAAAGGATCTAAATTAACTAAAGAACAAAGAATAGAATTCTGCGAGATGTTATTAAAATTAAAAAAGAACATTTTAGTAGTTCCTATCACTGTTGATATGACATTATTAGCTATGCTTGATAACGAAAGAACTATTGTTCAAAAATTGTATGACCGTTGTATGGAACTACGACAATATATGCTGCACGAAACAATGAAAGAGCAACTAGAATTATTAGCAAAACAATTTAAAAATTTAAGTTACCAAGAGTGTTTAAAAATTATCTGCTATGCACATTCTTTGTATGTAAGTATGCGTTATTCAATTCTATGTCTTTCATCAGGGAACAATGAAAAATCATGGAATAACATAGAAATAGAGATCGACAAATCAAATAAAAAGCTTAATTCAAGAGAAAAAATCATATTTTCGAAAATGCTTAGTATGTGGTTTGAAGCGTGGAGTAAAAAAGAACCGTTTACCCTGTTGGATGAGATTCATACACCAATACATCCTTTTGTGAAAAATTATTGTTTTAAAGGTGCAATTGATGGTAATAAATTGATAAACAATAATTTAAAATGGACAGATTCTAAGGATAGTTTTGGAATAAAAATATCGGATTTCGCCAGCAATATTATTTTTAATGCTGTAAATGATTTAGAAAATAAAAATAATACGTTTACAACTTTTTGTGAATTGATGAAATTATCCCCTTACGGATTTAATGATGGACCAGGATTATTCACACCTTTCGATTTAACAAATGATGTTCGCACCTTATTTAGAAGAAAATATAAAGCTTTGGGCAAAGAAATGATTCGAAATAATTTTAAACCCACTTATTATGGTGAAATCGTAAATAGATTGGAAGGTGAGATTGAAGCATAAAAAATTGCATCGCAAGCATAGTAAGTAATTTGTTGAGAATTAAAGAGACCGCGGGGTTTATTGTTAACCTAATATCATCAACTCTATTCACGATCCGGTAATAAAAAGACAAACGGGTCAAGTCTACAATAGACAATTCTTTTGAATCATTTTTCTTCTCGTCCGCTATTTCTTGAATTTAAGCAAAAAAGAAAGGAGGTTAGTTTAAGAAATAGCGGTAAAGAAGAACAAAAATAACTCATTTATTCATACCTGATTCCGAGCTTTTCTTGTTACCTACAATCCCCAAAGATGTCATTGCGAGAAAATTCGTTTCGAAGCAATCTCCAATTCAACGCGCTCCTACACTTCATCCCCTCTTGCCATCCTGTATCCTGCATCACGCATCATGCCTCTTGTATCCTAACCCGTTCCCCTGACCCCCGCGAACCTTGCTTTCCTCCTCTCGTAAAGCGGGACTAAGGAGGATTTCGGAAAGCCAGTTCTTGTTGAATCGAAGGGCCCAGTCGAAGGCCCTGCCCTGAATCGAGGTGAATCGAAGCGTGAGTCAATAAGCAAATAAACAAAGCCTGACCCCAAGCTTTTGAATGAGCTTGCGTTGGAATGGAGTAGAAGGACATTTCTTTGATGAAAAAGGCAATTTAATTGCGGTTGATCCTTCGATTAAAGCTTCTGGCCCAGGAGCATTATTGTTAAATCGAAATGCTCTATTAAAATTCATGGATGACAATGGCTATGATGTGCTGTGGACTATTCTCGGTGAGAAATACATTGTCGGCGGAAGAATGTCCCCCGAGGATTACAAAGGACACTTAGAAATAAGCGGAGCATACAGATTAAATGACGGAAGAAAAGTAGAGGGAGTAATAAGCGGAAAATTCTTTCCGAAGAGGTGATATTTGTTTGCTTACCATAGCCACGCACTAGAAATTATAGATTGAGACAATTGGGGGACAGTCCTTAACTTTGTAGTATTTACGCTGACCAGGATATGAATATAGATTTGAGGATACCAGAATGTAATCAGGCTGACCTTTTCGGGACTTCCATTTCATAAATGCCACGCTATTAAGTTGAGTAAACAGACGGGTCAAGTCTACAATAGACAATTCTTTTGAATTATTTTTCTTCTCGTCCGCTATTTAATAACTCGGGGCCTGGCATGCAAATTGACATTTTAGATAGTTTCTTGTTAATCTGTCAATTGATTTTTAAGCCAGGATTTTATTGAATCATTTATTGGGTAGCGACCGTCGGTCTTAATATTGCCTCCCGCTTCTGTAATTGCTTCCTGGATCATTTGTTCGGGTGTCTCAATTATTTCAGCAATGAAGTCGCCAGAACCATCTGGATAGTTTTCATACAAGTAGAGTGCGGTTTGAAGATTTCTTACTTCTATAAAAAAGTAGAAACCGACCCTAGCTTGCATCTGCCTCTCAATCTCTTCGGCCTCTTCTCGCGTTTCATTCCCTTTCCGCCTTATCCTCTCGCGTGGCTCCATGTCCCAGTTAATTTGAGATATTAGGGCTTTCTCGTTTCTAATGTCCACAAGTGTTTTCATCTGTAGTTCGTCCTCACTTCCTTGATAGATCCTCAGTATTTATGAACGAAATTAAAGGGGACGCTACCCATTAATTAAGAAGTTCATCAATCGGAGTATAATCGTAACCGAACGCGTCGGACACCCCCTTGTAAGTCACCTTACCTTTAACTACGTTCGCACCACGTTTTATTTCACTGTTTTCCCTCATAGCATTTTTCCACCCTTTGTTAGCAATCTCCAAGGCGTATGGCAAAGTGGCATTGGTCAAGGCAAGGGTTGAGGTTTTGGGCAAGGCACCTGGCATATTTGACACACAATAATGCACAATGCCATCGATAATGTATATTGGATCCGCATGAGTAGTCGGCCTTGAAGTCTCAAAGCATCCACCCTGATCAATGGACACATCTACTAACACGGCCCCTTTCTTCATCATTTTCAACATTTCACGTGTTATGAGTTTCGGAGCTTTAGCTCCGGGAATGAGGACTGCTCCCACAATTACGTCAGCTATTGGGATGAACCTTCTAATGGTAGCTGGCTTAGACATCAAAAGGAAACAATTACTAGGCATAATGTCACTAAGATACCTGAGGCGATCCAGGTTCTTGTCCAGGACATAAACTTTGGCACCCAAACCGCATGCAGTTTTTGCCGCGTTAGTTCCAACGACACCACCACCTAAAATTAGCACAGTTCCTGGATCAACTCCCGGAACACCCCCCAAAAGTATGCCTTGCCCTCCGTGTTCCATCTCCAGATACTTTGAGGCTTGCTGAATCGACATCCTACCCGCAACTTCACTCATTGGGGTTAATAGGGGCAAGGTACCGTCTTCCTTCTGGATAGTTTCATACGCAATATTTACAGAATTTGTCTCAATTAAGGTGTTTGTTAATTCTTCAGATACAGCCAGATGAAGATAGGTGAAAATAATCTGGTCTTCTCTTATGAGCCCATATTCGGAAGGCTGAGGCTCCTTAACATGCATCACCGTCTCGGCACGACCATAAATTTCCTCTGGACCTGCAACAATTTCGGCTCCATGCTCGACATAGCTTAAATCATCAAATCCGCTGCTGACACCGGCATTGGTTTCGACCAATACCACATGTCCATTCTGTACCATGAGTTCTACTCCGCCCGGAGTCATCGAAACACGGTTTTCTTCAGTCTTTATTTCCTTTAGAATACCAACTATCATTTTTGGCCTTCCTGATCAGTCTAATTTTCTTATAAATCTGGGGTCAGGCCTTAACCTTATACCAGTTTAACCACTCTTTTGGGTTTACCCCTTTATTACACCCCCGTAAATTGTTACTCGCCGGCAGCTTTGGTATCGAGAAATACCTCAAATGTTTCCAAATGGCTCGGCTTGGTAAATGCCTCCTTAGAGAGCGTACCACTTTTAGCATGACCCTGTTTGAAGGCATCTGAATCAACCCAATTTCTAAAATCATCCTCTGATTGCCAAAATGTCATGACTACATAGGGTTGTTCAGGCTCATGTGGTCGTAATACGAGATTACGAATAAATCCCCGCATCTCGTCTACTGCATGTACCCGATTTCGAAAACGTTCCTCAAATTTAGAGGCATATTCCGGGCTGACGAAAATTCGATTCATTGTAACGAACATGATTGTCTCCTCATTGAATAGGATAAGGAGAATTTATTATATCATAGGAAAAGATTTCTTTTATTTGAAGGAGATTGCTTCGAGACTTTTTAAGTCTCTCGCAATGACACC
>JBAUII010000167.1:0-6422 GCA_049682815.1 Thermodesulfobacteriota bacterium | reverse complement strand
GTTCCTTCTCCAGACAAGATCTCGTGAGTATAGATTGAAGCAGTTCTTTGGCCGATATCATAGCCTGTAAACCCTTCCGGTATTTCTCCATCAATCAATCTGGACTTACCCTTTTTCTGCGCGCCTGGCGCTATCACATGATCTTCCGGAAGATAAATTTTATCCCCGTGTTTTGTCATGACCTCTTTAGCCCAATCTCTGAATTCTGTCTCGATTGGAGAGTCGCCAACAGAGATTCCTTTCGATGCGAGAAATGTATATGCGACTCCTCCGCCAATAAGCACCTTGTCCGCTTTCATTATTAAGTTTTTGAGGGCGCTAATCTTGTCCTTTATCTTTGCTCCGCCCACAATCACAATAAACGGGCGGAAAGGATTATCCCTGATCTTACCAAGTACGTCGAGTTCCTTTTCGACCAGCAGACCGGCCAATCGATGATTAAAATAGGATGCCATGCCATAAGTTGAAGCATGGCTCCTGTGTGAGGTGCTGAAGGCGTCATTGACATATATGTCGGCAAAAGAAGCCAGTTCTTGACTAAAACCGGGATCATTAGCCTCCTCCTCCTTATGAAATCTGAGGTTTTCAAGCAGCAAAACCTCTCCTTGTTCGAGCCTGCTTACTGAGTACTTGACTTCCGGCCCGACAGAGCCCTCGACAAATTTTACTTCGTTAACCTTTAGGACGTCTGAAAGCCTCTCGGCGATAGGTTTCAAAGACAGTTTCTGGTTGACTTTTCCCTTTGGCCGTCCAAGATGAGATGCAAGGACGACGGCCGCTCCTCTTCTGGCCAAATATTCAATCGTTGGAATCGACCTTCTGATCCTATAGTCCTCACTCACCTTTCCTTTTTCCACAGGCACATTGAAATCAACCCTTACAAATATCTTCTTTCCTCTGTAATCATCGTCTGGCAAGTCCGTTATAGACATTTTCATTGTATGAATTCTCCTGATAGTTGAAGTTTACAATTAACAATAATACCCCCGACTGAGGTATGAAGTATACTGAAACCTGTGTTCAGTTATCAAAAATTGTACCAAAACTTATTTCAGAATCCTTAAGGCATGTAAGAAGCTTAAACTAGACGATGGAGTTTTGAATTAACTAAACGTCTATTAAATTTTTATAAAAGCCTTTTTATGTCCTCTAGAAGTTCATCAGGATTAAATTCTGATCCTTTATAGTGTTTCCTTATTCTGCCATTCTCATCTGCTAGACTAATCCTGTCCCTGTGGGATATTAAGTATGATTGTTCCCCGTTGCCACTAGAATCAAGTGGACCTTTAATCGCTTCCATACCTGCTACTTTCAAAGTTGCATTAACTGCATTCTCGTCCCCCGTTAGGAAGACCCAATTATCTAGGTCTAGGTTCATCATCTCGGCATGGCGTCTTAACACGTCGGGCGTGTCCCTCTCAGGGTCAAACGTTATTGAAATAAAGTAGACCCTGTCTTGAAGGCCACTTTTCTTTATCTGTTCTTTAAACACATTCATCTTCTTACTTATGACATGGCAGATATCGGGGCAGTTGGTGTAAATATAAGCAACTACCAAGACTTTTCCCCTGACCTCGGAAAGTGAAAAATCTCTCCCATTCTGGTCGATCAATGTAATATCAGGGAATTCTCCTTTTACGGGTAAGTCAGGAGTGCATGATAATAATACTATAGAAATTAGGAATGTAATTCGTACCATTAAGGTTCCTCCCACTTAGGATATTAGAGTATCGAGATTGAATTATTTCTCTAAAATAATGCCCATAATTTATATCATTTCAATTTACATCTCAATTCTGTCAACTGATTGAATTTTCTAATTGCGAGAAGTTCATTTCTTACAACCCAAAGTATTTCGATATTAATAAAGGCAAGATCTGCACCATATGAGTAACATAAGTTCTCCAATACATGTTTATCGACTTCTGTCGACTGTACGAATATCGTACATGTAGCATCAATTTTAGTTTAATCATTTTTAAGCCTAATAATCTGGACCTTCAACGAATATGCGGGAATTTAGCTAAAATTGGTGCCCGATACGTCAAACAGTAAAATGATTTTCTAAGTTCTTTCACTAAAAGCTTATTAATAGAATTTGTTTGAAATTTATTTGGTCTATCATTTGCAATAACAAACAGCTGAGATTACTTGTGTTACTCTTTTAAGGGGATAAGGTTTTTAGCTATATTGATGATTAAGAGATCAAGCATGAGGTGATGACATGAAAATGAAGGCAACGATATTCAAAGGAAAAGATAGCATAGGTCTCGAAGAACGAAAAATTCCAAAAGCTGGACCAGGGGAGGCAATTGTTAAGGTCACACTTACGACAATCTGCGGTACTGATGTTCACATAATGAGAGGGGAATTTCCAGTTAGGGAAGGTCAGATAATAGGACACGAGCCGGTCGGGGTTATCCATGAATTGGGTGAAGGGGTTTTGGGTTACCATATAGGCGACAGGGTCGCAGTAAACGCGATTACTCCATGCGGTGTCTGTAATTACTGTCTTTCAGCAAATTGGGCGCAGTGCGGTGGGTTTCTTGGAGGTTGGAAGTTGGGCAATACCATAGACGGGTGTCAGGCGGAATATGTGAAAATTCCAAATGCCATGGCTAACCTCGCCCCAATACCTGAAGGGCTATCCGACGAAGATGTGCTTTTTACCACGGACATATTCTCCACAGGCCTTTCGGGTGCGGAAAGTGCTGATATTCAGGTTGGCGATATAGTAGCTGTTTATGGCCAGGGTCCAATTGGTCTCTCAGCCACTGCTGGTGCCAGGCTGAAGGGTGCATCTCAAATTATTGTGATTGATACTGTCCCCGAGAGATTGAAAATGGCGGAAAATATGGGTGCAGACATCTTGATCGATTTCAAAAAGTCTGATCCAGTTAAAGAGGTCATGAAAATCACGAACAACAGAGGTGTGGACGTTGCAATCGAAGCGATCGGTCTTCAGCAGAGTTTCGAGAATTGTGTTAAGTCCACACGCGTTGGAGGGACGATCTCCAGTCTAGGGGTCTATCCGGCAGAACTCGGGAATATCGGCGTACCTTTGAAGGAATTTGGTTATGGTATTGCGGACAAAAGGGTAGTTTCAACCTTATGTCCGGGTGGAAAAGAGAGAATGAGGAGGCTGATGGATCTGGTTAAAAGCGAAAGGGTAAACCTTAGACAACTGATTACGCATAGATTCAAACTCGACGAGATAGAAGAAGCGTACAGGATATTTTCGAATCAACTGGACGGCGTGCTTAAGGTCGCGATAGAGCCTTGAAATTCATATATAACTACGTATTATGTGTAGCTTAATTCTAGTACAGGAAGTCTTGAGATTTTGAAAATAAATAAGATACTCTGGGCAACTGACGGATCGAAAGTTTCTCATGATGCGTTTAACTGGGCAAGGCTCTTTGCCAAGACTTTTGGCGCTGAAATTACAGGAATTCATGTATTAAAACCAATCGAAAAAAAGATTTATGAGATTGCCGGCCGGAAGCTAGACGTGAAAAGCCTAATGGAAAAAGAATCAGCTGATTGGTCGAATCAATTTGACGAGATTTATAGGGTCTTAAAAAAAGAGAAATTAAGGTTCAAACACTCGGTTATGGAACATTATAAGCCTTATGAAAAGATTATACAGGTCGCCGATCAGGAGAATGCGTCCCTCATCGTGATGGGGAAGAGGGGGCTTGGTCTTAAGGATAAAACCTCAGTCGGAAGCAATACCTTGAGGGTTTTGCAGGGGTCACGCGTGCCGGTTCTAGCGGTAAAAGGAAAAACAACGAAAATCTTACCAAAGATAAAAAAGATATTAGTCCCACTCGATATTTCCGAGAAATTCAGCACGGCATTAGACTATGCTCTTTCTTTAGGTGAGCACTTGGGAGCAGCAGTTACCGTAATATACGTTGAACAACTTGTTTCATACCCTTACGAATTCCCGATTACCATATTGAATGAAATGAGGGACATGTACGATAATCAACTTAAAAAGAGGGTGGAAGAGATTTCTAGGCAATTTGAAAATAAGTTAAGAATAAAGCATAAGGTTGTGGAAGCGATTACACCTTTCCTGGGAATTATAAGGTTTGCGGAAGGGGAAAAATCAGACCTTATAGTTATGAATACTCATGGCAGAAAGGGATTAAAGAAATTGTTCCTGGGTAGCGTCGCTGAGAAAGTCATTTATGAGTCACCTTGTTCGATATTGGCGTTGAGACCTTAATTCATAAATAAATACGGTCTGTTTGATTTTATTCCTCCAATTCCGCCGATGCCTTTGAAGCTGTCTCTAGCAACTCACGAGCCTTCTTCAGGGCGATATCTATTACCGTTTTTTCATCGTCTTTATGGTTTGGTATATTTACTATCACTCTAATTGATCTAAACCGACCCTTTACATCCTCATCCTTCTCCATGTAACCAATGGTGACATCGTAGGCATCTCTGCCGGAATTGTACTCAGCGTCTATTATATATAGAGATCCAAATTCAGACATTTTCCGTCACGGATACTGAGATATTTGGCGTCGCAAAACTCAAAGTCTTTTCTTTACCGAAGCAACCTTGCTCTTCATGGTGACAGACTTGTCACGGCGATCATCTATTGTAACGGTAGTAACGACCCTGGTGACACCCATACCAAATGCGGATTTGTGCATCTTGCTCGCTACCCTAAATACATCTGATATTTCGGCTTCGATGAGGGTCCCCATTGGACTTATTTCGTATTTGACGCCCTCTTTTTCCAGAACCCTTATCGCCTGGGCAATCCAATCACCTATACTAGCTGTGGGAGTACCGAGGGGAATAACACTGATCTCTGCTAATGCCATATCTTGACCTCCCGTCTTTTCGCAATCTTAGCTATAATACTTGAGGAGCAATAAAGATGCCAACCAAAAATCGGATATTTTAGAAAAGGGGGTTTTAAACCAGATAACAGACGTCCTCGATTCAAATGTAAGCGGTGGATGAATTAATATTGAGTTTAGGCCTGGCATGAAATTTGCCTCTGGACATTCTATTATTGGTAGTGGGATAATCATATTATTTCCGAAAAGATTTCTCAAAGTTATTGTCTTAGCGTTTTGTTGAATCATTAGAAAGAAAGGAGGGTCTTCAATGACAAGTTTGGAGCTTTCAAAAGAAGAGAAGGATACGCTGATCGATGTTCTGGGAAGTTATCTATCCGATTTACGTATGCAGATTGTTGATACCGACAGTTCATTCTTCAGAGAAGAACTAAAGGCTAAAAAAATGATTCTGATTGGGATACTCGAAAGATTAAATAATTTAGATAAGTAGAATTGTATTTCAATTGAGTGAAAGATGCTACCTCCAGCAGTCCCGACAGTTTTTCACCAATTAATACGCGGCATAACCGTTTCTCCGCTTCGGGCTGACATAAAAACGAGTACTGAAGGGTTCGAACATAAGAACCAGTATGAAGCACCCGTTGTCATTTATGATGTCAAACGACAATTTACCCGGATTAGAATAAGAATATATTTAGGATTTATCGATTTCGACAAAATGAGAGTATTTATGATAATAGCTTTACTCACTATCGTGGCCACTATCAATTTCGTTGGAGCTGAAGAAGATAAAAGGCCTAAAGTCATTCCCGCCGAGCAGTTTTGTTCTGAAATTTTGGCAAGTGACGAATCTTACAACAAGTTAAAAGGTAAAGAATTTGTTATTCGTGGAATCGTATCGTCGATTGGTGATAAAAGAAAAGCCTTCCTGGGAAATCGGATAAATTCCGTTGTTGACCTAATAATTTCGCCAGAAATAAAAATAGACCATTATGGTAGAAAGATCGAAACACTATCGACTTGTTTAATTTCCTCGCAGATTAAGGTGCCCGGAGAGGAGTGTGAGTTTCGAGAGGAAGATATGAATGCAGAGATATTACAGATCCAAAACTTGAAGATAACAAAAGAACCGTGTTAAAACTAAGTGAAGGCGAGGTAATTACTGTACGAGGAATATTGGAGGGGAAATCCCTGCTTCATCAATATGCCTTGGACAATAAGAAAAGACAAATCGTGAACATTTCACTTTCCGACAGTGAAATAATAGAAATCCAGAGCGGGAAGAGTCTCCGGTAGCTGATTATTATCTGGTTTAAGGTTGAGCGCAGTGCGAGATTCGCTGCTCTACAACTCACTCCACCCGGGGAAAGATCGCAGTCGTGGTTTACTTATGATTTGGTTTGCCATTTTTTTACAGTCGAATATTCTCTGAAATCAATTCTATCACTCCTCTCCTTACCATCATGATTCCTATAGCTGCTAACAGGATGCTCATTATTTTTGCAAAAGCCCGCGCGCCACTCTCTCCAATACTTGATAGGATAAAATCGGCTTTTAAAAGAGCTATGCCCAGGATAAGGAGATTCAATCCAAATG
>JBAUII010000166.1:0-1689 GCA_049682815.1 Thermodesulfobacteriota bacterium | reverse complement strand
GATAATTTCCTCTTTGGGTAATATGAAATGGATAATTCGGGACAACAATCCTAGCCGATCTTGCCACCCCTCGATTTTAGTTAGAAAGACCGCCAATGTCAATGAAAATAGTGTCTGTCCCTATTTTGTCGGGCTTTTTGTACTGCTCTCCTTTTGTCAAGCCCCAAGCTAGGCTCACCATTAGAGAGTCAATTTTGGCTTTTTCGTCTTTGTGAAATTACCTACCGAACTCTTTCCTACAGGTACAGCTCCTAAAACTTGGACATACTTTGTTTGGTAACTCTGTGCTCCCATCCCGACAGGCATTCCGCCCTTAAGATAGGTGCTTTTACTTCGAGGTGGAACTGTGACGGGAAGGACAGCAGTTGTGCTGCTTACCTGTTGGCCAGCGTTTCCATATGAAGTAGAGTAAAAGTTGAGCTTTATTTCGATGTCTTTATACGCAATGTCCGCTGTGTTCTCAATCGTAACATTACTTATCATAGCTACCCCACCCCAAGCTGCAAAATAAGACCAGTCAGTAACTTTAATGTACCACTCAGGGTGCTGAATCATTGAAATGGTAGCTTTTAATTCTTGAGCTTTGGCAAGCGGAGAAATAAGGACTAATAGGATAAAGAGTTTTGTGGCTACATGATTCACGTCTATGCTCTCAGGTCGGATTGATGATTACTATTATACACTAGCCCGATTTCCGCATTCATTCGAATTTAAATCGAGCTTAACCAAAGGGTAGCAGTACACTACTAATATCGAGCATTATTAGATTTGGAAACTTTGTATCTAGAATACTATTAAACCTAAAATAGAAATTGAAAGACCCAAAAAGCTAAATCCCCAAGCTGTAATAGCAATCCAAAAATTGATAGCGTTTTCTATTTCAGAGAATCGAAGATTGTAATTACTTTGGAGCAACGTAATATCGCTATTGAGCCTATCGGCTCGGTGTAAAAGTAGGTTGGTAAAATGTATAACGGATGTTTCTCTATCAACTTCGGGGTCAGGACGGAAACTATAGGATGGATTTGCACAAAAAGTTAAGGCTCTATTATTCCAATCCAAAAAGCGGTATGTCAAAGACATTCCTTCTCTGCCAATTATTGATAAGTCAGATTTTGCTCTAAAAAAGAGACTCGGTTTAAATAAATAGGGACAGACACTAATATTTTATCCTCTTCCGTGGCCTTCCCCTAGGCAACCTTCTTATTATGCTCCCAACCTTCTTTTCTAGTTCTTCTATAAATCTTGAACGTCCCATTGGTCGCCCTAACATTGTATTCTTTCTTATCTTCTCTAGCTCCTCTCTTATCTCGTCACCCTCCAAATACTCCTCCCAACCCTCCACTCCTAAGTCAACTATCTCTTTAATATCTCCTAGCCCTATAATCTCTTTTGATCTACCTGTATGTAATGCTGCGCTTGACCACTTCCAATTCCATGCCTTTTTCACAAGCCTCGCTCTAACTGGGTTCTTCTCAACATACCTCATAGCCACCATTAAGTGCATTTCATCTAATAAACAAGAATAAAACCTACCTTGCTATAGATGTCCGGCTGTACGTTTCTTCTTATTATAATACTGTGAATATCTCATATGCACTATGCTGAATACTTTTAAGTGTCGACAGGCACCCAAAACCGGCCACGTGTAGGCACTTCAAAACCGGCCACGAAGTAGACAGAGTTTCA
>JBAUII010000165.1:0-5712 GCA_049682815.1 Thermodesulfobacteriota bacterium | reverse complement strand
TAGTGACTGAGAGATCTTTATTTATGGAAAAAGGAAAGATATCTCGCCATTGCTCGATATGACAGGGTTTGGGCAGCCTTGTCCTGAGCAATGTCGAAGGGTTGCTTCTTTGTACCTGTGCTGAACTCGTTTCAGTATCAAGACAAAGAAGTTAAGAAGAAAAGTAAGATGAGAGAAGGAAATACTTTTAAAAATACTGTCCTCGAAATATCTTGGTTTTAGACGAATGACATAAGATGTGCCTCAGCTCTATCCGATCTGTCTACTAGGTTAATAATTTCGTTGGTAAGAATTTATTTCGAAAATTTTTCTATACATGGTGATTTCGTCGAAGATTTAGTTTAGAATAGAAAAAATTATTAATCATTTTCGGCCCCTCTATATGTTGGATAGTGAATGAAACAGGTGAAGTACTTTTATCTATCTATTTTTCTTTTAATATCTTTACAATCATCACGTGAATTAAATGCCTCAGAGCTTGCAAAGGCACAGACGATTGGCTTTTATACGGCTGGTTGTATTAAACACTCGTCCGCGCTGCCGCGAGACGGGATAGGTTATCAGGTCATCAGGCTGAGCCGGGACAGGTTTTATGGACACCCTGAGCTTATTGGATTTATTCAGTCCTTAGGCAAAGAAGTCTACGGTTTATACGGAGCGACTTTATTGATTGGTGATCTTTCGCAGAAAAACGGTGGGCCCATGCCTGATGGGCATAGCAGTCATCAGATAGGCCTTGATGCCGATATTTTGTTCTGGCAACATCCGATTGCTACAGTAAGACCTCTCACCCTTGCCGAGAGAGAAATGATTGAACCCGTGTCTTTACTCATCCCCAGTCTTACTGGTATTGATCGAAATAGGTGGAGTCCCGTGCATGCCAAAATTTTGAAACTCGCGTCCTCGTTCAGTGATGTTGAAAGAATTTTCGTTAATCCGGTTATAAAGAAAAGACTTTGTGAGATGTTTCCGGGCGAGCAGTGGTTGGAAAAGGTAAGGCCCTGGTGGGGACATGACGGTCACTTCCATGTGCGCCTTCGATGCCCGGATGATAATCCTTTATGCAGGCCGCAGGAACCGGTTACGGAAGGGATCGGTTGTGGCAGTGAATTGGCCTGGTGGTTAACTCCAAAGATAAGACGACAAGAGTTAGAAACTAAGGACAAGTCAAGTGAGAGAATCGTGAGGAAATTGCCCGATGAGTGCCTGTCGATTGTATATTAGAGCTTTCTCCATTTAGCGATATCGGGATTGGTTGTCTATTCCATCAAATATCTATTCAGTTGCCGTACTACCGGCAATCTGTTTGGCAAATTTGGTCGGTTTTTGCCTTGATCTCACATCGTGCTCTGCCAGGATAGCCATGAGCGGTGCAACGAGATAATCGATGGTTCTTGATAAAACACCGATAATTAGTAACGTGTGAAGCCCGAAATGGGAATAGTTTGATATGACCGTTACAGCAAAGGTCAACATTCCAATACCAATGGCAAGTTCTGTCTGCGCAGCACCCACGACTCCCAATCCCAAAGGAAGCGACTTAAACTTATCTGTTCTGGTCCATGGAATTTGCCTCGTTATTAAGGCCCACAGACTTGCCCTTATGTAGGTATGGTTTAAGGATCTGTTTGCAATGTATGCCCCTATTGTGTCCAGAATCGAGCACTTTAAAAGGACTCGGTACGAAAACCAAAACAGTGCGGTGGAGGAGATAAGCATCGTGATAGAAGAAATCCATACTATATTTGGAATTTCTATGAATTCCCCACGCATGACCATAGACATCGTTGTGGTTATTCCAATCGGTAGTAGTAAGAAACCAATTGCTATATTCAGGTAGCCCAGACCATGGTTTAGATGGTGTATTTTTTGCAAGGTCGTAAGGGCTGAGGGCTTCCGTAATTTCCAGGGTAAGTATAGGCGAATGTGCCGTCTTAACTCCTGCACCGGACCATATGTCCAGCGGAACCGCTGCTTCTTATAGCCCGAAAAGGTTTCGGGAATAAGACCCCGGCCAAATGTTTTATTTGTATATACTGATGAATAGCCCAGCGCATGTATCCTGATCGAAAGCTCAGAGTCCTCGGTGGCGCACCATTCGGCCCAGCCACCGGCTTCTTCCAGGGCTTTACGGCGGATCAAACACATCGTACCGACGGTTAATGCCGAATCCCGTTCATTGAGGCTCGGCATAGTCGTTTCGAAAAAGTATTTATACTCCCAATAACACATCCTTTGATAGATACTGTTCTCCCAGTCTCGATAATCATGGGGTGTTTGCACAAACCCAATTTTCGGGTCATCGAAGTAACCGACGAGACGGTCTAAGAAATCCTGTTCCGCCAGATAATCGCTATCGATCACGCCAATGATTTCCACATCCGACGGGGTATGACGAAGAGCGTGGTTTAGGGCCCCTGCTTTTGCGCCTCTAATACCGTCAACATGGATAAAATGGAAACGCTCACCCAATTTACTGCAGTGCCCCTCAACGGGTTTCCAGAGGTCAGGGTCGCTGGTGTTGTTATCGATAACCATTACTTCGAAGTTTGGATAACTGAGGTTAGCGAGGGCATTGATCGTTGAAATCACGATTTCAGGCGGTTCTGAGTGTGTGGGTATCTGTAATAAAACCTTCGGAAAGCGCTTTAGATTTCCTGCCGGCAGTGGATAGCGAGGCCTGTTCCAAATATTCCTGCAGAGTGACTCCCATTGTTCAAATGTCGAGATCAATCCAACAGATAATGAACATAAAAGTAATGGATACCCAGAAAGCATCAGGATTTTGGTTAGTGTGCTTACATGAATGGTTGTTATAAACCACATGCCCCACAGAAGAGCGAATATCATTAACAGGAGATTGGATGAAAGGAGAAATCTTCCTGAAACCGAAAAGTCTTTGAGGACTCGGTCCGAGATTATGCTTACAACGAACCCTATCCAGAATGAAATAAGGACGCCATAGAGATTATGAGTTAAATGCCAAGACCCCATGGCAGCCAGGATATAGATGTCCAAATAAATAACAGCGGAATCGATAGATTTATATCGATCTTTAAGCCTTTTAAAAATTATCAGAAGTGTTGATGCCGCGAAACAGAGTGTATAGAATAAAAAACCCGCCGTCGCAAGCCCACCAAAATTAAAACCCATTAACGTATCTAGCATATTAATATAACAATTCGAACGGATTTGTCAAGATATTTATACGCAGATGCACAACTGTTTATGCTTTATATACAGTATGTTAGAGGTTCTTCTAACCAGAGAGTACGCAACGGCGAAGATTAACGCCACTGGATGACCGGGCGGTTTATACTTAGGGATTCGATTACATAAAAAAATTTGGAATCCTTGAGAGGGTAGCCTGAAGGGCATGGTCGTTCTCCCGGACCCGAATCGAAGGATTAACGGTATCGTCAGATTAATCCTGACATATTCTTTGATTAACTCACGATAACTAGGATTGACAATGGATTTGACTTAAGCTCCGAATAACCTGAACAGTGATCCCCTCCGAAGGACGGGCTACTCAATTTATAACCACAGCGGGTGATCATTAAGAACTGAAGGGTATGGATAAAGACTCTTTCGCTTAACGAAAATATTTTATACATTATGTATGATTCATAATTTGGAGAATGGGGTGTTGATGAAAAATAACACTAGATCAAGTCCTGTGTCTGTAAAGAGAATTTCGGTAATCATCTTAATTTTTTTGTTATCTGCCTCCAATGGGTCAACTGCTCAGGAACTACCGATCTATAGTCCAAGAGATATTTTTCATCCGGTCGTAGGGAGAAACGGGATGGTATCATCCGCGGATATGTACGCGACAGAGGCTGGTCTTCAGGTTTTAAAGGAAGGAGGGAACGCGGTTGATGCTGCTGTTACTGTTGGATTTACGCTGGCAGTTACCTTTCCCCGAGCAGGTAATCTGGGCGGGGGTGGCTTTATGTTGATCTATATGGCCGATCCGAAAAAGGTGGTGGCAATCGATTATAGAGAAAAGGCTCCGAAGGCCGCATCAAGGGATATGTTTCTGGACGAGAACGGAAATGTCGATAGTGAAAAGTCACTCCACAGTTTGCTGGCAGTAGGCGTTCCCGGTACTGTGGCAGGGCTTGCAATGGCCCTCGATAAATACGGCACAATCTCCCTAGAAGGAGCCCTACGCCCGGCTATTGAGTTGGCTGAAAAAGGATTTCCGATGGACTCGGAGCTTAGAAGATCTCTTATGGCTGTAAAGGATAGGATGGTGGCTTCGACTGCCAGCATGAAAATATTTTATAAGCAAGGGGGGGCATCTTTTGATGAGGGGGAGGTCTTTCGACAAAAAGACCTGGCATGGAGCCTCGGACAAATAGCAAAGCATGGCCCGAATGCATTTTACAAAGGAAAGATAGCCGAGAAAATCGTTCGCTATATGGAGGGAGAGGGCGGATTGATAACCTTTGAAGATTTGGCTTCCTATAACCCCGTCATTCGTGAACCGGTTCATGGCACCTACAGGGGACATGATATATATTCGATGCCTCCGCCTAGCTCAGGGGGCGTGCATCTGATTCAAATGCTAAATATACTCGAGAGATTTCCCAGAGGATTATTTGGGCATAATACGTCTAAGACGATTCACACCCTCGTCGAGACGATGAAACTGGCCTTTGCAGACAGGTCTAAATATCTTGGAGATCCTGATTTCGTTGATGTTCCTGTGGCAGGATTGATATCAAAGGATTATGCAAACGAGCTGCAAAGAAAAATGAATACCGAAAGGGCGACACCGAGCGAGAAAATATCTCCGGGAAGCCCTGGACGTTATAACAAGGGGGTAGATACCACGCATTTTTCGGTAATTGATAGATATGGCAATGCTGTTTCAAATACCTATACCCTAAATTTCAGCTATGGGACAAAGCTTACGGTTCCCTGTACTGGGATCCTATTGAATAATGAGATGGATGACTTTTCTTCTAAACCGGGGGTGCCAAATGCGTATGGGCTTATAGGGGGTGAGTACAATTCTATTGAGCCTGAGAAAAGAATGTTGAGTTCAATGACTCCGACGATTGTGTTAAAAAATGAGAAGCCTTATCTGATTATCGGAAGTCCGGGAGGGAGCAGGATTATAACCGCTGTGCTCCAAATTATTCTCAATGTCGTTGATTTCGATATGAACATCGCTGCTGCCACAAATGCGGTAAGGGTTCATCATCAGTGGCTGCCGGATGAAGTGGTTGTTGAGGAGGGATTAAACGGAGATGCTGTGAGGCTTTTAAAGGAGATGGGACACAGGGTTGTGATTGGGAACACGATTGGTAGCACCGAAAGTGTTATGAAAATTGGAAATTTCCTTTACGGAGCGTCCGATCCAAGGACGCCGGGTAGTTTGACTCTAGGGTATTAAGAATAAAAATGACTCACGGTTCCGGGAAAGGTCGACAATCTATTCGCTTAAAGGATTATGATTATTCACAGCCCGGCGCGTATTTCATCACGATTTGTACAAAGGATAGGGTATGTTTTTTCGGTAAAGATGTTGATGGGGAGTTTACGATTAATAATTACGGAAGGATTGTGTTAGGTTTTTGGAATGATCTAAATCAGTTGTATGCAAATGTAAAGACAGATGCCTTCATTGTGATGCCTAATCATGTGCATGGAATTATTATGATTGAAGAAAGAGTAGGGGCAATTCATGAATTGCCCCTA
>JBAUII010000164.1:0-2620 GCA_049682815.1 Thermodesulfobacteriota bacterium | reverse complement strand
CATTAATGAAAAAAATGTGTCTTTTGTCTTATCTTCGGACAAATTTAATTCAAAAAGTAGGTGTAAATCATAAAATTGTGCATCGTTTAGGACAGTTATGAGCTCTTGACATAATAGCCCATATACTCTAGAATTGATGTTAATTTAAAACACAAAACAAGGAGGGTTTATAATGGATTTAATTAGAATGTTGGAAAAGACATTGAGCACATCTTCTAATTTAACCTGGAAGGGCTTGAAGGCTGTAAATGAATTTATGCCCGCGAAACCATTCCAGCCAAACTGGGCACATGCGCCACTACCTAAATCAGAAAAGCGAACTAAACCCCCTCTTGGATTGCCTAGGGAAACCGATTCTCTTTGCCCGCATTGTGTGAGAGAATTGAGGGATGATATACAGGCAGACCGTGTAGACTGGCAGGATGTGATAAGAACCAATCCAGGTATGGTAAGAGCTCGGATATACGAGGACGATGGAAAGGTTCTGATGGAAAAAACCTGCGAAAGACATGGACGCTGTGAAGATCTGATTGCTATTGATAAAGAATTCTTCTTACACATGGAATCACTATTTATGGGTGATGATATGCCAATCCCTGAAAACATGCTTCGCAACCATGGTGCTTCATCGATTAAATACAGCCGTGGAGCCTGCCTCAACGTAGACCTAACAAACCGTTGCAACATGATGTGTAGACCCTGCTACATGGACGCAAACCAGGTTGGGTATGTACATGAACTTACAATCGATGATGTGAGGAAAATCTTAGCAGATGCCGCAAATTTTAAACCAAGACGGCAGACAGCCGTAATGTTTGCCGGTGGCGAACCGACCATCTCACCGATTTTTCTTGAGTCGTGCAAGATCGCAAGGGAGCTTGGATTCTTTTCCGTCCAGGCGGCGACAAATGGTTTGAGATTTGCACTTGAGCCAGGCTTTGCCGAGAAGGCGCATGAGGCCGGCTTGAGAATAGCTTATCTTCAGTTTGACGGGATCGGTAATGAAGCTCATGCTCACAGAAAAATCGCTAATCTATTCGATGTAAAGCAAAGGATAATAGCGAATTGCCGTAAAGCCGGAATAAATGTCATGATAGTTCCGACGATTGTTAACACCATCAACAATGATCAGGTTGGACCGATACTGGATTTCGCGATTAATAATGTTGGAACGATTGCAGGGATAGCCTTTCAGCCTGTGTCCTTTACTGGTAGGGATGATAATATTCCGGATGATCAGAGGAGAAGAGAGAGGTATACGACGTCTCACCTTGCTCATGAGATTGCAAAATATACAGGCGGAGTTATAGACCCGATGAGGGACTGGTTTCCGCTTTCAGCGCTAGCACCATTTGCAGATGCTGTAGACCTGACCAGGGGTATGGACGATTCCTGGGGCTCAATGAAATGCGGTTGCCATCCAAACTGTGGTGCAGGTTTTGTCTTATTGGTTAATAAGCAGACAAAGGAAGTTGTTCCGGTAACGAAGATCATTAATTTTAAACAGTTGTTGAGGGATATGCTTGATGTGGCTGATAATTATCGCGGTCCCAAGTGGGCAATGGCGCAAATGGCGCTTTCTCTCATGAGAAACTACAAGCCCGACGAGGCTCCCAAGGGTTTAGATTTCCGGAAGCTGGTAAATATCTTCCTCGAGCAGTCGGGAGCGAAAAACTTCGGGTCACCGACCAATCCTGAATTCGATTGGGGTGTTATGTTCATCGCAGCGATGTGGTTTCAGGATGTATATAATTATGACTTCAGACGAACTGAAAGATGTGTAATACCTTACGGAACCCAGATGGGAGAAATATCCTTCTGTGCATACAATACTGGGATCGGTTGGAGATGGATTGTGGAAAAGGAATTCCAGAATGCTACAACAAAAGAGTGGTTTAAGGAAAAAGGAAGGCACCCAATCTATGCGAACATGAAACCTATAGATCTTCCTGAATACGAGACACCCGTTGACTTGAACGGGAATCCCGTACAATGGAAGGGAAGGTTGTCTAAGGTTAAATCGCCGGAACCAATAAACGGAAAAGACAAATCCGTGGAAGAGGGTGTATCGGTTACTACATAGTGAAAAAAGTGGGGACAGACGCTTATTAATAAGTGTCTGTCCCTGATTTTAATTAGTTAGATTTTTTCCCTCTACTACTAAAACTCGCATCTCGACACGTTTCATTCCTCATCAATACTCGCCATTTCATATTACATAGTCGATGTCAAAAATAGCGGTGGAATATAGGACTATTAATATCCAAAAAATACGGATGCTCCTATAAATCCGGGGATGACATAGAAGAGTGGCACATAATTCCCGTAGGCATTACCGTAGTCATGACGTGGGTGATAATCATGGTGCCTGTGGTGGCCATGTCGATTAAAACGGCTGTAATGACGTGTTGGTTCATCTTGGGGTCGATGACCCTTGTGGTGACCGTAAAAATGTCCTGGATTTCCATCGTAGCCTTTGTAGCTATGATCAGCGCGATATTCATAACTTCCCTTATGGCCTTTATGCTCGTTCGAGGGCTTGGCCGCACCAATGTTCGTCGCTGCTAAGGAAAATATCAACATAAGTATCGGCACGATAAAAAGTTTGTTCATGATCTTT
>JBAUII010000163.1:0-9875 GCA_049682815.1 Thermodesulfobacteriota bacterium | reverse complement strand
AGCTCGAAGGTAGCTAGAGCCGAATCGTCCTCCGGCGCCACCACCGATGAAGATCACATCGTATTCCGTTACCGAAGGGTCATAATTATCTATTGGTTTTGAGCTATCGTATAATTGCATATTTAGTACCTCTTTTAAAATTAATAAGTTTCTAGACTTCTTCCCTCAGGATTATGTTTAACAAGAATTCCCCTTGTCAATTCCTCTTCCAAGTCAAAATTAACTCAAATGAGTTGATAGGAGATAGCATAAGTAGTCCGTAGGAACAGAATTCATTTTTCTTTTGAATTCCGCCCCTACGAATAACAACTTTTTTAAGCTACCTTCTTAGCAAGCTCAGATCTTACAAGACTAGCCCCGGCAACCAGAGCCTTTAGCTTCTCCGTAGTGATATACCGCTGCAGGAGGATCAATCCACAGTCGGTAGTTAGACCCAATCGATCGGCGGGGACATGGCTCAGTAATTTTCTGATGCGTCCGGCGACTTCCTCTGCGGTCTCGGTTATTGTGGTCTTTACATCAAGCACACCGGCAGAAAAATCCATATTCTTTGGAAGCGGATGTTTGTCGAATGCGCGAAGGTCGTCAATATTCCTATCGCGCCCAAACTCGATATTAAGCACGTCTATTTTCGCGTCGTAAGCCCTAGGAATTACAGCCCAAGCTCCTTTGGGACTGTCTCCCTTGCGGAGGTGAATCGGATAAGCCTCTCCAGTTTTAGCAGTTTCATCTGGATAGTATCCGGGGGTTCCTCCCCAGTTGCCGAAACAAACATGGCACACGATCTTTGCCTTCTTTACTCCCTGTACTGCTCTATTGAAAGCATCAATAGCCCAATCCTCTATGATGTAAGGCCAGGTGAACTCATCTATCTGGATAAAATCAACACCGAGTTCATCAAGCTCCAAGATATCTTCATTATAGGCGGCCGCAATATCCATGGCCAGTTTTCTTTTATCGTTATAATGCTTGTCATTAGTTGCCTGCGCCAGAACTTGAACACCTGTGTACTGAATCTTAATAGGTTTATTCGTCGCTTTCTTGAGAGCCTTTGCTACGGGTACCATCATAGGGACCTTTCTTCTTATAGGACCTACACAAGTGGGAGCGTAAAGGCGGCTATAAATAGGGAGTCCAATAAGGGGACCGTATGGCTCATAATTAGTCATCCTCTCAACATAGTAATAGAGGATTCTTCCATACGCGCCTACAGCTTGGAGTCTCCCATCACAGATAATATCGAGCCCCGCAGCTTCCTGGTCGTGAGCGAGAGCAAGCATAGCATCTTCAAACGCTTCAGATTCAGGGGTGTCCATTATAAGGTCACCATAAGGAACATTAGAAAAATGCGAAAAACTAGCCAGGGTATCAAACCACCTGGGGTTTGGGTAGTTACCCACCATTGTGGTGGGAAGCATCACATCTTGACCTCTTACTTTCATGGGTTTTTACCTCCTCAGTAGATTTTACTTCTCCAATACCATAAAACTAAGACTTTAGGCTCTTCGGGTTCAAGTTTTATGTGGCACAATTGCGTACTACGATTAACTAGACTTAAAAGCCAAAATCCTTTCTAAAAAAGATCAACAGACTTCGCTTAATTATTCATCACCTCCTTTCCCCAAGCGGGGTAGTTGTATTAACCCTACATTCTTTTTTTTCCCTTGGTCTTCTAGCTTCCCGCATACGACCAAGATGATTAATCACCTCCTTTCCCTAACTAGGGTAATTGTAATAACCCCGGTAACAGCGGTTCTCTAGAAGCACCATCGGATGAGAGATAACAGAATCTATTACGACAGCCCCACTGAGGCGATTTACGTCATACTGGCATAGGATGGTAACCTCCGGATGGTTGTACGTAATACGATTTAACTTCGCTTCATATTCCATCATCGTTTCTACACCGGGCAAACCTTTCAAGTACCATGTCATCTCCCCTGAGCAAAAAATCTTGCTGTAGCCCATCCTTAAAGATTCTTCTAAAGCCGCTTCCCAGAAAGAGAACATCCTTTCCATATGGAAGTAGCCGTCTTTTAAGTAAACCTCTGAGGAGTCAAATATACACAAACTCCCGCGTGCCGTAAGTTGCTTTACATTAATTCCTCTTGCCTCTAGCAAGGAGTGGATCTTTTCTTCTTCGGTTGCATCCCGAATATAAAGCGCACGATGACCCCCTTGGAGATAGTCGGCTAAGAATGGAACCACTACATCCAATTGCTCCTTCTCATTTCGGAAAAAGAGGGAAAAATGATTTGCCTTGTATTCCTCTTCTTTGAATGTCTCAATGCACTCTAAAAGGTCGCCTAACAGAAATCGCCTTTCGCCTCTCCCTCCAATCCTGTAACACTTGAGCTTCCCTTGATTAGACCATCTTCTAATTGAAGCTTCACTTACCTTAAGCAGCTTTGCCGCCTCCTCAGTGGTTAGAAACTTCGGTTCGTCTACCATCAATTTTGCCTCCTTTGTTCTGAGTGTCTTATTTAGTTAGCAAACCGCCGTCCACAACAAGCAGATGTCCAGTTACATAGTCAGAATCGCTCGAAGCAAGAAAAACCGCTGCTCCGGCTATGTCTTCGGGGATCCCTATCTTTCTCCATGGGATCCATTCTTCCACCTCCTTTCTAAGCTCGGGATTATCCAGTCGCCATTTAGTCATGGAGGTCTCGACCATCCCCGGACATATGGCGTTAACGTTAATTTTGTGTTTCGCATAATCAAGTGCCATTGCCTTGGTAAGAAGCGACACCCCCCCCTTAGAAGCCGTATATGCTGCTCTTCCCGGGAATGCTACGATACCCGCAGTAGAAGAGAGGTTAATAATTTTCCCCTTTTTCTGTCGTATCATCTCGGGGATTACCCTTTTGGAACAAAGATAGACACTTTTTAAATTAACAGCGATTACTCTATCCCATTCCTCTTCGGGCGTGCTGTGTAGGAATGTAGCCTCTTGGGAACCCGGTATACCGACATTGTTTACCAAGATATCGACTCGGTCGAACCGCTCTAATGTTTTAGTTACCATAGTGTCTACGTCACTTCCCTTCGTGACATCTGTCTCTATAGCAAAGGAATTATTTTTTGTTTCACTAATCTCCTTCATAGTTTCTTCAGCAGCATGGACATTCATATCGGCTACTACGACTTTCGCACCTTCCTTGCTTAAAGCAACCGCAATCGCCCTTCCTATGCCTGAACCCGCCCCCGTGACAACCGCAACTTTATCCATTAGCTTCATAGTCTCCCAACTTTTCTCTCAGGAATTTTTTTAATTATCCTTCAAGACTTCTGTATAAACATCCTCCCATCGGCTACAATAGCCTCATCCTCATTCACAAAAATGGGATTTAAATCCATCTCACTTATCTCAGGAAGATCAACTAATACTAAAGAGACTCTCACCATAGCTTCTCCAAGCTTCTGGAGGTTAACACCTCTTTTGCCGCGGTAACCCTTTAGGAGCGGGTAATTCCTTATCTCCTCTATCATTTCCTCGGCTTCGGACCCTGTTAATGGCGCGAGCCTAAAGGACACGTCGCCCATAGCCTCTACATAAACCCCTCCCATTCCAAATGCCATCAGCGCACCGAAATAAGGGTCTTTTACGGCTCCTATCATTACTTCCTTACCCTCTGCCATTTCCTGAACAATAACCCCGTTAATTCTGGCTTCAGGGTCTTTTATTTGGATGTTCTTTTGGATTCTCTTATAAGCCGCTTCAACCTGTGAGGCGTCTTTTATCCCTACTTCGACCCCTCCTAGGTCGGATTTGTGTATGACCTCAGGAGACACCACTTTCAGCACTACCGGATAGCCTATTTCATTTGCCGTGCTAATTGCCTCATCTACCAAAGAACAGACTCGTTCCCTTGTTACCCTTATGCCGTAGAGTGACAGTATTTTCTTTACTTCAGGCTCCAGGACGTGGGTCCTTCCTTCCTTGCTGATATTATTAAGGATCGATTTTGCTTTTTCCTTGGCTGTCCCGTCTGAAGCTAAAGCGTATTCCTTCCCTACATTTTCTGTCTTGTTTAAGTAATCCCTGTAGCGTGCCACATACCCCGCAATTCTTGCAGCTCTCTCCGGCCACTCAAAACACGGTATGCCTGCAGACTGCAGTATTTCCATGTTCTTTAGATGCTCTCTTGTGCTGACCCAGCAGACATATACAGGTTTTTCAACTTTCAATTCCTTCTGGTAGTGCATTACGGTATCCCGCACAGACTCGGCTACCTCCTTCATCATCGCGGATCTTTGAAGAAGTATGGGCATGATAATATCGATCTCGGGACATTCAAAGAGAGAAGCTATACTCTTACTATAGAGCTCGGTGAACTTGCTCCACAGGGGAGTTACATCTATGGGATTCTTCGAGCTTGCATAAGGGGGGAGGACGTCTTTTAATGAGTCCTGATACTCTTTGGGAAGCTCGGGCACACTAAGTCCTGACTCCTCCAAGAGATCGGTGAGTTCAACACCAGTGCCGCCAGAATTCGTTACTATGCCTACCCTCCTGCCACCGGGTAGAGGCTGAAAATCGAATGCCTTTGCAAGCTCTATCATATCTACACCGCTTCTCACTTCAACTATCCCTGACTGCTTGAATGCTGCCCTATATGCCTCCAGGTTCCCCGCCAGCGATGCGGTATGGGATAGAGCCGCTCTTTTTGATCCCTCCGTTCGACCGGTTTTAACCAAAACCACGGGCTTACGCGGCGTAATTTCTCGCACTACATCGAAGAATTCTCTACCCGCTGAAATTGTCTCCGCCAGTAGACATATAACATTTGACTCCGCATCCTCGCCTAAGTAAGCAAGCAATTCATAATCCTGAAGATCGCATTTATTTCCCGGGGCTATAATTTTTGCAAATTTCATAGAGTGGTCCAGGGCAAATGTGTATATAGCCATTCCATAAGCTCCGCTCTGAGTAATAAGCGAAATCCTCCCGCCCGTTTCGGGTGATCCAAGGGCAAGTGACACGTTGAGACCTATATTACAGTTATATAGACCGAAACAGTTGGGTCCCAAAACTCTTACTCCGTACTTCCTTGAAGTATCTAACAATTCTTTCTGGAGCTGCGCCCCTTCCTCTCCAGCTTCGGCAAACCCACTGGTTATTACTACTGCACCTTTTATTCTCTTCTCGCCGCAGTTTGCCATTACTCCGGGCACATACTGCGCCGGCACTAGAACAACAGCAAGGTCGACTTGGGCGGGAATGTCTCTTACATCTTTATACGCTCTTAGATCAAAGACCTTTTCCTCTTTAGGATTAACAGGGTAAATCTTCCCTCGGTACCCTGCGTTTGTAATGTTTTCCATGAATACATATCCCATACTTCCCTTACGATTGGAAGCTCCTATGATAGCAACAGATTCGGGAGTAAAGAAAAAATCGAGGTTCATCTTTCTCCAATTCCTATATTTACAAAGTGAATTTTCTTTCGAGTTCCTCGTCAGGGAACTCTCTTTTACGAATGTCAAGAGAATCAAATTGCCTTATAAACTCTACTTCAGCTGATGTAGGAAGTTCGACTACTCTTAGATCAGGATGAATGATGGGTTCAAATCCAGTATTAGCCATGATATCGTCTACTGTAGTATCAGGATAAAGAAACCTCAGCCTTACGGTCTTTCGATTTTCATCAAAATCAAAGACGCCCAGGTTAGTAATTAACCACTCAGGACCGTTACCTAAAAGTCCGAGCTCTTTCCTACTTCCATTAGGAGTTCTATGCCCCACGGCAGTTATGAAATCCACCTTCGGAACAATGGTAAAGACCTTTCCACGTGAGGACTCCCTTGCCCTATGTCTTGTAGTCCAAAGGACCAGCTTCTTTACATCACACGAGAGTTTTGCTCCCCCTCCGCCTCCAGGAAGCTTCACCTTAATCTTCTCGATACCCCCAATTGCAGTTACATTGGTATTCCCATACATATCGATCTGGGCACCTGAAAGGAACATCATATCGATGTCTCCCCGTGAACCCAAGTCGAAAACATAGTCTATTGTCAGTACGCCGAGACAATCTTCAAGCATCGTCCAGTCATGAGTAGTGGGCGGAAGAAAGGGAGGGTTAGGGTCTAGCCCACCAGGGTTTCCCCCAATATGTACTAAACGAGGGGCATGAGTCTTTTTAGCGAGAAGTACCGCTGTCATTGCAAGCGGGGACGATCCGCCGTAAAAGAGCAATTCCCCGTCCTTTATGGTATTAGCCAGTAACTTAATAAAGAGCTCATCTATTGTGCACTGAGATCTGTTATTCATACTGTTTCACCAACGCTAAAGATCTCCTTCCAGGAAATGACACTCCTTCGCCACCCCTCAAGCTTCTTTAGTTTTTCTTCTCCAGCTATAAGGCGGATGTACTCGTCTTGGGATACATCATAGACATATTTATTAAGATACTCTTTCTTAAATTCTTCTAAACCTCTCTCTGTGGCCTTTACGTATTCTGCGATATGCCCTCTATCATAAGCATAGTTTGGGTAGCAATTCGTGGGGTGCGCCCCGTAGGGAGCTTCTACTACTGCGGTAATCTCGAAGTAGTGTATGTTTGGCTTTAAAGAGCTCATCTCCTCGGGGCTTACGATCTTCTCGGTTGAAACAATCACTTTGTCCGAGGCCCTCGCGAGGATAATGTCCGAGGCTAGGGGCTCCTCTATCCTTATATTTCCTAAAGAGTCGGCATATTGTGCATGTATTAGAGCAACGTCGGGCTTTATAGGGGGGACCAGAACCACATTTTCTCCATTAAATGGAGATTCGATTACCTTGAACTCGGGATGAAGTTTCAGGATGTCACTTCCGGCAAAGCCTTTTTGAGCCACAAAAGCAAGTCCAAAAGCGGAGGCTCTCAACTGGTTGATAAGCGTTACGCAATTGTTCTCTAATACCTTTACCGCTCCAGATTCACAAACCCTCCTGTAATTAAGAGCAATGCCGAAGTCAAACTCAAAGCCTACATAGGTAACCTCAGCTACTCCCACACATCCGGCTCCACAAAGCATGTCTACATCAATACCATGGGCGTTCCCTATGAGATGTAAGTTGTGCTTTTCCTGTCTGATAATTTCCCTTATGAGTGCCATAGGTTCTCTTAGCGAAAGGGCACCCCCTAGAGCCAACTTGTCACCATCTCTGACTAAGGAGATAGCATCTTCTAGGCTTACAACCTTGTTTAAAATAGGATACGTTGTCATAATAATTCCCTCATTTTCTTAACTAAAAGGTCCCTTTATCCCAATGAACTTGAGTTCTGTCATCTCTTCTATGGTATACTTTATTCCTTCCCGTCCCAAACCACTCATCTTAACACCGCCGTATGGGGCATTCTGCTGACGATATATAGTAGATTCGTTTATCCACACTCCACCTACCTCCAAAGCCTGGGCGAAATAGAGGGCGGTGTTTAAATTTTGAGTAAAAACACCGGCCTGAAGCCCATAGCTAGAATCATTAGCTAGCTCTACTGCTTCCTCACTTGTTTTAAATGGGATTATAGACACTACAGGTGCGAACATCTCCTGGCATACTACTCTCATAGATGGTGTGACATCGGAAAGAACAGTTGGGTAGAAAACGTTTCCTTCTCCAGTTCCGCCTATTAATACCTTAGCTCCCTGGCTTTTAGCTTCATCAACCCACTCCTTAGTTCTACTTACATCGGCCTCCGAAATCATCGGACCTATATCGGTGCTTTCCTCCAATGGATCTCCTATTTCTAGATTCGCTACCAGATTTATAAACGTTTTGATAAATTCTTCTTCTACATCTTTATGAACAATAATCCTCTGGGCAGAGATGCAAACCTGCCCCGCGTAGGCAAAGGAAGCGATTACCAAAGCCTTTGCGGCTGATTCGATATCAGCGTCCTTGCAGACTATATTTGGAGAATTAGCGCCGAGTTCTAATGTTAATTTCTTCAAACCGCTCTTTTGTTTGATTTGCATACCCACGGGTACACTTCCTGTAAAAGTTATCATCCTTATCCTTTCATCTTCAACTAGCATGTCTCCCACTTCGGGTCCGCTTCCAACAACAACGTTTAAGGCTCCCGCCGGAAGCCCCGCTTCATGGAGAACCCTTGCAAGCTTAAGGGATGAGAGAGGAGTTTTTTCAGCGGGCTTTAGAACCACCGTATTTTTGGCAGCTAGAGCGGGAGCTACCTTGTGCACTACAAGGTTTAAGGGAAAATTAAACGGGGTAATTGCCCCTATTACTCCCACAGGTTCTCTGACTACAAGGCCAAAGCGTGATTCAGCCCCTGCCACGGCATCTGTTGGTATAACCTCTCCACCGATACGATTTGCTTCTTCGGCTGCAAGCCGAAACACCTGAACTGCTCTTGAGACCTCTCCACGAGATTCACGAATCGGTTTTCCAGCTTCAAGCGATATGGTGCGGGCAAAGTCTTCGCTGAACTCACCAATAAGGCCAGAGGTTTTATAGAGTATTTCACTTATTTTGTGAGATGGTATGTGTTTAGTTGTGGATTTGAAAGCTAGGCGAGCACTTTCAATTGCTGCGTTAACATCTTCCTTAGAAGCGATGCTAACTTCTGCTATAACTTCTCGTGAATATGGGTTTGTTACCTGTGTGACTTTTCCATTTTTTGTCGATATGCTTTTGCCTTCTATCCACGAGCCCCATTTCTTTATAATGTTTTTTTGTGACATAGTAAAATTCTCCACTTCTTATTAACATATTCTACACATAGTGGCATTTTATTATACTTTGCTTTACTTTGTCAAGTATTTTTTTTAATTTATAAGATTTTATATGATTTTAGCAGACTTACCCACCATTACTATGCACGATTTCAACGTTATGGTACAGCAACGGTTAGGTTACCGATGAGACGCCAACAAAAAGCTTTTATTTTAGTTTCTTTAGGGGGTTATTTGTTGAAATCTATATTTTGTTAAGTGGATTTCAATACATCTTCTTTAAAATCTTTATTAACTTCATATCTCCCTTTGCGGGGACCCGCCAATCGACGTGCTTTACCTTTACACCCTGAGTTTCCAATGCGTCCTTAAAGGTTTCAAGTCCGATATTTATAGCTTGAATTTCATCATAAAGTATATTAGATGAAGAAAGCTTCCTGGCTTGAGGACCACCCGATGATATCATCCCTTCCATCTTGTCTAATGTTTCCACTGCAATATCTGCGGATTTCGCCTCGACAACGATTACTAGATCGCTTCCACTTGCCTCATTTATTTCTGCTGTCATCATACCGGCGTCCTTGAGCGCGAATTTGGCTTTCTCAGTAGCCATTACCGCAACGGCCTTTTCGACTCCTTCGATGTCACTTATATTCTTGGAAATTCGCATCAATCGCAGCGCATCCTGAAAGTACCCTTTTTTGATTTTGAATTTTATCGCCAAGATATCTTCCCTCCAAAAGTATTCAGAATACAGAAGTCAGGAGTTAGAAGTAGTTTTCTTATCTTCCGCCTTCTGTCTCCTGCATCTGTCTCCCGTCTTCCGTCTTCCGTCCTCTGTGTTCTTACTAACTACATACTCAATCGGGCACGACTTTGAAACAGTATTACTCACATAGCAATATTTTATCGCAGGATCGATAATTTCTTCTATATCCCGTGATGGTAACGAGCTCTCGATCTCTACGATCAATCTTGAGAACGTGAAATTCTTTTTGTCCTTTTTGCCTATTACATTTACACGCATGTCCTTAGGTTTCAATTGTTTTTTTTTAGCAACATATACTAAAGAAAGGCAATAACAAGAAGCTAGCGAGCAGAGGAATAGTTCAGTCGGCATCATACCTGTGTCCTCACCATTGAACTCCGGCGCTTCATCTATAGGGATATTAAACTGCCTAGCCCGTACCTCGACCTGATAG
>JBAUII010000162.1:0-9441 GCA_049682815.1 Thermodesulfobacteriota bacterium | reverse complement strand
GAGAATCGAAATAAGGGGCTTCGGTAGTTTCTTCACGAAAGGGTATAAGACCTATACCGGTCGAAATCCCAGGACCGGACATTCTGTAACAGTTCCACCAAAAAAGCTTCCTCATTTCAGGCCAAGTAAAGAGCTTCTAAAAAAGATTAACAACGGATAGGGCAGTTAACTTTTTCGGATTTATTTTTGGTTTACCTTACCTTAATACATTCCCAAGATACGTTGTTGAAACAAAAAAATATTGGTTAGGTCTATGATTGACTTCTATAATCTATTTGATAGGATTTTAAATTATTATGGCCTTACTCCCTATATTGACATATCCTGATCCGAGATTGAGGAGTAAATCCTCTTCTGTAAAGACTATAAATACAGAAATTAAAAGACTTCTCGATGATATGGTTGAAACTATGTATGATGCCCCGGGTGTGGGACTCGCTGCGCCTCAGGTTGGCGTCAATGTGCGTGCAATAGTAGTTGATTTAACAGCCCAAGAGGAGGATTCACCGGGGCTCATCAAACTTATAAACCCGGAGATCATATTTTCGGAAGGACAGCAGATCGGTGAGGAGGGTTGTTTGAGCATTCCAGGATTTGTAAGTCTGGTCAAGAGGCAGGAAAGGGTAATAGTAAGTGGTCTAAATGAGGAAGGGGAGCACGCTGAAATCGATGCTTCCGGATTATTGGCAAGGGTTTTGCAACATGAAATAGATCACATAGAGGGTATACTTTTTATCGATAGACTCAGCAGGTTAAAGAGAGAATTGATTAAGAAAAAGATCGACAAGGCATTTGGAAGAAGCGAGACCTACGCGGCTTTTTGAACCTTTCCAGATCGTATACAGCTTGCACATACCCTTATCCTTTTCACCTCACCACTAGATAGTCGTGCCCTCACTCTTCTTAAATTCACATTCCACCGTCTTTTGGTTTTATTATTAGCATGACTAACGTTATGGCCATAAAGGGGCTTCTTTCCACAACAATCACACATCTGTGACATCGGTATTTCTTCCTTATTGAAAAAGTGAGTGTAATATACCTACTTATTTGCCAAATTCAAGCCGATTGGATCGTTTTACCATTTCACATCTGCTTCCTAGACAATAATTGCCTTTTGTCTTAGAATTAGCAATATGGCTTCAAATTTATCGGACGGGATAGCACCTTTTTTCGTCATGGATGTATTGGAGAGAGCTAAAGAGCTAGAACTCAGAGGCGAGAGAGTAATCCATTTTGAAGTAGGTGAACCCGACATTCCAACTCCAAAAGTTATATGCGACGAAGCTATTCATGCCATCGAAAATGGGGATACAAAATACACACCAAGCCTGGGGATTCCTGAATTAAGGGCAGCAATCGTAGAAGGTTATAAGGAAAATTATGGGGTAGAGATTGCACCCACCCGCGCTGTCGTAACAATGGGAAGTTCCCCTGCACTGTTCCTAACTTTGCTTTCGCTTGTTGATCCTGGAGACGATGTGATAATCACCGATCCGCACTATGCATGTTATCCGAAGATCATAAGAATTGCAGGGGCCTTCCCGAAATTATTTAGGATCTATGAGGAAGAGGGCTTCCAAATCGATATTACTGCTCTTAAAAAGATAATTACAGATAAAACGAAGGCTATACTAATTAATTCTCCTTCAAATCCCACTGGTGTAGTTTTAGATGAAGAAATAATTAACGAAATTTCTGAGCTCGGCCCCTTTGTCATATCAGACGAAATATATCACGGTCTGGTTTATGGTTCTGAGGCTCATTCAATCTACGAATTTACTGATAGGGCGTTCGTCGTTAATGGAATGTCTAAGCTTTATTCAATGACTGGTTGGCGACTTGGTTATTTGCTGGCCCCCGAAGAATTTGTTCGTCCCATACAAAAACTACAACAAAACCTCTTTATTTCTCCCAACCCTTTTGTGCAAAGGGCGGGGATTGCGGCGTTAAAGCTTGCGAAAGAACATGTTCGGGAGATGATGCGACACTTTTCTGAGAGGAGAGAACTGATGATCAAAGGACTCAGGGGGTTAGGGTTTGAAATTAAGGCAGAGCCTAGTGGGGCCTTTTATGTTTTCGTGAATGCGAAGAAGCTAAATTATGATTCGCATGATTTGGCGTTTGACATTCTAGAGAAGGCACATGTAGCAGTGACTCCTGGCATAGATTTTGGAATTGGAGGAGAAGGATATTTGAGATTTTCATATGCAACTTCTATGGATTGTATTGAAGAGGGAATCAGGAGGCTCGATAACTATATAGGTGGTAGAATGGCAATTGGTTGAATTCCATGCTCTCATCTTCCTGATTATCTGATATAAACATAGCCGGTTAAATAGAAACATATCCGCCTAGTTAGGTCCATTAGAGACCTTTATCGCCGGCTCAAAATGGGGATTTGATGAATGATATCAGTTCCTATATAATTTCAGACAAATTCCCCCGAGTATAGGATTTTGTTTGGGAACATACGCGATGAACAATCGAGAGTCCTAATATCAAATTGTCGCCCGTGTGATCATGATCTCAGATAAGCTTCACGGGTTCATGTGATTGTCAAACCGCAATCTTTAATCGTTAGCTTAAGGAGCAGGCCAGTACCTTTGGAGGCATGATTTGAAGGAAAAAAAACTCATAGTAGCAAATTGGAAGATGAACTTGTTGCGAAAAGATTCTGAAAAATTTGCTATCAAGGTCGTTGAGCTAACTAGGGATTATACTTCAAAGGTTGATGTAGTATTGGCTCCTGCGTATACTCTACTCGACGTTGTCTATGAGGTAATTCATAGAACCGATATTCAACTCGGGGCACAGGATGTGTTTTGGAAGGACTCGGGCGCATTTACAGGAGAGGTTTCTCCGTATATGCTAAAGGATGTGGGTTGTGATTGGGCGATTATAGGTCACTCGGAGAGAAGGAATATATTGAAAGAAACTGACAATATGATCCGAGAAAAGATTCATGCGTCGTTGAAGGCAGGGCTAAAGGCAATTCTATGCGTTGGTGAGACAGAAGAAGAACGGGCAAAAGGAAAAACTGTCAAAACTGTTGAGGGTCAATTGGTCAGCGGTCTGAAGGATCAGGCGTTGGGCGATATTTCAAGTCTTGCGATAGCATATGAGCCCGTGTGGGCTATTGGGACAGGGAAAAATGCGACACCAGAGGAAATCGCTTATGTTCATTCGGTGATCAAGGACTTATTAAGGGACATTTTAAAAGTATCTACTGATAAACTAAGAATCCTCTATGGTGGAAGTGTTACTCATGAAAATATAAGAGAGATTATCTCTACAGAAAATGTTGACGGGGCTTTAGTTGGTGGTGCCAGTCTTGATGCATATGTTTTTTCAAATATAGTAAAGGTAGCAGGAGATTAACGGGACGTGGATATATTAATAACTCTTATCACGGTATTTCATATTGTCATTGCAATATTACTAGTAATAACCGTACTGCTTCAACCTGGAAAAGGTGGAGATCTTGGTTCAATGTTTGGCGGCGGCATGTCAGACTCGATATTCGGTTCTAGTGGTGCGGTTCCATTCTTAACAAAGACAACCAGGGTCCTTGCTGTTCTATTCATCGTGACTTCTCTTTCGCTTGGATTTTTCTTAACGAGAGACTATAAATCTTCGGTCGTCAAGGATGAGCCCGCTGCCCAAATTCATGACGAGTTTGAAGAATTACCAGGGGCAGTTGAACCCGGAACTCAGGATGTCTCATCAACGAGTCCCGGGGTGAAGGAGGAGAAATCATCATCGGCTGATGAAACATCAAAAACTGTTCCCCAAGGGGACTCTAAGAACTAAATTCTCTGTATTTCATTGATGTGGCAACTAAATACTTGAATGCTTTTGGGTAGTTGAGTATATTTAGTGCTTAATTCAAGGAGGTAATTGATATGGCCTATATCATCGCTGAGCCCTGTATTGGGGTAAAGGATAAATCCTGCGTCGAAGCTTGTCCCGTAGATTGCATTTATGAAGGGGATGACCAACTGTATATCCATCCCGAAGAGTGTATTGATTGCGGTGCTTGCGTTGATCCGTGTCCCGTTGATGCGATATTTCACGAAGATGAACTTCCCGACAAGTGGAAGAGTTTTATTGAGAAGAACAAGAATTTCTTTGAAGGAAAAACTGACTTGGAACCGGCTCGTAAATAGCATATGCAATTCCAAAGTTTGTTTGCCCACTCTTTTCGTTTCTTTAACTATTAATTCAAACTCAAATTATATATCTTAAGAGGGGGTATGTAGATTAAGCATACCCCCTTCGTATCCATTAATTTGCGACTCGGGATAATCAGTTAAAGAGCACCAAATGGTCGGTGATGCGATGGACAACCTAGACAAAGACATTGATGCAAAAAAGAAAAGGGTTAAGAACATAATAGATGTTTTTAAAAAACTTTATCCAAGTCCAAAATGTCACTTGATATTCAATAGTCCGCTCGAGCTTCTGATCGGAAGTATACTTTCAGCTCAATGCACTGATGAAAGGGTAAATCAAGTGACCAGGACGCTGTTCAAAAAGTATAGAACCGCTAGGGATTATGCTAAAGCTGACCCGCAGGAGTTAGAGAATGACATACGTACAACCGGATTCTTTAGGAATAAGGCCAGGTCGATTATAAACTCCACGAAAAGCCTGGACGAAAAGTATTCGGGCGAGGTTCCTTTCGTCATGGAAGAACTCACAGAGCTTGATGGAGTCGGAAGGAAGACTGCTAATGTTGTCCTAGGCAACGCTTTTGGAAAGCCTGCTATAATTGTTGATACACACATTAGGAGGCTAGCGCATAGGTTGGGTATCTCGGACAAAAAAGACCCGGATAAGATAGAAATTGATATCAGGGATTTAGTCCCAAGAGATAAATGGACCTATGTCTCACTGGCCCTTGGAGATCACGGCCGAACGATTTGTAAAGCGAGAAAACCGAACTGCGGGGAGTGCAAAATTAATCATCTGTGTCCCTCTGCTTGGACGTTTGATTAGATTTTTATTTAAATTGTAGAAACCCAAAAGCTTGCGATGATAAAGAGAAGATACAACGCTTACAGCAATTTCCTGAAGGAGAAATTTGGCTGCAGGGTCCATAAGGTTTCTGTAGATATGGGATTTACATGCCCAAATAGGGACGGCAGTATTGCGCAAGGCGGTTGTGTTTACTGTAACAACGATAGCTTCGTCCCCCCTTATGCTCGCGTGCGTTTCTCGATGCAGGAACAGATAGAAAATGGGATGAGATATCTGAAGAAGAGGTTTAAGGCTGAGAAATTCATAATATATTTTCAGGCTTATACAAATACATATGACAGGATTGGGAAATTGGAAAAGTTATACAGGGAATCACTCGGTTATGACGATGTTGTGGGTATTGCGGTTGGAACCAGGTCCGATTGCATTGATGAGAAAAAGATGGAATTGTTCGAGGCTTTGGCTGATGAGTTCTTCGTGTCAGTCGAGTATGGAATAGAATCTATATATGACAAGACCCTGCGTTTTATGAATCGAGGTCATGATCATCAATCTGTTATAGATGCAATCGAGCTTACGAAGGGAAGAGGTGTACATATCGGGGCACATATAATCCTGGGCATGCCCACTGAAACTGAAGAAGAGATGCTGCGGATGGCAGGAGAGGTATCAAAGTTGGGGATAGACTCATTAAAAATTCACAATCTCCACGTAGTAAAAAATACTCCTCTTGCTGAGATTTACAAAAATTCACCTTTTCATCTTTTCAGTTATCACGAATATGTCGATCTTATCACTAGCTTCCTTGAACGTATTTCTCCTGACCTTGTAATTGAAAGGCTATTTACCGACACGCCTGAAGATCTCCTGATAGCCCCCGTTTGGAACAAGACCCATAACGTGATAATGCGTGGAATAGAGGAAGCGCTTGAATGGAAGAATACTTATCAGGGCAGGTTGTTTAATCACATCGATAGCTTGAGGGGGTAAGGCCCCGTTCGTAGATAAATATTTTGTTTCAATCGAAATTAATAGAGTTAAAACCTTTTCCGGTATTGATCGTATTACTTATTAGGCTTAAAAAAACCAAAAAAATGAGAGTCTGTTGACAGATTTAGCCGAAAAGAAAGAGCCCACAGACGAAGAGACCATGGTTAGGTTTCAAAATGGAGACGCAGGCGCTTTTGATTTTCTTCTCCACCAACATAGTGCTGCTATTCTTAGATTTATAATGAATATGATGACAGTTAATAAATCGAATGCCGAAGATTTATTACAAGAAATATTCATGAAGGTCATAGAAAATAGAAAGCAATACGATTCAAATAGGAAATTTACTACTTGGCTTTATACTATTGCTAGGAACCGCTGTATAGATTATCTCAAGGCAGAAAAGCACAGGCGCTACAGCTCCCTGGATACTCCTCTCAATGGTGAGGCTAGCGACAGTCCAGTTAAATTGGAGATTGTTAGAAGCAATGAGAAAAATCAGGAAGAAAAAATGATGAATAAGGAGATACGGGCAATACTCAACAGTGGAGTCGAAAATTTAAGAGCAGAGTTTAGGGAGGTCTTTTTGCTAAGAGAAATCGAGAGTCTTTCTCTTAAAGAGATTGCTGACATTACAAATGTCCCAATCGGTACTGTAAAAAGCCGCCTTCGATATGCGTATTTGAATCTCAGGGAGATTTTTAATCAGGCTGGTTATTTTGAGGACGGGCAAATAGCCAAAGGGGTGTAGAAGACAATTATGAATTGTGAGAAATTTGAGGAGCTTTTAATCGATTTCATAGAGGGCGTAATTGAGCCTTCTGATATCGAATTGGTCAAAAAGCATATTGCTACATGTCAAAACTGTTGTAAAAAGTTGGATGAATTTAAGGAGATTAAAAAGGTATATAACGGAGATACCCATCCAGAGCCATCTCCAGAGGTGTTGACGAGATTATCAAGGATAGCCAGAGAAGAGTTAGAAAAAGATAATGCTCCCTTCTGGAGGAAGTGGTTTTATTCTCCAATTCTAGTTCCAGTTCTCAGTACTGGTCTGGCACTGGGTATATGGATTTCCTATGGCCAAAAAGATGTGGGGTATGGTCCCGATGACACAATATACTCAACGAAGGTTATGGCAAAAAAGATACCCATGGCACAAGAGCCGGATTTCCCAGGCGTTCGGGAAGAAGCTGTATCAAATTTAGAATCCAATCAAGGACCATCATTGTTTGAAGAACCAGGCTCTGCGCCTTATCTCGCTTCCGGAAAGAAAAGCAGAATGGAAGAAGGAACGACAGCAAGATTTGGCGAGCCTGCACCTGGCAAAGAAATGATTGCCAGAAGGGACATCAAAGAAGATGATAAATATTCCCGGCACCGAGATGAGGTTTCTGACAAGTTGGAAGCTAGGGCAATTCGAGAGCCGGCTTCAGCACCGAAAATTGAATCTGAAGAGGGGGCTTTTGAAGTTGGATCACTGTCGCATGGAAGATCTGGTGAAACAAAAGAGCAGAGGTCCCAAGAAGTTCGGCGAAAATCCAATATACCGACATCATATACATATGTTGAAACAACCTATAAAGATAAATTGGATTTAGGACTCAGGCAGCAAAAAGAAGGGAACTGTGAGGCATCTATAAAGACGAACGAAGAGCTTCTTAATCTAGCACCACCTCCAACGGACCCGGTAAAGGGAAAAGCCTACCTTTCCTTAGGCGAGTGTTATGAGCAACTGGGCGAGTGGGACAAAGCTGTAAGTAACTATAAAAATCTCAAGAAGATATCTCCGGAGCAGACTGCTTTTGCTGTAAAGAAAATCGAATACATCAAACGGCAAACGAGGATTTTAAAGAAATAGCAAAGGAAGATGCTGAACAATCCAAGCGCAATCGAGCACGTTCGTGATCCCCGAATGTTTTAATCGAGGATCCATTGTTTGATTTTTTATTTTCTTTTTCTTGAAACAAAGAAACAACCCTTCGACTTCGCTGGACCAGGCTGACCAAAAATTCGCTAAAAATCATAAACTCCGACTAGAAAATTCAATCCAACCACACCCAGGTCATCCTGAATGCTGAATCAAGTCCAGCACAAGCTTATTTCAGGATCCAACGAAACAAGGGATGCTGAAACAAGTTCAGCATGACTGACTAGGTCATTCATCCTCTTAATACTGAAACAAGTTCAGCACAGGCTGCAATTTTTGGAGGGCCGTTCAAGTTCTTTTCACTCCGCAAAGGACTAATCAATATAGATCTATTAATGAATAAGAATTTTTGTCCACGAAATATATTACGTCTATAGCAATGAAGTTTGTTTTGTCATCGCGAGCCATGCGTGGCGATCTCCTGAGCAAGCATGAGATTGCTTCAAGACTTTATCTAAATTTAAGGATACCCTGCTGCTTGCTGCGGGGAGCTTGGTTAATTTGACATAGTTCAACATGGGGCTAGAATTCGCTTCTACCTTTTTACTTATCCTAAATAGCAAATCGTCACTTTTTTTATTTAAAATCCCTCAGTAGTGTTGATTTGTGAAAATCTGTCGCTGAAAGAATTTCTTCTTCTTAAAACCTTTCTTAAGTTCATTCGTATTAATCCATAAAACCCAAAAAAAAGAGGAAATGAAAATGGGACTAAAAAATCGGATGGGGTTTCTCATCAAATCACAGCTCAACCACTTGGTAACAAGATCTGAAGACCCTGAGAAAGTCATTAATCAGGCGGTGGAAGAGATTGATGATGGGCTGGACAGCGCAAGATCAAGACTCTCAGCACTTAAATTCAGAGTGGAAGAAGATGAACGTCTGCTCGAGAGAATCGGGGAGCAAATTTCCTATTGGCAGGAAAAGGCAGAAGGATTTGTCGAAGATGCTATGGAAGAAAATGCAAAAGAAGCGGTGAGGATGAGAAGAATCTTGGAACAGCAACAGAGGGATATAAACGTCAGGAGTGTAGAACATAGAGAGAGGCTTAAAGAAATGGGTATTGCGCTTAAAGAGCTCGAAAGCAGGGCACAGGTGGTAAGGGCCAAAAGAAACTTCCTTATTAAAAAAATGAAGCTAGGTAAAGGTGAAACACACGAGGGAAGGGAAAAAGGGGATATAACTTTCGGTATCGAAATTAAAGAACCTTTCAGTGTTTTCCACAAGATGGAAGAAAGGATCGAAGGCGAGGAAGGATTCGATTACTTATTCCGTGATGAGCAAAGGGAGATGTGGGAAAAGGAAGAGAATCTCATCAATGAAGAAATTGCAAAAATTAAAAGAAAAATTAAAAAGGAGGGAGAAAAATGATTCGTACGAGAAAATCATTATTATTATTTTTTTTAGGAGCGTTTGCTTTTCTGGTTGGCGCTAGGTACATAGTAGCATTTCCAAAAATTTCTCAACCATTAAAGTCCACCACAGATAGTGTCATATGGAACGTCGGATTGAACCAACCATTTTTACATAGGGGTTCGAAT
>JBAUII010000161.1:0-2593 GCA_049682815.1 Thermodesulfobacteriota bacterium | reverse complement strand
CTGTGAGTTTGTCAGCTGGTGGAATTCTCCATTCCACAATATCTGCTCTGATGTTTTCTCACCTATTCTTTTTATCTCGTCATTGTTTTTCTTTCTTAGATCCCGGTTTACCTTGAGAAATATGACTTTTAAATCTTGATCTTTAGAGGAGTCGTCTCCCAAGAGTGAAGCCATCTTCTCCTGAATAAAATTATCGCTGACATTAATATCACTCTTCTTGTATAGGACATTCTTAAGTTTGTGGGGAATATTAACCGTTTTCGCGTTCCCTGCCGCATCTTCGGCAATCAGCGAAATACTATCACCAGGAGACAGGGTATAAGGGAAGGCAAAAAAGGCCAGATAGATATTTTGGTCTTCGAAGTACCCCCTGTGGCCCGGGAAAAAATACTCACCAAGCTCAACACCGCTGCGTGTAACATCTTCGGATGTCTTATAGATAACAACTGCAGAACCACCGTGGTTAATGTATTGATCACCGCTTACTATCTCAGCCTTCGGGGGTACCAGATCGATTTTAATCTTCTTGCCCACATGTGTCTTATTACCCCGAAATAGCTTAAGATGGGATCTATCCTCTGCACTAACCACTAGCTCGGCAGGCCCATCTTTAATACCCATTTCTTTCGGATCAAGCTCTATCGTGAAGCTATCTTCCTTAACTGGTGAATCATAAATCTTATCCGCGAGAATGGATTCACCGTTTTCATCTCTTAAAGAAATAGTCACCTTCTTTAACCCCTTACCCTTGTCCTTTATCTGAACGACAAATGGTCTCAGTCCAACATAATCGGAGGCGAGTTTAATATCTATTTGAGGGGGGTGCCATTCAATTTCAGGATATATATAGATTACTGCTACTACCAATAAAACGATGATTATGAAATAAAAAAACTTCTTAATACTCTTCATCAGAAAACCTCCTTCAGAAGTAATTTTTAATTCTCTTTTCGTACTCCGGGAAGTAATAGGAAATCTTCTTAAGGTTGAACTTTCTGAGTATCGATTCTTTGGGCTCCCGTTCCAGCAAAAAATCGAATGATTTTTGTACGAGCTCCTCCATTGCAATTTTCCTTTCGGTCAAAAAATTATAATAATCATGGGTTACTTCAACCAAATGTTCAGACTTGGAATCTCCCTCCTTAACCTCAACCCTGAATACAATGTCGTCTCCGACTCGTGAATGCTCAGTCACACTTATTTGCCGCATTGGAATATCCTCAAAATAGAACTATTGATTGGACAGATAATCCATATTTTACTCTATAAATCACCGAAATAGATCAATTCAAAATTATTAACCCTACTGATAGATCTAAGTTACTCTTTGAAATGAAAATCTACCAGTTTCTCGAGATAACTGAAATGGACAAGCCTATAAAAAGATTCGGGGATTTTGAATCTCAAAAACTGAGTAAATATAAGAAATACCTCTAGCACTTTATTTAACAGGAATTTTAAACTAAAGTTTAAATGTGGCCACACTTACAAACGACTTTAGCTGGTCCGCATCAAGGGACGCTCTATTTGAGGAATGTAAGAGAAAATATTACTACAACTATTATGGGTCATGGGGTGGGTGGGAAAAGGATAGAGCAGATCGCGTTACCAGAACCCTCTATGTCTTAAAAAACCTTCAGAACATACCCATGTGGAAGGGAAAAGCCGTACACACAGAGATTGCCAGAATACTTAAGGAATTGGTGCGTACGAATGCGTTAATTACCCTCGAATACTCACTTACAAGGGTGACAAATATGATGAGACAAGAGTTCAAGTTCTCCCGCGACGGTCTGTACTGGAATACGTATGATAGCCTGGGAAAGGTGAACTACCTCTTTGAACACGAGTATGCGGTGGATATCTCGGACGAGAGATGGAAGAAAAATCACCAAGAGGTAACGACATGCATCAGAAACTTCTACAAGTCAGATGTATTGGAGAAGGTAAGAACGCTGGAACATGATGATGTTCTTTCTATCGACAGGATTACCCCAATCCCTTTCTCATTTAATGAAGAAAAGATTTACGTAAATTTAGACCTCGCCTATAGACTGGATGATGGAATCGAAATAGTCGATTGGAAAACAGGATCGGGAGAGTCAAACAAGATACAGTTTATGATCTATACAATTTACGCAAATGAGATTTTAGGCGCACCTGCGGATAAAATTTCCCTCATCGAATACAACCTCTTCGGAAATGAGAAAACCATACACAGGTTTAGCTACAAGGAATTATCCGAAGCGAAAAGTTATATAAATAACAGTATCAGTAGCATGAAAAGCTACCTGAGTGATCCGATCAATAATGCGGCGATAATAACTGACTTTCCGAGAACAGAGGAAGAATGGAAGTGTAATTCCTGCAATTTCAAGAAAATCTGCTTCGACCTACCCTGAAAGGCTGATCCTTTAGGAAATTCAAATAACATGCATTTATACTACTTCCTTTATTATGTAGGAATAATTAATATTCAACTCGAACAACGGAGTGTAGATATGGCATTTCTAGCTTGGATCGTATTGGGTTTGATTGCTGGTTTTATTGCCAGCAAGATGGTCAACAGAACCGGGGAAGGGGTTTTTCTTGA
>JBAUII010000160.1:0-10590 GCA_049682815.1 Thermodesulfobacteriota bacterium | reverse complement strand
TACTCTTTGATTACATCGCCTTTATATCCACAGCAGATAATAAAGTCGTGTAAACCGTAGAAGGAGTAAATTTTCATAATATGCCATAGGATTGGTTTACCCCCTATTTCTACCATTGGTTTGGGCCTCACAGCACTCTCTTCTGCTATACGAGTTCCAAATCCACCTGCTAGAATAACTACTTTCATTTATATGCCCCATACTGTGAGTTGTTAAAGCATACTTTCAAATAAATGTTTTTTCTACCAGCCATTAATTTAATGAGTGATACTATGAAATCAACTATCCAAGTACATTCTGGAGGATCTTACTTTCATCTGAGAAGATATGGTTAAGAGCTCCAACTGCTTTGTTAACGCCATCTTCACTGCGAATAAGCGAGCCCAATCGTGCTGCTTTTTCCCTCATTCCTTGATCGCTTACGGCCCTTGATATTGCATTAGCCAGTCGTTGTACTGATAGCTTTCTGTAAGGAATAGGTTCAGTACCTACCCCAAGATCGGCTAATCGCCGCCCCCAAAAAGGTTGGTCTAATATGAAGGGAACCGCGACGGATGGGACACCAGCTCTTATACCAGTAGCCGTTGTCCCTGCACCTCCATGGTGAACAACAGCAGCCATTCTTGGAAAGAGCCAATCATGGGGAACCGATCCTATTGTGAGCAGATTATCCGGTGATCCGACCAGAAGCAATCCACCTCCACACTCTACTATGCCGCGTTGTTTCGTTATAGACAGGGCTTGCAATATTAGCTCAAGCGTTTCTTTTGGATCTCCTGCGATCATGCTCCCATAACCGATATATACTGGTGGGGTGCCAGAATTCAGGAAGGTATCTAATTCTCTGGGAGGCTCGAAATCACGAGGTGTATCAAGATACCAATAGCCTGTCATGATTATGTTATTACCCCAGTCAGGTGGTTTTGGTAAAAAGTTAGGACTGATAGCAACTAAAGTTCGCGTCTGTTGTTTTGCAAATAGTTTACTATATCTTGTGGTAATGGACGTTGGTGGCAAATTCAACAATTCGGTACGCAGTTGATTTACCCGCCACTGAAAGGGTACAATAAACAATGATTCTATGATAAACCATGAAAGTACGTTCAATGAGCTACCCAATTTTTTTTTAAACCCAAAGTATATAAAAGGATGAGTGCGAGTTGGCGTCATGGGGGCTGATATACAGGTAGGTATGGCTGGTAATTTGAGTTTTTCCCCAATGCTTGGCCCAAATAATAAGCTAGGTAGTGAGTAAATTATCGCATCTGTTCCCTGAGAAGCATCTAAACAATCGGCACCCATCTTTAGAATCAACTGCTTAATCGTTGGTACCGCCTTAAGCCTTCTGAAAAAGGATTCAACTCTTCTTACTCCTTTATCAACCTTTAACACTGATAAGGTATCCGGACCAGGGGTAACTGCGTGGAATCTGATTTTAAACCTGCGGATAAAATCCTCAAAAGCAGGATGAGCTGCAATAGTTACTTCATAACCAACATCTTGTAGACCAAGACTTAGAGCCACGTAGGGTTGCACGTCCCCCCGGGAGCCTATAGCCAGAATCGTAATTTTCTTAACAATTTCTTCTCTTCTCCAACCAAATCCTAATAGCTTTCAAGAAATGTAACTTGATAATGCAATAGGGATCGTATTATAATTTTTTCAGAATAAATATGCAAATTCATCGGCACTAGAGGGAAGCGAAAGCATAAGAAAGGGAGTAAGGATAAACTAGTACCGTGGAATAGTGCGTCTGTCTGGTATGTCCTTAGGAACACCATACACTATGGCGTTTATTTCGCTAAGAACGGTACTAGGGAATGGAAAGTTGAAGCTCCGTTTCTGATGACAAAAGCGCGATGGGATCAGATTGGCGAGAAGGCAGAAGTGAACACATTAAGGCCTAGGAAAGAAGAGAAGAAGCAGAGTGATGAGTCTGGGGATTTCTGGCTAAAGACTTTACTTCGATGTGGACCCTGTATACAGATGGGGGCTAAGAAGGCTAGAATGACCACCCAAAGAATCAAGAAGAAGAACAAGGAAGGTTACAACAGACACTATTACTGCTTGGTGGGCAGGCAAAGCCAAAGAAAGTCTATGCAGGCAGTATAAACGTCCTAAACACCCTATGTCCTATATGGATGCTAATGAGTTAGAAAATAGAGTATTGGATCAGTTATTCGAACAGCGATCTCTCGATCCTGAAACGTACTCACGCAAGATTATGAATCCGGATAAGTTCGCCAAAGAACTTCAGGCACTAAAGGAGAAGAAAGCTGCCCTGCAGAAAGAATTAAAAAATGATGTGCCTATGAAACGCTTGCGTGAAATGATTCGAAACCGAAAATACAAATACGATCCTGACGTTGCCGCAGAACTTTCGACCGAAGTAGCAAAGGAAAGAGCGGAACTTAATAGAGAGATAGCCGAAGTCGCCAAGAAGTTCACAGACTTGAACGAAATCCACGAACGGGCTCAGGAGGCCATTAAGTTACTACTTAAGGTCAAAGGTGGCGGTAAGGGAGCAATAGAACAAATCATAAAAGCTATCAGAGAACTGGAGCCCAAAAAGAAAGCCAAGTTATTTCGAGCACTATGTCGTGGCTATATAACGGTGGCTCCTGCTAGTAACGAGTACGGCTATCTTATGATGACTAGAGTTAACCTAAAGGCTACTATTCACTTAAAGGCTCCGATCATCTATGAATTGGTAGGGAACGCATTACATATAGAAAGTCCAAAAAAGCTTTCTTACCAAATGCTCTGAGATTCTTATAGAAGGTTTTTACGCCTGGATAAACAAAGGTTACTATTGTCGCACCGTCTCACAAATTGACTATCTAGTCTTTAAGTTTACCTATATCTATGAGGGAAAATAAGGATACTATCGCATAGGCTCAACGAGAACCCCCGGGTTAAGTATTCCGGCGGGATCAAGCACCCGCTTGGCTGATTCAAGAATTCGTCCAAAACCTTCTGGGGTGATTCGGGACCAAAACGAATATATTTACAGTACCGAGTAGTCAGATAGAAAATGACAAATTGACTATAAATGCCTTAGAACAACTCCCTCCTGTTGCAACTCCGAGCGATCGGAAACAGGCCGATAAAGATATATCACGGCCAGCGACATCAAGTACAAAGCCACGTTGCCCTCATGGGTATGGATTCAGAATTGACTACTTAAGATATGATGAATGTCATATGTGTGAAGTGGCAGAAGAGTGTATGGATACAAATTTAAGCGTGGTTACACAAGAGGGGACTTCTAAATGATCATAATGGTAGGAAAGTGGTTCCTTTTTTTAAACGGAGGAAAATCTGGTGAAGGTTGGGAGGAAATCCAATAAGTAAATGGTAAAAACCTAATAAGTAATATGAAAAAATCTAATAAGTAAAAGGGCAATTAAGGTCTATCCAATTGAAATCATTGGAGAATTTATATGCGTATAATATGCCCATATAATTGGTTAAATAATATATATTATAAAGAAATCGATTTTTCCGAAAGAGACCGTAAAAATCGATTGTTGTTCGTAGTAGTTAATTCTTTACTATTTAGTAGAAAATGGAAGATGGTTTCTACTAGTAAGATAATCAAGTGAGTTGTTCCTCTATCCATGGTACCAGTGTCGGCCTCCCGGAGGAAAGAAGTAAACCTCGCTCTTTCGATATCGAAGTATCCGCCGCCGCCCTGCGAACGCGAATAACAAATATAGAATTGGCAGTAACCCAACAAACGAGACATTAATATGACCCAAGTATGTGAAGCATATAAGCATCCCAGACAAATAACATGAAGATGAAAACAAACAATAGACCAAACAACGTCCTGCCACAACACTATCAAGACTACCCCACAACCGGAGAGCACAGATGGTGGGAACACAGACGGAGGGATGCCAAAAATCCTACTCGAGGAGGACCGCCGAAGTTCACTGATCCTGGGGAGCTATGGGATGCTTGTTGTGAGTATTTCGAATGGGTTGCTTCACATCCCCTCTATAAAATTAAGATATACACCTACAAAGGGCAGACTAAAATGGTTAAAGTGCCTAGGATGCGCCCTTTCACCCTGAAGGGCCACTGTTTGTACCTGAATTTGACGCTTGAGGGTTGGAGGTATTACAGGACTTCGAAGGGGGAATTTCTTGGAGTCTTAAATAGGGCTGAAAATATTATTTACACGCAAAAGTTCGAAGGGGCTGTGCTTGGGTTCTTCAATCCCAGAATAATCGCAAAGGATTTAGGCCTACGGAGGTGAAAGAAATACCAGGATAGATTGATTAGAATGAAAGATAAACTTATGTACGCTTTGCGATCTTTTGGTGGCCCTAAGATGGGGTGAGGTCCACCACATGAAAAAAATCTAACCTTAAAGGTGGACCTAAATTTGGAGGCTTGACAATGTATGTAGCTAGATGATGGTTGGAAGTGGGACGGGAATAATAAATTTCCCTCCGAGTTCACGATATTTTCTTTGTTGTTGTAATATCTCATCGGCAAAGTTCCAGGTAAGTAATAATACGTAATCTGGCATATCCTCTAATAGTTTTGATACAGGATAAATCTTTAGATGATTACCACTCATGTACTTTCCATGTTTGAATGAATTGAGATCGACAACGAAATCGATTATTGAACCATCAAGACCGGTGAAACTTAGCAATGTATTCCCCTTGCCCGCTGCCCCATATGCTGCAATTTTGTTACCTTTTCGTTTTAGATCAGTTAGGAGTCGAACCAAACTATTTTTTAAATTAATCACTCTTTCAGAAAAATTTCTGTAGTATTCTATTTTATGTAATCCCTTACTCTTTTCCTCTTCTATTGCCTGTTTTACAGATTTATTAGTTACGTCTCTATTAGAAGCATATAATCGTAGGGATCCGCCATGAATTTTGAGAGGCTTTAAATCGTTTAAATATAAGTTGTGACTCCTGAATAACTTTTCCAACACTCCCACTGAAAAGTAACAAAAGTGCTGGTGGTATATTGTGTCAAATTCGCATTTCTCTATAAGATTTAAAAGATAAGGTACCTCAATCACAGCTACCCCTGTTTTCTTTAGTATCGTCTTTATGCCTTTAACAAAGCCATTTAAGTTAGGGACGTGTGCTAATACATTGTTTGCAATCAGCACATCTGCGAGATGCCCATTTTTCAAGAGCTTTTCAGCGAGTCCTAAGTCAAAGAATGTACAAAGTGTTGGAATGCCTCGGTCGCGTGCAATGTCAACAGGAGCTTTTGCTGGATCGACGCCTAGCACCGGTATGCCTTTATCCATAAAATTTCTTAACATGTAACCGTCATTGCTAGCAATCTCTATTACCAGGCTATTTCCATTAAGTTTACTTATTAATTCCTCAGCATTCTCTCTTGAGTGTTCTACCAGCTCATTTGATACTGATGAGAAATAGGGATAGTCATCATGGAATAGGATCTTTGGGTCTACTATTTCCTTGATTTGTACAAGAGTGCACTCGGGACAAAAGCATAGATCCAGTGGCGCGGTAAATTCCGGCTCCAACAACTGCTGGTCTGTGAGGAGGCGATCCGAAAGAGGGGTCCTGCCTAAAGACAAGACTAGTTCAAGAGCTTTATTTTCACAGAATCGACAATGAGTACTCATTTAGTTTCTCATTCATATCTCAAGAATTAACTCTAGTAGATGAATTAGAGATTTGCTGTTTCCAGCGAAGTGTAGGATCAAGCCTGTTGGTTTTGAGCAATTCTTTGATATGGTCTATTCTTTTGTTACGAGGTCCTTCAAAATCTTCCAGCTTCAATCCTACCTTTTTATAAGCTTTGAACATCTGATTGGCGCCAAGTCTGGCATCCCACTTAGGCTTGAAATCCGGCAAGGTGTTAGATAATTTGCTGCAATCTACTCTATAGCTTCTTTTGTCTGGCCCTGCATCCCCAGAAAATTCTATAATGGAACCCGGCACCGTTTCCTCTACAATTGCTGCAAGATCCCGGATTTGATAGTTCTCTTCGGTAATACCTACGTTAAAAGCCTGGTTATGAACTTTATCCCTAGGTGCGCCAAGTGCAGCTATAAACGCCTGTGAAACATCCTCGACATGTATTATTGGTCGCCAGGGTATTCCGTCACTTTTCAAAAAAACCTTACCAGTTGTGAAAGCCCACGCCACAAGGTTGTTGAGCACTAGATCAAATCTATGTCTTGGGGATAAGCCATAAACAGTAGCATTCCTGAGAAATGTTGGACTAAAGCTTGAATCCGCCAGTTTTGCTAACTCTTTCTCAACCAGTACCTTTGACCGCCCATATGGAGTAACGGGATTGAAGTCAGCTTCCTCATTTAAGAAACCATCTCCTGCTGCACCATAATTGCTGCAAGAAGAAGAAAAAATAAATCTAGGAACACCTACTGATTTGGCCAACCGAGCTAGCCTAACGGTAGCTTCGAGGTTAATTTGAAACGTGATTTCAGGATTTAGAAAACCGAGGGCATCGTTTGACAGACCAGCTAAGTGTAAGATAGCGTCGAATCCCTCAATGTCCTCTGGCCCGACATCTCTTATGTCCTTCTTTATATAGGGAACGATAAAGTTATTTTCAAAGAACAGGCATTGATCATATAGATCGCAATCCAGTCCTATCACTTCGTATCCTTGTTGGAGCAACATGGGCGTCAAAACCATGCCTATGTAACCATGGTGTCCAGTGACTAAAATTCGCATTCTTGTGATTCCCAATCATTCACAAAGTTTTCTCAATTGGCAAAAGCTCGTCAGGTAATTTTTGTATAAAGGAATGGATCCTCCCCCCCCACTATTAAAAAATCCGACTATGTACTCTATAACTTAACATATTTCGACGGTCTTCCCGGAGGATTTATCCTTATCCTAGTTTGATGTCAGAGCTCAAATAAATTTCAACATTGTAAGCAGCGTTTTCTTAAGAATATATTAATGATCCTGAACGGAATGGAAGTGGTTATCCTGTTCTGCTCTTAGTGTATCAGTGAGTCGGTCTTTTGGTATCTCAACATCATTATAAGTAAGAACTCCGTTTTTTTTTATATTTTTCTTTAATTTACATCCCTCAGCCAATCCTATGGGTAATAATCGTTGGGCATATACAATTTCAGAGTTTTCACAGACTCCATAAGTCATATAACCACCAATGCCGTCTATAACCTGTCCTTTTTCTAAGTCCTTTTTTGCTGCGGTGATGACATCGACAAACGGCTTGCCCAGCGGGGTAACAGCGGCATCCCTGAAAAGGACCGCGCGGGCAATTGTGTTGTGAACTTCAAAATGACATAGATGATAAGGAGTGTAGAGGCAATAAAAAGGACCTTCTCCGAGCTTATAGTAGTTCAAATACTTTTGTTGGATCGGGTTATCATGTCGTCCTATTATAAAAATTCCTGCTGCAGGTTCTGCGCCAACTACGTAATCTACGATTCCATGCTCCTTGTTCAATTCATCTATCGGAAATAGTTTAACAGCTTCCGTAATCGGCGTTCCTGGCGGCACTTTGGGTCCAATCATGCCTCTTTTTGCGACTCTCATACCAGTAGCATTAGCAACAATCGCCTGTTCAAATGAAATTTTTGTGCCATCAGCGTATGAAGCTACCATATGGGGTTTCTGGTTCCATTTCTTAGCGAATCCCTCCTGTGTTGTGGGGTTTCTACATAAATCGAGAAGACCTTTGATGTTGCCGCATAGAACGGGTTTTACCCCTATTCCCTTAACAAATCTGAAAAGATTTAAAATTACTCCGGGCTGGTCTCCGTCTACATTGGTCATGATAACACCATTTTTATCAGCATATAGTTTTAATATGGGTCCGAGGGTGCCATCCAGCTCCGCATTCATTGAGATAACGTCTTTGCCGTTCTTTATAGCTTCCAATACAACGTGAGCGGCATGTTCGATAGATCCAGTTACCTCAAGGATTGCGTCGATTTTGTGTGCCTTGCAAAGTAGCATTGCATCTTCGGTTATGGTGAAATGGTCACCGGCTATAAATTCATTGAGCTTAGTCAACGTGTCAGCCGTCCTTATATCTTGTACTCCGGCACCAATGTAGGCATTCCTTGCCCGTTTTACATCACGATTGCAAATAGCTATTAATTTTATTCCTTTTACTGCATTAATCATCTGCAATGCTATACCTTGGCCCATGAAACCGGCACCAACCATGCCAACCCTGATTGGCTTACCTTCATCATGAATTTTCTCCAATGCCTTATCGATTATTATCATTTCTATATTAAATTTTAGTAACAATTTTGGATATTGCGTTAATTAGATTCGATGGTATTCCGATATCTAAAAACTTTTTATTTTCAAAAACCAAAGACTGTATACTTAGATTATCTGCTATAGCTTTATTTATTATATCTCCAACGAACAATTCTCTATCAATTTTTAAGATTTCATCCCTCTCGCGTTTTTCATTTAGCATCTGTTTTAGGCATTCATGCATAAATTCTGTAAACACCGGGGTCCAGACCGCAATTATCCAAGCGAAAGTTAAGTCAGTTGATTTTGGCTTTATTAGTATATCATAGACTCTACCAGCTTGATCAAATTTGACCATATCGGCATGTTGGGGTTGATCCGTTTCGAACAGACCTAATACAATGTCAGCCCCGCTTTTACTCTGTTTTTCTATTAGCTTAGCAAACGCATCTTTCGGCTTAAAGATAATATCCGGAAATCCAAGTGCAACTAGGGAATCCTTAACGAAAGGATATGCCTGATCTACTGTGAATGGTGCGCCATAAGGATGATTCATCAGAAGATAAGCAAGGTTTATATTCAATGAAGAACCATCTCCGAGATATGATGGGATATCCCATTTTCCTTTTCTCAATACTAAATATATTTTTTTTATGTTTGCGAATTTCATTTTTTCTAATAGGTATTCGCAAACCACTTTCGGGCGTATTTCATCGGTATTTCCATGACGCATAAATCCAACTGGGTAAAGTTCCTTACTACAGGGTAGAGGTGAAATTCTAGTTCCAAGTCCTCCGGCTGGAATTAGTCCAACTACCTCTTGAAATGTTTTTGGAAACGGATTTAGACTCATCATATTTTGAAAGTAATTTAAATATCGGTATATCACGAAGAAAAGTCTGGCCAGCTTTTATATCTATCGAAAATTACCTTAACATCCAATGGTCAGTCTATTTTAAAATATGGATCATCATACCTAATTCCTATTGCATGTTCGGGAGAATAAAATTGAGATATTTGATAAAATACCTCAGTATTGTCTGTTAGCGTCAAGAATCCGTGAGCGACATTTTCAGGGATATATATCAATTTGTAATTATCACTGACCAACTTTACGGAAATACATTTTTTGTACGTTGAGGAGGATGGACGCAAGTCACCTATAACATCAACATCGTAAATAGATCCTCTTGTGCATCGAATCAGTTTTGCTTCTCCATAAGGCTTAATCTGGTAATGTAAACCGCGTAATGTGCCTTTTTGTTATTGAAAGAAAAATTGATCTCTTTTATTTTTGTATTTAATTTTTATCTCGAAATTCCTTTATGCAGAAAAGTCTCGAGAAAAAACCTCTTGAATCTTTCTTCTTTTCAACCTCAATTATATAAGCTCCCTTTAATGTTGTTTCATGAAATAACATAACCACTCATACAGACTAAGAAATTTATCTTAAGTTGTCATGCCTTAAACAGCATAACAATGAAATTATCTCCTTGTATTTTCAATCGGGGCTCCAGATAATTGCCGATTGATAAAAATGTTTACTCATAGAGCTAGCTAGTAACACAAGATAAATGGACTTATTTTGTGATTTCCAAATTTCATTATTAACAATTGATTCGGTGGTTTGGCTGTTTCAAAACTCAAGTTTCTTTCCATACTTTCCAGGGCGCATCGCCACTTCTCCAAATTTCTTCTAATACGTTCTTATCTCTCAGCGTATCCAAGGATTGCCAGAATCCAAAATGCCTATAAGCAGATAATCTCCCATCCTTAGCAAGATCTTGTAGCGGCTTATGTTCCCATACTGTTAATTCGTCATCAATGTAGCTTATGACTTCTGGATCAAGCACGAAAAAACCGCCATTAATCCATGCTCCATCCCCTTTAGGTTTTTCTGTGAAATTCCTTATTTTGTTATCAGTTCCGCTCAACATCAATGCACCAAATCTTCCCTGGGGCTGTACTGCAGTGAGTGTTGCTAGATTTTTTTCCCCCTTGTGAAATTTAATTAATGAATTTATGTCTACATTGGAAACACAATCGCCATAAGCCATACAAAAGGGTTCATCAGCTACGAATTTGCTGATCCTTTTTAATCGTCCACCAGTCATTGTTTTAAGACCCGTATCAACCAAGGTCACTCTCCAAGGCTCAATCTCACAGTTATGAACTTCCATCTTATTATTTTTTAAATCAAATGTAACGTCCGACATATTTAAAAAATAATTTGCGAAGTACTCTTTGATTACATCGCCTTTATATCCACAGCAGATAATAAAGTCGTGTAAACCGTAGAAGGAGTAAATTTTCATAATATGCCATAGGATTGGTTTACCCCCTATTTCTACCATTGGTTTGGGCC
>JBAUII010000159.1:0-8668 GCA_049682815.1 Thermodesulfobacteriota bacterium | reverse complement strand
TTTAAGGGCTTGAAGCTTCCGGATAAATGGGTTTGTACACGATGTGAAAGTGACGATGTTGCACAAGAGGGCGAAACACCCCACCCCTGGGAGCAAGAGCACGGAGGTGGTTCATGTCCGTGTTGTTTTTAGGAATCGATCAATTTTGTCACCGAGAATAGTTTTGTCGCGGAGTATGAGCCTTAGACAGACTCTATGTCTCTGTGGCCGATCACAAAAGGAGATTAAGCAATGAGACTAAGAGACAAGGTTGCAATTATAACGGGAAGTGGTTCAGGGATTGGTAAAGCAGCGGCTCTAATATTCGCACGAGAGCGAGCTAAAGTTATTGTTGCCGACATTGATAAATCCTTGGCAAAAAAGACGGCAGAAGATATTGAAAGTCAAGGGGGGGAATCTGCCTTCTTTCAAGTTGATGTGACCAAAGAGTCTGACGTAAAGGAAATGATTAATTTTACTAACGAGAGATTTGGCCGACTTAATATTCTTTTCAACAATGCCGGTATGCAAAACATAGGAACCATATTAGACGTTAATGAATCCGATTGGGACAAGATTTTTGAAGTGAATGTGAAAAGCGTATTGTTTTGCTCGAAGCATTCTGTTCCTCTTATGATTCGGGATGGAGGGGGTTCTATAATAAATGTGGGCTCGGTGGCAGGGGTCGTAGGCGTGCCTAAGCTGGCTGCGTACTGTGCTGCAAAGGGTGCTGTAATCGCTCTGACCAGAAATATGGCCTTGGATCTTTCTGTTCATAATATTCGAGTTAATTGCATAGTCCCTGGCACTACCTTGACCCCACTGATTCAAGATTTACTGAAGACAGATGATACTGAAGAGAAACGAAAAGCAAGGCTTTCCAAATATCCTATAGGGAGATTTGGCACACCGGAAGAGATCGCCTCATCAGCACTTTTCCTGGCTTCAGATGAGGCTTCATTTGTAACAGGTTCAGCTCTTGTGGTTGACGGGGGAATGACGGCTATGTGAGATCGATCACGAGCAATACTCGTGAATTACCCAATGGACGGAGATATAAGAGAAGCGTGGGTAGTCCACCGGTTCCTGTCCTGAAGTCGAAAGGTTGCTGGTGAGATTAGTGGGATTAAAGGAGATCAATGCAGCACTTCAATTAGAAAATAATGTAAGAGGAACAAAAAACACTGATACTGCAATTGAGATACGAGAAACATATGAAAAATCGTAATTGTATTCCTTCTTTCGAAGAACTGATAAAACCGCTTCCCATATACTCACCTGAGAAATGGTATTACGGAATGGTATCACTCTTCCTGCAAACGATCGGTACGTTATCGGAAGGAATAAGAATCGGCTACACCCAAGGTTTTGATTCAGGAATGATTATGAACTACGTGTATGAAAATACTCCGCACGGAAGGTTATATGTCGGGTGCCTCTTGGATAAAGCCTTTTTAAATCAGATTACCTGCAAAGCCTTTAGAGCCGTAAAACAAATCGTACAAGATGTTCTCATAGACTATCTTAAAGAAAGAGACGATAGGCCAACGTTTATAGTGGACTTAGCCTCAGGCAAGGCGGACTATCTCTATGATGTCTTAAAGAACGGACAACACAAAAATGTAAAAGTATTGCTGCGGGACATAGACGGGGGTGCTCTTGCGGAGAGCAAAGCTATCGGTGAAGAAATACGATTCTTAAATCAAGTTTACTTCGAGCAAGCTAATGCACTTGATACTGAGAGTTTAAGAAACATCTCTCCGACTCCAAACCTGGCGATTGAGATCGGTCTTTATGGAATTATTCACGACGATAATCTAATACGTCAGCACTTTTTTGACCTTCGAGAGTCTCTTAATCCCGAAGCCTTGCTCTTCAATGTCCAGACCTATAATCCACAGATAGAGCTCATCGCAAGGTCGCTTAAGAATCGAGACGGAGAGCGCTGCGTTTGGCATCTTCGTCCGGTCCAAAGCCTTGTTGAATGGGCACAGGAGGCAGGTTTTGGGGAGGCGAAAATCACCATGGACCCTTATGATATCTATGCCGTTGTTATGATGAAAAATTCGAGCAGGCAATAACCAGATGAAAAAAGAAAGATTTGTTTTATCTTGGGAAACTCAAAAAGAAAACACATCGTTTTTAGAACGGCTCCTTTCTAAGAGGATTAAATCTGTAATGGAAAGCCCTCATGGCATGTGGAACTACATGAGCTATCGTGATGCTATAAAGATACTGAGGATGAACCCTCAGGAAGTTTATAAAGAAGGTAGAGTTGACCTGGATCCAAAGGAATGGGCTGATTTGGGCTGGATGACCTGCTATGCCGGTCCGCCTGATAGCGCAGTGGTGGCCATGCGGAAATACACAACCGCAGAAAATTTGAATCCATACTCACCAGATCTTATAAATCCTCTTCGGGAGGTGTGTGCTCGGATAAAATTCAAACGAGAAAGAGATAAGACCTTCGAGGTCATTGGAACGGAAGGAGCACAGGCTGGGATTTCCTACACGCTGCAAACATTCATCAATCCGGGGCATGAGGTTATCATAACAGATCCCGGGTACTTTCACTTTGAACCCGCTATTCTCATGGCCGGAGGAGTACCTGTAAGGATTCCACTAGGTAGACATAATGGATATCGCTTAAGTCCTGATGAAGTCGACCGAAAAATTACAGAAGATACAAAGATTATTATGGTCTGTAACCCGCTAAATCCATTCGGAACACTTCAGACAAAAGACGAATTAATTTCTCTATCGGAAATGGCTAAGCAGAGAAATATTATAATAATTGACGACATCACACACAATACTCATCGTATTGATCCTAATGCAGTTCATTATCCAATGGCTTCTTTCTGGAAAGAGACGAACGTAGATAATGTGGTTTCGACCTTCAGTGTTTCCCATGGCTACGGTATGGCCGGCGTTCGTTTGGGATTCTTAGCTGGACATCCAGACCTGATGAGAGCATGCCTTATGACTAAGGTGGCTTTAACTCGACTCAACACAAATCTTATTGCGCAACTCGGGGCTTTAACAGCCCTACAAGATGAAGCGTATGTGAAAAAATCCCAGGCCATTATCCGCCGAAATTACGCTCATGTGAAAGAGACAATTAGCCGAACTCCCGGTGTATCAATTCCCGTAGAACCGAAGTATGGGTTTTCTATGGTTATTGATGTCTCGGGAACCGGTGTAAGTGCACAGGAACTCACAGTTGCTTTATTTAAAAACCGCGTGGCTGTATATCCGGGAGATGGACTTGGCGATGTTGGGGCGACCGACTATATTCGGCTTAACATTTCAAGACCGGATATGTGGGCGTTCGAACATTTTAGAAAATCTCTGCCCCGAGCTCTTTCTGAAGCAAAAAGCGGATTCTATCGGGAAGGGGTCATTACATTCTTTGAAGAAAAGAAAACGGAGCGTGCAAGAATGATAATTAACAAAATTAAAGAAGCAGAATCGAGAGGGGTACCGTAACGTGATGAAAGGAACAGTTCGGGCATTTTCAAATTGAGGAAGGATGGACCGCAGGATGTAAAATAGAAAATTGAGGCTTATTCTAAAAAGAAGGTACAACAAGGCATGAAGGTGACAAATGGAGTTTTGGGGCTTATAGGAAACACGCCTCTTGTCCGACTCGAAAAGATTACAGATGGAGCTGGTTCAGAGATTTATGTTAAGCTTGAGTCCTTCAACCCCAGTGGAAGTATAAAAGATCGGATTGCACTTTATTTCATAGAGGATGCGGAGCGCAGAGGTATTATTAGGCCCGGTGACGTTGTCGTAGAAGCTACATCAGGAAACACCGGTACATCACTTGCCATGGTTGCTGCAGTTAAGAGCTACAGATGCATAATAGTTCTCCCTGAAACAGTCAGTCCGGAAAAGATAAAGGCCGTTAGAGCTTTTGGTGCGGAGATAATCCTCACGCCTTCAGGGTTATTAAGAGAGGACGAGAGAAGCTACTATTATATAGCAGAGAGAATTGCAAAAGAAAGGAATGGAGCTTATCTCAATCAATATTTTAACCCCATAAATCCTGAAGCGCATTATGAAACCACGGGGCCAGAGATTTGGAGAGACACTGATGAAAAGGTCGATACAGTCATCTGTGGGATGGGGACAGGCGGTACTATAACCGGGGTTGGTAGATACCTTAAGGAGAAAAATGCCAAGATAAAGATCATTGGTATTGAGCCGACAGGGTCCGTATATCGTTCCTACTTTAAGAAAGGTATTGTTGAAAACGCTTGTAAATTTAAGATTGAGGGGATAGGCAAGAACTTTATTCCTGGTGTAATTGACTTCAATTATATAGATGATGTGATTCAGGTAGACGATCAGGAGTCTTTCAAAATGGTGGAGATTATGATGAGGAAAGAGGGAATACTTGTTGGCGGATCAAGCGGCGCCGCTATGGCAGGTACTCTAAGGTATGCAAAAAATTCTGAAAACAAAGAGAATATTGTAACAATTCTTCCCGATACAGGGTTAAAATATCTTTCTAAATCCTCGGAATCTAGTTTCCTTCAAGCTGCTTTTCTTAAGAGTGTAGATGGATAAGACAATATGATAATTATGAAAACGATATATTAAAAATAAGTCGAAAGGAAAGGTGGTTAGTATACTTATAACAAAGCAATTTAAATACATCAAGATAGGTGACAAAGTCAATTTTTTTAAAACAATTACCGAGAATGATGTGCTTCTCTTTGCAGCAGTAAGTGGTGACTTTTATCCACTTCATGTTGATAAAGAATATGCAAAGAAGACAAGGTTTGTTAGGCGAGTTGTTCACGGAATGCTCACCGCAGGCGTCATCTCCGCAGTGAATGGACTCCTACTGGGGAAAGGAGGGGAAATCTCTGTTTCACAGACCCTTAAATTCAAAGCGCCTGTCTATATCGGTGATACTATAACCGCTACGGCAGAGGTTATCGAGAAGGAAGGGGACAGAAGTACTTTCAAGTTTAAAACGATTTGCACTAACCAGCGAGGGGAAGTGGTGATCGAAGGTGAGGCTGTAGAGAAAAAGGAAGAGTTTTAAAGTAGCATATGCAGATTGTGGATTTTTTTTGTGCAATAGCCTAGGCAGGTCCGTGCACGGCCGTGGAATAGGAATAGTTCTTATTATAATGGCAGTTCAGCATATGAATGAAATCATTTGGAAAGCCTACTCATCTTTGCACTTCTTCATGTAGTTTTATCTTCCTCTTTAACAAGACCCTTCTTTAAGGCTAAAGCTACAGCCTCAGTTCTGTTTTTTACTCCGAGTTTTTTTAGAATTCGTTTCACATGAGCTTTTATAGTATATACTGAAACCCCTAACTCATTTGCAATCCCTTTGTCACTTAGACCTTGGACCATAAAATGTAGTACTGAATTTTCTCGGCTTGTAATTTCCGCAGATTTACGCCAAATTAGTTTTCTAATTATCCGCTTGGTCAAAGAGTTTTCAAAAAACTCTCTCCCCCGATAAATTGCCTGGATAGCTTCAAATAATTTATCTCTAGTGGCGTGCTTAAGAATATAGCCACTTGCTCCTGCCTTTAAAGCCTCAAAGGCATACTCTTCATTCTCATAAACAGTGAGAACAAGAACCTTAATATAGCGATACTTTTCCGAAATAAGCCTGATTGCTTTGAGACCCCCCATTCCCGGCATCTTAATGTCCATCAAGACTACATCAGGACGTAATGATTTAATTTTCTGCAAAGCTTCTTCTCCACTTATAGCTTCACCTACTATCTCAACTGATGGCATGGAGCGAAGGAGATTCTTTAGACCCTCTCGTACGATAATGTGATCATCAACAACGAAGATTCTTATACGTTCTACACTAGCCATGGCTTTTTAGCGATAAAATTGTGAAAAGAGAGTTATTTTTGTCTTGGTTCCTAAACCAGGCTTTGTAATAATCTCTAGGTGCCCACCAATTCTTTCTATCCTCTCCTTCATACCTACGAGTCCAAATTTTCTCTCCCGTACAAGCTTGTTCAAGTCATTCTTAAGATCAAAGCCGTGACCATTGTCTTGTATAGTCAAAATAATTTTGTCAGAATCGGATTTAATCCGGACCGAAACATTGGTTGCTCCTGAATGTCTTTTGACGTTGCTCAAGGCTTCCTGGGTAACTCGAAAGAGAAGAATTTCAACAGAAGAGTCTAGAGGCCTCGGATGACCTAAAATTCGGACTTGGGTTTTAATACCAGTCTCTTTAGAAAAATCTTCAAGGTATGCTTGAAGGGTAGTCCAAAAACCCAAATCGTCAAGAACAAGCGGTCTTAAGTTCACAATAACTCGTCGAATTTCTTTAATTGCCTCTCTTATGTGGAATTGTGCCTTCCTTATCTCCTCTTTAACCTCTTCTGATTCTGCAAGGTGTTCAGCGGTTTCAAGAAAATATAAAGCTCCTATAATGGTTTGTACGGGACTATCGTGAATATCAGAGGCAATCCTTCTTCTTTCTTCCTCATAAAGGTCAAGTGTCTTGGCTATAAGTCCTTCTAGCGTTTGCTTTTTTTCCAAGAGTTCTTCAAAGAGTCTCGCATTTTCAATTACCACCCCTGCTGTGTTTGCGAAGCTTATTATAAGTTCCTTCTCCGCATTAGAAAAACACGGATCTTTTAAAGCCCTTTCAATGTAGAGAGTTCCAATTACCTTCTCTCGGATTTTGATGGGAATATTAATTAATCTCTTTTTCATAGCTTTGGAATCTACTCGGAGAGGCATTGAAAAATTTTCTTTAAATGGATAGAAAACGGAATAGGTAAAATCCTTCTCAGTTGCGTTCAGCATACCAAGAGCGCACCGAGAGGGGTTTAAAGCTGAACTCATCTTCATTACAACATCCTTGAGGATAGAATCCAAAGCAGGTATCGAAGTTGCCTCGGAAGTAAAAGAGTAAAGTTCACGAAGGTAACGTTCACGCCTAGCGATTTCTTCTTCGCGAGTTTCAACGTATGCTCTGGCAAGAATTGCTCGAGTTATGTCCAAAGTCTCCTCTAAAACCATAAATCCATCTACACCATTCTTCCAAGCTTTAAAGTCATCATTAAATTCTTTACAAAAAAGATTCCAAATAACTTTCTTAAAGTGTAGAGCTACCTCCAAGACACCGTCCACCGGAACTCCTTGAAGAGCTCTTAGGCGACCTATTTCGATTTGATCCTGATAAAAATCTTTGACATGGCGTTTAAGAACTTTAATGATCAAACTCAGATATTTTCTAAGGCGTTTTCTCCCCTTCTTGCTTTGAAGAAAGGCTTTGTAGTCAGATGATGCAACTTTAGAAGTATTAAACGATTGCAGGAAAGCTTCAATCAAAGCTTTTTTATTCTTCGAAAGAAGTTTACCTAAAAACTCTCCTTCTCCACTCATTATTTTTATTATACCTCTGAATAAAAGTCTTTTCTTTAGCTCTATTGAGTTATATTTAGCCTAAAAGGGGAATTGCCGAGAATATTTTTATGTTAGAAGATAAATCATATGCGAATCAATCTTTCCTCAGAACTTAAATCTATTCTGTGGGATGGTCATTACTCGGTGATGAAAAGAGAAGTTGGAGAGCAAAAAGCAACGAATTTTTAGAAATGAAGCTAGAAGGGAAAACCGCAATAATTACCGGGGCTGGTTCAGGAATTGGAAGAGCTATTACTTTAGCCTTTGCCAGAGAAGGGGCTAGAGTTGCTATAGCCGATTTGAATCCAGATCTAGCTGGAGAAACAGAGAAGACAGTTAAAGATATGGGTGGTTATAGTTTAGCTATTCAGGTGGATGTAACGAAGTGGAATGAAGTTAATGATATGGTAGCAGAAATCCTTAATACGTATCACACGATTGATATTTTGGTGAATAATGCTGGAATTACAGGTTCTCAAGAAGCTATGGTTCTACACACTACACCTGAAGTGGAATGGGATAGGGTTATTGCAGTTAATTTGAAGGGTGTTTTCCTCTGTTCAAAAAGGGTTATTCCTGAGATGATAAAAGAAGGGGGAGGAAAGATTATTAATACAGCTTCTGTCGCGGGGATCGTAGCATTTCCTGGTAGAGCAGCTTATACAGCCTCTAAAGGAGGAGTAGCACTTCTTACAAAATCTATGGCACTTGATTATGCCAAATACAAAATTAATGTGAATGCGATCTGCCCGGGAATGATTGAAACTCCCATGACTAAATGGCGATTGGATGTTCCTGAACTTAAAGAGCAGGTGATGGGATGGATTCCATTGGGGAGGGTCGGAATTCCCGAGGACTTAAGTGGAGTGGCGGTCTTCCTAGCTTCTAATGATTCAGACTACATAACCGGAGATTTACTTGTGGTAGACGGCGGTTGGCTTGCAAGATAAAATCAGAGAGGCAAAGAAAATATTTTATAAATTTTTCTAGTTAGCTAATAAAGATGAGCAACCAACTAAGAAATGTCCGAAGAGTATATATGCTACCTACATCAACTCATTAGAGTTAGTGTTTACTCTCCGGAGGAATTGACAAGGAAACTTTCTAAAAACAACAATTAAGAATACAAAGATAGAACTTATAAGGGGAACTAAATATGCAATTATACGATAGCTCAAAACCAATAGATAATTATGACCCTTCGGTAACGGAATACGATGTGATCTTCATCGGTGGTGGCGCCGGAGGACGATTCGGCTCTAGCTACCTTCGAGCT
>JBAUII010000158.1:0-1596 GCA_049682815.1 Thermodesulfobacteriota bacterium | reverse complement strand
GCATAAACCCACGATAGGCGAGACATTCCTGTCTCGCATAATTGTCCTCCTTTTGTAAAGGCGGATTGAGTATTTGATTGGCCTTCCAAAATTGCGGCCTGTGCTGAACCATGTCCTGACGATAGGTCAGGATCTATTGAGTATTAAGAAAATCAGTAATGAAGACGTTGAAATCCCCTCTAACTCCCCTTTGAAAAAGGGGAGGATGTCTCCTTTTTACAAAAGGAGGGTTAGGGATTAAAGGGTGTCCATTCTCGGAAGATGTGCAAGACGTTAATTTCCTCCTTTTCTAAAGGAGGATTAAGGTGGATTTTAGCGAATTTTTGGGTAGCCTAGTCCTGAGCGCCGTCGAAGGGTTGCTTCTTTGTACCTGTGCTGAACCATGTCCTGACGATAGGTCAGGATCTATTCAGTATCAAGACAAAGAAGTTAGAAAGAAAAGTAAGATAAATGAAGAAAATCCTTTTAAAGATTCTGTCCTTGAAACATCTGGCTTTGAAAATAGCGATCACTGGATAGACTCTCTGTAGACGTACTAATAACACTCAGCCCTCTGCGGGTTTTCAATTACTTTACTTTTTTCTTGTGTAGGTAATTTCTAGGGCTTTGTACTCCTGCCAGTCTTTGTCTTTTGTATACATTTCATAAACGAATCTTTCGTCGTTAATAATTCTTGTCACACCCCTAAAAGTTGTTTCGCCCATTTCAGGTTGTGTAAATTTCCCCTTTTCTTCGAAGGTCTTTGTAGAAGCGTCATACTTACCGTTAGACACCATTACACCTGTACCCATATTGTCGATCCATATAGAAACATACTCCTTTTTCGCGTTGTCGTATCCGGTAATTCCCATTCCTTCAAAGGGTTGGTTCATTGATGTCCCACGAGCAGTCTGCTCTAGGAAGCGTCCACCCATTATCCATCTGGTCTCACTGGTTCCTTGCGATATCTCCGCCTCAGAATTCGGAGAAGACCACCACTTTACCGTGTAATCCCAGTTTCCTACGAATGCATCTAAAATCTTATGGTTTTCATTGGGAGTTGCATATTCCTTCCATTTTTCCATATCTGAGACTTGATTTTGATCTGTACCACCTTTCTCATTTGATTGAGTGTTCCTAGCAGGTTCTTCCTCAGCTATTCCTACCACAGATGCAGTAACAAGACCGATTGCCAGAATGCACACCGAATAAATAAATGTTCTTAATACATATGATTTGTGCATGAATTCGCCCCCTCCAATCGAAATTATTTTATACTCTAACCAACCAGAATTTGTAATTCAAGGATGAGCTAAAGTCGTGAATGTTGTAAGGATTTATTTTAATCATAACATTGTACGTTGATTTGTACCTGTCTGACAGTTGTCAAAATCTTCAATGAGGTGTTCCTATGACATATGTACTAGTAAATATGGGGTATTTTTTCATGTTCCTGGCCCTGGCGGCTAAGGATATCCTCTTATTAAGAAGTATTCTATTATTGGGGCAATTGAGCCTGGTTTTATTCGGTTATCTCTCTGATAACTTATATGTTTCATTTTGGAACGTTTTGTTTTTCGGCATAAATTCATTTCAAATAGCCCGACTCTTAAGGGA
>JBAUII010000157.1:0-54854 GCA_049682815.1 Thermodesulfobacteriota bacterium | reverse complement strand
CTAATTTTTTGTCAGCCCTTGATTTTTGTTTCTTTGTATCAAGACAAAGAAAATAAAAAATTAAACGATGGATCCCCGATAAAGACATTCGAGGATGACGGATAAGCAAATTTTCAGGAAATTTATTTTTTTTGGAATTTTGCCCACGAAATATCTAATATCTACAGTAATGACAAAAATCGAAAATTAGTTACACTTAGAGCGGAAAGTAATAATTATATTTACAAGTGCCAGCTCAAATGTAGACTGATTTCAATGTCAAAATTCCCCAAACCAATCGTGGTGCTGAGCAAATGCCTCGAGTTTGAAGCATGCAGGTACAATGCACAGGTGATTCCGGATACCTTTGTCAAGAAAATTGAAACTTATGTTAATTTCAAACCTGTTTGTCCTGAGGTTGAGATAGGACTCGGGGTTCCTCGAGACCCGATACGGGTGATATCCCGGGGTAAGGACACGAGGCTTCTTCAGCCAGCAACCGGCAGGGATATCTCATCAAAAATGTTAGGTTTTGCCAATAACTACCTGAAATCACTAAAAGACGTGGATGGATTTATATTAAAGAGTCGATCTCCTTCTTGCGGGATAAAGGATGTCAAGTTATTTGCCAATTCCGAAGATGGCGCGGCTATCGGGAAGACTAAGGGATTTTTTGCCGGTAAGGTGCTAGAACATTTCCCAGGGTTGGCTATAGAGGATGAGGGCAGGTTAAAGAATTTCAAGATAAGGGATCATTTTCTAACCAAGCTCTACTCATTGGCAAGCTTTAGAAATGTGAAAAAGGCGAAATCGATCAATGAACTGATTTCCTTTCACTCAAGAAATAAGTTCTTGCTGATGGCATACAATCAGAAGGAGATGAGGATACTCGGCAGAATAGTTGCCAATCAAAAACAGGCAAGACTTCAACAGACTATAGCTCATTATGAGGAACATCTTATTAATGCGTTTATGAATCCTCCAAGGAAAACATCTTATATAAACGTTCTCATGCACTCCCTTGGGTTTTTTTCCGACAGATTAACTTCGAAAGAAAAGGCCTATTTTTTAGATCTCCTGGAGGATTTCAGAAATGAAAAGATCCCGATAAGCGCGATTCTGGTGGTTCTTAAAGCCTGGATTATCAAATATGAACAAAAATATCTGGAGCAGCAAACAATCTTTGAGCCATATCCAAAGGAACTAATGGAGATTTCTGATTCTGGAAAGGGAAGAGATTTATAAGTGAAGATAGGATATCCTTGTAGTAACTTGACCGTTGACTGTCAGGGGAATAAAACCTTCAGGATCAGATCTTATTCTGAGAAAAATATTATCGAGACGGTTGATAATAATCTTAGATGTCTGATAGAAATACTTAAATTCAATGTAAAACATGATCTCTATTTTTTCAGGATTACCTCTGACCTGATCCCGTTTGCTTCTCATCCGGTTTGCGATTTTAAATGGGAAAGGCATTTCGCAGATGAGTTTAAATATCTAGGGAACCTTATCAGACAAAATGAAATCCGTATCTCCATGCACCCCGATCAATTTACGCTTATAAACTCGCCTGATAGCAAGATACATGAAAGGAGCGTGTCTGAACTTCTATATCATTCCAAGGTTTTGGACTGCATGGGTCTGGACTTCTCTTCGAAGGTACAAATTCATATAGGTGGTGTCTACGGCGATAAGAACAAAAGCATGGCGAGATTTATAAGGAGATATGAGAAGCTAGACGCGAGAATTCGTAATCGGTTGGTAATTGAGAATGACGACAGGTCATACTCTTTGAGGGATTGCCTTTGTATATTCAAAGAAACTGGGATTCCGATACTTTTTGATGTTTTTCATCATGAATTATTTAACTCTGGAGAAACACTTGAGGAGGCATTTAAACTCTTTGCAAGAACATGGAGATTGAATGACGGGATACCTATGGTCGATTATAGCAGTCAGGAAGATGGTCAAAGAATAGGTACACATGCCAGATCGATTGATATTGAAAAATTCAGAAAATTTGTCATACGGACACGATCTTTTGATTTTGATGTAATGCTTGAAATAAAAGATAAGGAAAAGAGCGCGATAGAAGCGGTAAAGATTGCTTTGAGTGATGGAGGATTTAGTACAGGTAGTTCAAGGAGAGAGATGTCTCATGGGTGAAAGAGTGCTAGTAATCGGGGCGTCAGGGTATGTAGGGGCAAGGCTTGTGCCTTTTTTAATCGAAGACGGATATTTAGTCCGTTCAGCAGGCAGAACAAAAGAGAATATGCTAAAAAGGCCCTGGTCCGGTCACGAATCGGTTGATATTTGTGAAGTCGATGCCCTTGATAGAGGAGATTTAAAAAAGTCGTGTGAAGGTTGCAGGTACGTGTATTATCTTCTGCACTCCATGAGTCCCAATCAGAAAAATTTTATGGATACGGATAGACAGGCGGCATCGAATATGGTTTGGGCTGCGGAGCAGAGCGGCGTGGAGAGAATCATTTATCTAGGGGGATTGGGAGAGGAAAGTCCGCACTTGAGTAAACATCTGAAATCACGCGAAGAAGTTGGGAACATTCTCGAGTCGGGTAGTGTGCCGGTAACCATTCTGAGGGCAGCTATGATCATAGGCTCTGGCAGCGCCTCTTTTGAGATTTTACGTTATCTGGTAGAACGTTTGCCGGTGATGGTAACTCCAAAATGGGTTCATACCCAGTGTCAACCCATTGCAATAAGGAATGTTATCACATACCTCGTTGGCTGCCTAAAAAAACCTGAGACGGTCGGAGAGACTTACGATATCGGGGGCGCGGAGATATTAACCTACCGTGATCTGATGGATATATATGCTCATGAAGCACGGTTGGGGAAAAGGTTTGTTATTCCCGTACCAGTGCTTACTCCCAAACTCAGCTCGTATTGGATCCATCTAGTCACCCCGGTTCCTGCTTCTCTGGGACGTCCTCTTGTAGAGGGGCTGAGTAATAAGGTCATTTGCGAGGATAACCGGATTAGGGACATCATCCCCCAAGACCTTTTGGATTGTCGTGAGGCAATCAGTTTAGCGCTAGACCAGTCTCAACATAATTTGATAGGGGAAAATCATAATGATATATATACAATGTTGAAACATGTAGAGTGGAGTTTCAACGGTGATCCTAAATGGGCCGGTGGAAAGATTTTTGAAGATCACAGAGCTGTTGTGTTAGAATCAACCCCTGATAGGATTTGGGAACCATTACTCAGAATCGGCGGTAAAAATGGATGGTATTACGCGGACTGGCTGTGGAAGTTAAGAGGATTATTAGATCTAGTCGTGGGTGGAGTAGGTATGAGATCCGGAAGGACCGATCCAAATAAACTAACTCCGGGAGATTATATTGATTTTTGGAATATTCATTTAGTCGAACCTAAGAAGCGACTTCTGCTTAAGGCTGAGATGAAGCTTCCAGGTTCGGCAATCTTGGATTTTTATATTAGCGTGATTGATGATAATCATTCAGAATTACACCAGATAGCCCGTTTTATACCAAGTGGTCTACTGGGAATTATTTACTGGTATGCTGTAAAACCATTTCACAATATAATTTTCAATGGGATGTTAAGAAGAATTGCTGAACGGGTGGGGGACAAAGTCATGTCGGAACCCAAGCGTATCAGTGGCGAGGTAACTTTAAACAGCATAAGATAGATTGTTATTTTCCTAGATCATGACCCTTTTTAGTTTTAGTATCATTCAGAAACCTCCAGTTTCTATATCAAGAGCTTGGGATTTTTTCTCTAATCCCAAGAACCTAGAACGGATAACTCCTCCGTGGCTGGCTCTGAGGATTACCTCTGAAATACCTAAAGAGGTGTATCCGGGCATGATTATAACGTATGATGTAAGTCCGTTTCTTGGTATTCCTTTAAACTGGGTCACAGAGATAACACATATTATTAGGCCAAATTAATTCGTTGATGAACAGCGATTCGGCCCATTTAGATTTTGGCGCCACAAGCGTATATTCCGAGAGATACCAGGCGGAATTGAGATGCAGGATTTGGAACATTACGTGATGGCATGTGGATTCTTTGGAAGGCTATTCGGGAATTTAGTTGTAAATGAAAAGGTAATAGATATATTTAATTACAGGTATAAAGCGTTAGAGGAATTATTCGGACGAGTTCACTGATATTTTTTACTCTACCTGCCCTCAAGATTGCTATCCGTGAATCATATGTTAAATATTAAATCTGAAAAAATACTTTGGAGGGTTTTCTCAAATGGCTGATGAATTGAAAGTGGGACAAGAGGCACCGAATGTTGAGGCTGAGACCTATGGCGGGGAGAAGATAAATCTGAAAGATTTTAGAGATAAAAAAGTGGTTGCTCTTTATTTTTATCCGAAGGATAATACCCCGACGTGTACCAAAGAAGCCTGTTCAATTAGGGATGGTATGAAAGATCTCGAGAAGTATGGAATTCAGGTACTAGGGGTTAGCACGGATGGAGTTAAATCTCATGAGAACTTCAAAAACAAGTATAAACTCAATTTCCCGATTTTGAGTGACAAGGGTAAAAACATAGTTAAGGCATATGGTGTGGAGAGTATGTTCGGTTCTGCAAAACGAGAGACGTTCTTGATCGATAAATCAGGGAATATCAAATACATATGGAAAAAAGTTAAAGCCGATTCTCATGCTGATGAGATCATTGAAAAAGCAAAAGAGTTGGGTTTGGTTTAGCTAATTTATCAATAAGCTATTTTTTTCTGCTTCGTCTATATATTATTAATTGCTTCTATTAGTTTAAACACAAAAATGGAAAGTTTTACTTATCGTTCACGTGTTACAACCTCCGCTAAAGATCTGTTTACATGGCATACGCGCGCTGGTGCTTTTGAAAGGCTTACTCCGCCATGGGAGGATGTAGCGGTCTTAGAGAAAACGGACGGTCTAGAGGATGGTTCAAGGGTCGTTATAAGAACAAAGATTGGGCTAGTTCCAATGACTTGGCTAATCGAGCACAGGGATTATACAGAGGAAAAGCAATTTTGCGATATACAGATTAAGGGGCCTTTTAAACATTGGGAACATACACACACATTTGTTCCTGATGGCCCAAATGCATGCTTCTTGGAGGATAATGTTAAATTTTTATTGCCTATGGGGATACTGGGCGAAGTCTTTGGGAATGAGTTGGTAATCAGAAGGCTTGAAACATTGTTTGAATACCGTCATGGTACTCTTATAAACGATATAAAAATGCATAAGAAGTACGGAGTAAAACCTATGAAAGTATTGATAACTGGTTCAACAGGACTTATAGGTTCTTCGCTGATTCCGTTTCTCTCGACAGGTGGACACAGTATAACTTGTCTTAAACGTGACAAATCAAAAATTGGGGAAAATGATTTATACTGGAACTCTGAAAAACGTGAGATCGACACATCTAAACTTCAGGGATTCGACGCAGTGGTACATTTGAGTGGTGAAAATGTTGCAGGCAGATGGACAGATGAAAAGAAGGCAAAAATTGAAGACAGCAGGGTTAAGAGCACAAGGCTTTTGAGTAACACACTTTCAAAGCTAAAGAAGAAACCAGCCGTATTGGTATGTGCTTCTGCGATTGGGTTTTACGGTGATCGGGATGATGAGATTTTAACGGAGGATAGTCAAGCAGGGAAGGGATTTCTGGCCGACGTCAGTAAGAAGTGGGAGGCAGCCACAGCAGTAGCAAGTAAAGCCGGGATTCGCGTGGTTAATTTGCGATTGGGCGTTGTATTAAGTCCACGGGGCGGTGCTCTCGAAAAGATGCTTCTCCCATTTCGTGTGGGTCTTGGTGGGAAAGTCGGTAGCGGGCGTCAGTGGATGAGTTGGGTCTCGATTCATGATGTAATTGGTGCAACTTATCATGCCATCAATAATGATTCTCTTGAAGGACCTGTGAATGCCGTTTCCCCGAAACCGGTTACGAACCTAGAATTCACGAATGTCTTAGGAAATGTGCTTAAAAGGCCCACCTTCTTTACGGTTCCCTCTCTGCTATTAAGAGCTTTATTCGGTGAAATGGCGGACGAAACCCTTCTTTCAAGTACTCGAGTGATGCCCTCGAAGTTGTTGTCGAGTGGCTATGAGTTCCAATTTACCGATTTAGAAGCATCTCTTAGGAATCTATTAGGTAAGCCGAAGGTCTGATGAGGTAGTTGTTTATGACTGATTATTAGTTTAATCCTAAATTAAATATTCAGTCTGTCAGAAATACTCTCCTTTGTGTTGTATGCTTATACTATTTTCAAATACTTCGTATTTTGGTTATAAGTATCGCTTGAAAATATGGAGAAATTAACCGGTGGATAAAGCAAACAAGGAAGGAGCGTATAAACTCGGCGCGCTTAGGGAAATAGATATGGATCCAGATCCCGTGATTCAGTTTAGGAAATGGTATGACGACGCATTTAATTCGAATTCTATCCAGCCAGATGCTATGACTGTGGCTTCCGCGACAAGAGATGGTAAGCCTTCTGCGAGAATGATGCTTCTCAAGGATTTCGACAGTGAAGGGTTTGTGTTTTATACCAACCAAGCAAGCAGGAAGGGTGAAGAATTCTCACAAAACGGCCACGTCGCGATTGTGTTCTGGTGGCCATTGTTCGAAAGGCAGGTTCGTGTAGAGGGAATTATTGAGAAGATTTCAGATAATGAGGCTGATTCATATTTTAAGACTAGACCTAGAGGAAGTCGACTTGCTGCATGGGCATCACATCAAAGCCAGGTCATTAGCAACCGAGGGGCTCTCGATGATCGATTTAGTGAATTAGAGACCTTGTATAAAGGTGGCGATATACCAAGACCCCCATATTGGGTTGGTTATCGACTCAGACATTCAACAATTGAATTCTGGCAGGGTAGGCCGAATAGACTCCATGACCGATTGAGGTATCGGCAAGTCGAAGGTGAGGGTTGGATTATAGAGCGTCTTTCACCATAACTGGATTATTTCTGCCAGTGGCTAACAGGACCAAAAATTACTTCTCTTGTAATCGTTAAATACCGTGATCCAAGATCAGATTGTAAAAGGCTAAACAGATAGTGTTTTCTGAGAAAGAAATGAGCAAGCAACACGTAGTAATAATTGGAGGCGGATTTGGTGGATTATATGCTGCAAAGGCTCTTGGAAAAACCGATGCAAGGATAACGCTTGTTGATAAGCGAAATTTCCATCTGTTTCAGCCGCTATTGTATCAAATTGCGGTCGGAGGGCTATCTCCCGGTGACATAGCTTCACCACTCCGAGCCGTATTAAGCAAATTCAAGAATATCGAGGTTATAAAGGCAGAGGTAATTGATTTAGACCCGGAACACGGAAGAATCACGTTCAGAGATGGCGAGCTAAATTACGACTCAGTGATAGTTGCTACGGGTTCTACTTACAATTATTTTGGTCATGATGAGTGGACAGAGATAGCCCCTGGTATAAAGACAATAGAAAACACACTTGATATTCGTCATCGTATATTTCTTGCGTTTGAGGCAGCAGAGCGGGAGGATGATATAGCTCAACAGAAATCGTGGATGCGGTTCGTGATAGTAGGCGCGGGGCCAACCGGAGTGGAACTGGCCGGCGCTATCGGGGAGCTTGCTCATAGTACGTTAAGAAATGATTTTAGACGCATCGATACATCTGAGTCTGAGATAATCTTGTTGGAAGGTACCGATAGAATATTGCCTACATACCCAGAGGAACTTTCGATAAAGGCCCAGGAATCGCTCGAACGCCTAGGAATTACGGTCAATAAGAATGCGATGGTAAGTGGTATAAGAAAAAGCCTCGTCACATTCTCTAAAGAGGGCAAAGAAAAAACGATTAACGCCAAAACAGTCCTGTGGGCAGCTGGCGTTAAAGCATCCTCTCTCGGCAAGGTAATTTCCGAACGCACTGGAGCGAAACTCGATAGCACGGGCCGTGTTATGGTTGAACCGGATTTAAGCGTTCCTGGCTTTCACAACATTTTTGTTATTGGAGATCTCGCGAATTTCAGCCATCAGGATGGAACCCCACTACCGGGGGTAGCACCCGTGGCAATGCAGGAAGGACTTTATGTTGCAAAGCTATTGGAAAATCGTTTGAGCGGAGAGAACATACGGCCCTTTAGGTACAAAAACAAAGGAAGCCTTGCAGTCATAGGACGAAATGCGGCTGTCGCAGACCTTGGGAGATTTCGGTTCAGCGGGTTCTTTGCATGGCTGATTTGGATTTTTATACATATTCAATATCTCATCGAATTTGATAATAAAGTTCTGGTACTTGTTCAATGGGCCTGGAATTACTTTACTCGAAAACGCGGTGCGAGACTTATCACTGGTGAAGACACTAAATTATTTCCCGAAAAGTAGGGAGGAGAAATTAAAGAAGGAAAGCTGACTTTTTTGTAGAGTGCATAATGGGATAATCTGAGGATCTTAGAGTTCTAAAAATTCGAAACCTTATGTTTCAGCTATACTAGGCTTTTCGGACTACTTAAGGAGTCTGGGTTAATTGAATATGCACAGAAGGACGATATTTTGGTTTAGGAGGGATTTACGGGTAAAAGATAATACTGGTCTTTATCATGCAGTGCGTGAGAGCCCAGAAGTGATCCCTATTGTCATATTTGATGAGAATATATTAGAAAATCTTCCTGATAGAAATCTCCGCCTTGGTTTCATAATAGAAGCTACAAAACAACTTAAGACAGACCTTCTCAAATTAGGTTCCGATCTTCTTGTGCTGAAGGGAAAGCCTTCTGATCTAATTCCAAAAATTGCATACAGAAATAAAGTCGACGCCGTTTATGTAAATAAGGCTTACAGTGTTTATGGTAGGAGAAGAGATAATGAGTTAAAAGAGATTTTAGAGGGTGACAACATAGAATTTAGCGAATTTGAAGACACTCTCTTAGTGGAACCTGAAAGAATTCCGCAACGAAAGGTCTTTACGCCTTTCTATAAGTTGTGGTCGAAAACCGAGAAGAGGCCTCAATTATTGGAGATTCGAAGGATTAATTCTCCAAAGCTTGATGAACAACCTTTTGAGAAGGTCATTAAGAGACTGAGTTTCTCGACAAGCAGCAAATGGCCTATCAATTTTCCAGAAGAAAGACTAAATAAATTCGACTTTTCCAATTATATGAACACAAGAAACTATCCATATATAAACGGCACATCAAGGCTCTCTCCTTATATAAGGTTCGGCATAGTTTCAATAAGGCAAATTTACAGTCGAGTTAGATCAGAGACACCCAAAACTGAAACCTATATTTCAGAACTAGCGTGGAGGGAATTCTGGTATCACATAATGCATTATTTCCCCGAGACGATAGATCTGGAGTTTCAAGAGAAGAGGAGGAATATAAAATGGATCAGCAACGACGAGTGGTATGAGGCCTGGAAAGAGGGTAGGACAGGATACCCAATTGTAGATGCGGGGATGAGGCAGCTGAAAGAAGAGGGTTGGATACACAACAGGGTCAGGATGATAGTGGCTTCTTTTCTCACAAAGGACCTATTGATCGATTGGCGAATGGGTGACCGGCACTTCTTTGATTATCTCATTGATTATGACGAAGCCGTCGATATTGGTAATTGGCAATGGGTGGCATCCGTTGGGGCTGATCCTAAACCACTGAGGATCTTTAACCCTATATTACAATCAAAGTGGTATGATCCAGATTGTAAATATATAAAGAAATATGTTTCGGAGCTCAAAGATATTGATCCTGGAAAAATACATGATCCGTTGAAGTATGATTTGTCCTATCACGCACCAATCGTGAATCATTATGAGATGAGCAGCTTAGCTAAAGAGAAATATAATGAGTGATGGAACTTACCTTGTGTTGAAATCTTAATTCTATGTTAATTCTATTTCTCTGTCTGCTGTATAGGCCAAATTTTCAAAGTTTAGCAGGCCTCTTACTTGAAATTATTGCTTTGTCTTAGCGCCCTCCATACGATCTGAGTAATCCCATGTAAATATTCTTATAGGTTCTATTTCTATTGCTGTTTCATTCTTTAAGTTGGACAAAAGAAATTTTCCCAGAGTCGAATCTTTTCTTATGTGATATCTGTCCATAAGAATTCTAAGTACCTTTGGACCCATTTCTTCGCTCAATGTCGCTCTTCCCTTACCTCTGACGCCACGATAGGGAGGCTGATCGGATGCTATTTCAAAACCACATCTCGGATTTTGGCTCAGGAATTCAATAACTTTGGCTGTCCTTTGGGTTGAGCAATACAATCTCTGATTCATAAATACAAACCACAAAGAGGTAACTAGAGGCCAACCTGTGTCTGTAATACAAGCAAGTCTGATAGGTATTTTTCATTCTGATAGATATCTTGCGATCTCTTCAGTTATCAAATTTTCTCCGGTCTTTGTATTTAGCATTTGAAGGAACGCCTTATTGCTTCTTATGACAAATCAATACAGAATACAAGCATAGTAATCAATGAATATTTCATAAAATGAAAATCTGGAGTAAAAAGTCTATATCCAACAGCATTCTATTGGGGTTTGAAAGCTACGTATATAATTACTGTTCCTATCATTAACTCTATCGATTTTTCTAAAATGAAGCCGGCTTCTCTTAAGAGGCCAATAAATTTGTCTCTGTCTGGAAATATTGAGATTGAATCTCCGAGATATCGATACTCCTCTCTCTTATTGAAGACCGATGCCACGATCGGTAGAACTTGTTTAAGATAAAACATATATATAGGCCCAAAAATCTTATTGTTTGGGACTGCAAATTCAAGTATTCCCAATTTCCCCTTTGGTTTTAAAACCCTCTTCATTTCTTTCAATGATTTAAAAGGATCTACGGTATTTCTTATTCCAAAGGCTATTGTAATAGCATCAAAACTATTCTCTCTAAATGGAAGGCTTTCACCAGCCCCTTGTATAAAATTTATTTTCTTGTCTAAGCCCATGGAGTTTATTTTCTTTCGCCCGAGGAGTAGCATTTGAGCGCTGGGATCGAGACCAATTCCGTTCCCTTGGTTATTATTTTTCAAAGTCTCAATCAAAACCTCACCAGTGCCAGTGGCAATATCGAGGACATAATCGCTATCTTCTACTTCCTTAGCCAGTCGTTCTCTCCACCCCTTGTCCCTACCCATGCTGAAAATTGTGTTGAGGAGGTCATAGTTTTTTGCTACTGAATTAAAAATGGATTTTGTATCTGGCATGATATCGAAATGGTTATTACTATATTATTTGATTTGGGTGGTGTTGAAAAGGCGTACTATGTATGAAATTTTACTAATAAATTGTTTTGGTCCGTTCAGTCAAATAACGACTTATGCTTAACCAGGATGTTTCGAAATATACAGGGATTTAACATTCAGTGCATATAATTTCATTGATGTTCTGACAAATCAAGGGCCGCCAATATTAGTTAATGCTTATAAATTCAAAACTTTATTTCGAATGTTTCTTCTTTTCCATCTCTTAAAACTTTGATGACGGCCGTGTCTCCCTTTTCTTTATCGAGAAGGTTTATCTTCAGGTCTTCTATAGAGCCGATTGGATTGTTATCGAAAGACAAAATGTTATCTCCTTTTTTTAGACCAGATATTTTTGCAACGCTTTCGTCCGAGAAGTCATTTATTTTAACTTTTTCATTGTCTTTATCGACAAGAATTCCCAATTTAGGGGATTCAGGTGCTTCTAGCACTTCGGGGAAGAGCAGGAAATCAGCAACACCATCGCCATCTTCCTCGTCATTTAATATTGTTGAGTATTCAAACCCGTTCCTTCTGAATGTTCTTTTTGGTATACCGTAACCGTATACGAGGTGGCCGTTTCCAGCCAAAACCACAATCTGGTGATCTGGATTACCGTATAGGAATTCATAGATAGATTCTGCCATAGTTTCGTCCCAAAGTATTTGAACCTGGTAGAAGAGATTGAAATCTTTGTCCTCTGATCCCGGATGAAATTTGAATATTTCTCTTAGCAGCCGCCTGTATTTTCCGTCAGAGAAGTCCATCTCCTCAGGAATCCTTCTTCGCTCTCCTTCGCTCAAGGACTGGAGACCGTTTTCAGATACCTTTTTTACAATTTCACTCTCGGAATTCAATGCGATGACAGGTATTTTGTTCTTCTTTGCGAAATCGATAATTGGCCTGTAAAGCCTGTAGTCCAGGCCCCATCGCTTGAAATATTCCGTTTTTTTCAGGAATTGTCTTTCGTCTATGTTTCCACTTAAATAATCATTTATGAATTGCTGGAAGGGTCTTTCGAACATTTCCATTCCTATGGCTAGGTTCAAATTCATTTTGTAGAGCCCCTCTATTATTTTCAATTGATTCATGTGGTGCGCGGGCTTGTCATGTTCTTCCCCGATAAAAATGATCTTTTTATCCTTAATATCATCTACTATGTTCTCCAAATCTGGTTCACTTTGTATTGAACCTTCTTTCTCGATTTCATTTAAATTAGCTGTAATTCCGTTCTCAGATAGGGCTATTTCCTTCGTCACATTTTTTCCATCTTTAAAAGCTAGGATTGAGTAAATGCCGTAATGGGGAATCTTTTTTACCGCTGCTACTACTTCTTCTTTTGATTCCGCGTTGACCACTGCTATTACCTTTTGGTCATTAAACGGGTTTTCTTTCGCTACGATGGTGAAGCCTTCCTCATCTAGTCGAGTTCCTCCAAATATTCTTTTTATAGTCGGATTGCTCTTTCCAAGCACAATCAAGCTACTGGATTTTAAGTCATCGAACTCAATTTCTTCTGATGTTTTAAATTCTATCTTTTTGTCGTCAAACAAATCAATGAATGTCTGATATATTTTTTTTTCATCTCGTTCCAATACGAAAATAATTCTTCTCTCGCCCATTATCCTCGATATGACGGGTGGAAATTCGGGCTCTGAAAGTCTTCTTGGTACGTCGTAGTCTTCGTCTATAACAACTCTTTGAGGCTTGGTATCAAGATTAATTTTAAATGTTTCGACGTCTTTCGTAAGTTTGAGAATTTGCTTTTCCTTTGTATGATCATCCAAATAAATTGACACCGGTAGACCTAACTGATATACATTTCCACTTTGTGACAACTCGATCTCAAGCAGGTACTGACCGTTTTCATGACCAAGTTTGGTGCTCTTAATTTCTAGCTCGGGCAGTCCTTTTTTATTTAACCATTGATCGAAAAACCAACCCAGATCCATATTATTCATTTCTTCAAAGCTTGTTTTTATATCATCCCAGCCTGCGGTATCAAACCGATTTTCAGAGATGAAGTGTTTTATGGAATTTTGAAAGCTGCGTTCGCCTACAGCTCGCTTCAGAAGATGAAATATCATTGCAGACTTACCGTAGCCAATGGCTCTAGATTTTTCGTCTGAAACCCCTTGGAAGGTTTTCAACGGGTAGTCGTTCTCCTGATCCACGAATGATTGATAATTTACCAGAAGCTTTTTCCTATAATCGGGTCCGTTTCCCTTCTGTTCAGCATAATAATGGTCTGCTAGATATGTCGTAAGCCCTTCGCTCCAGTTACCTTTCTCGAAGTCTACATACACATAATTCCCAAGCCATTGATGAAGTATCTCATGTCCCAAAGATGTTTCAACGATGAACGGGAGTCTTATAACGGTACTTCCGAGCAGGGTAAATGTTGGCATTGAGTATCCGGTAGGAAAAAAATTTTCAACAATCGAGAACCTTTTATATGGGAATTCACCAAATAAATTATCATATAGATCGATGTATCTCTTGGAATAATCCGCGTATGTTTTTGCATAGCCTTCGTCTTCAACAAAAAAGTATGTGTAGATATCAATGTTCTTGTGCTTTTCCTTACTTGCGACGTATTTATCGGATGCAACAAGATGCAGATGATCGAGTGGATGAGGGAAACTGACTTTAAATGTGGTGTCATCATCCCCTTTAACTTCTTCGATTTGCTCCGCTTCCGAGACAGCTAAGTATCCTTTTGGCAGTTTGGCTGACAGTTTATAGTAACAAGAGGTGCTCAAGAGCGGATACCACTCGCCGACTAGGAATACGCCATTTTCACCAACATAATTCTGAGAGGAATTGTTTTTGAAATTAGCGGTAAACTCTATGATAATGTGATCATTTTTGTCCCCTTCGATTCTTATTCCATCTAGATATTGCGAATAGGAAATCTTATCAGTCTCTACAATGTTTAAATTTTTTGTGGTTAATGCGAGCGACTGCTTTTTATCTGGAATTATTTCCATTTTCCCAATGATTTTGGAATCCAACACATCTATGCTTACGTCAAGGTCACATGCAGGGTACGCAAATGCCAAATGAGGACCGACTAGAAGAAAGTATGCAAAATATTTAAGATAAGCCATGAAATTAATCAAAACGGTAATGACTAGACTTGAGGATAGTCTTTGAAATTATCAAGTCGGAATTGACGAATATTGCTCCTTCTAAAATTAAGCCTTAACTCAAACTCCTTCAAGTGTAATAGAGAGAAACTTTATTAATCGCTCTAAGTCTCGCTAATCTCATTTTAGCATGACCCCGAAAACCTTCAATCCAATTGATATAAGATTTTATGGAGAAACTGTCGGGTTGCCTAAGATTGATGGTAAAACTTTTTGGTCTGATGGTAAATCAAGGGGTAAAAACGGAGAGCTAAAACGGAAGTTGAATAGAGTTTTCGTGGCTATGCGAAAATATAAAATATCCCCGGGTGCAGTTTGTTGTAAGATTATCGTACATCTCATATCCTGCTTGATTCTTTACTAGTTCCTAACATGCTGAAATTGTTTAGAAAGATTGCCTTTTATATTGGCATGTGCTTTGCACTATAGAGTGTATATCGTTTGTGAAAATGGATAACTTAAAATGAATATCGAAAAAGACTTATTCCGATATACCGACGACATAGGACCGCTTAAGATCATCCATGTGTATGAACCGTCGATTCAGTTGAAGGCGATCTTGGTCGTCGATAACGTGGCCAGGGGGCCTTCAATCGGAGGGCTACGCTTGGCCCCTGATGTGAACACCGAGGAGTGCTACCGTCTGGCGCGAGCAATGACCTTGAAGAATGCCGCTGCTGATCTCCATCACGGGGGCGGCAAATCGGTAATGTTTGGAGATCCGAATATGCCAAAGCCCGAGAAAGAACAGCTCATACGCTGTTTTGCTAAGGCAGTGCGTAATGATGAAGAATACATATTCGGACCAGATATGGGGACAGACGAAGAATGCATGGCATGGGTGAAAGATGAGATCGGCAGAGCAGTAGGCTTGCCGCGTGAGATTGGTGGTATACCGCTTGATGAAATCGGTGCAACCGGCTGGGGTCTGACGCATTCCACTGAGGTAGCCCTAGAATTCTGCAAGCTAAAATTAGAGGATGCTCGTTTCGCTGTTCAGGGATTTGGTGCAGTAGGTAAACATTCTGCGCGTTTTCTCTCTGAAAAGGGTGCGGTAATGGTGGCGGCTGCCGACTCAAAAGGGGCGATTCACAATCCCGAAGGTATTGATGTAAATGAATTGATTAAGCTCAAGGATGATGGGGTCAGTGTGTCGAATTATTCAGGTGGACATCCCATCGCCCGTGATGCTATTATCGATGTGGAATGCGATATCTGGATTCCTGCTGCGCGTCCGGATGCTATCAACGAGAACAATGTGGGGCGGCTCAGGACAAAGCTAGTGGTATCAGGAGCAAATATCCCAATAACCCTTGGTGCCGAAAAGGTCCTAGCGGAGAAGGGCATTATCTGCGTGCCAGATTTCATAGCCAACGCTGGAGGAGTGATCTGTGCGGCAATGGAGTACAGAGGTGCCAGTGAGTCGGAGGCATTCAGTGCAATTGAAGAGAAGTTAAGGAGAAATACGCGGCAGGTTTTGGAATATGCTGCAAATAACAATATATTGCCGCGACAAGCAGCTTTGGAACTGGCGATGAAAAGAGTTAGAAAGGCGATGAGTTTCCGGCGTTTTTCCTCCTTTTCATCCGCACCCAATTTTGTATAGGGGGCAAGGAAAAAGACAATGTTTCAGATTCGATTTCATGGGCGGGGCGGACAGGGGATCAAGACGGCCAGTCGTATTTTGGGCACCGCCTTTTTTCTTGAGGATTTTGAAGTACAGGATGCGCCGCTGTACGGTGCTGAGAGGCGCGGCGCCCCGATCTTTGCGTATGTTCGCGCTTCGAGACACCTCATTAACGAGCGTGGTATAATTCAGCACCCCGACCTGGTAATAGTTGCGGATGATACCTTGGTGCCTGTGCCCGCTGCGGGTGTACTGATGGGTATTGCCAAGAAAACCATCTTACTGATCAGCAGTTATGAGTCGCCGGAGACGTGGCGTGACCGGCTGAACATCGAATCGAAGATATTGATCCTTCCTTTAACGGAAGAACTGTTAGGCCGTGCGGACCACCGATTAATTGGAGCGGTCTGTGCGGGAGCCGCAGCTTCTCTCTTAGGGGTAATTTCGCGTGACTCTTTGGCAGAGGCTATCCGTGAGGAAGTCGCAACTCTAGGAACAGATATTGTCGATGATAATCTTGAGACGGCAGAATGGGCCTTCGAACTGATGCATGATCATTCGGGTTCCGTAACGGAGGGCGAAGAAGTCTCAGCCGCGACCTATGAGCCTCCGGACTGGGTGGATTTGCGATTCGAAGAAGCAAGTAAATCCGCACCGGCGATCCATGCGGGTTTAACCAGTGTTGAGGTTAAAACGGGCTTGTGGCGCACACTGCGTCCAGTGATTGATTATGACCGCTGTAAACGCTGCTGGTGGGTTTGCAGCACATTCTGTCCGGATAGTGCCATACTTGTTGCTACGGGGGGCACCCCAGAGATCGATTATGATCATTGTAAGGGCTGTATGATATGCGTGGCTCAGTGTCCATCACATGCAATCGAAGCGATTCCGGAACACGAGGCAAAGGAACATCCCGGGGGTTAAAGTTATGACTCGTACATTGCTCACAGGCAACGGGGCCGCTGCGTGGGGCGCACGTCTGGCAAGGGTAGACTACATACCTGCGTTCCCGATCACGCCCCAGACAGAGATCATTGAGACCATTTCCAACTGGATAGAAAGAGGAGAAATGGCAGGTCGTCTTGTCATGCTCGAGTCGGAACATTCCATGATTACCGCTGCAGGTGGTGCGGCTGCCACAGGTGTTCGGGTGTTCAGCGCTACATCGAGTCAGGGATTGTTATATGCGATGGAAATGGTCTATACCGTTGCCGGCTGGCGCGCACCTTTTGTGCTAATTAATGTATCCCGTGGCCTGTCTTCACCAATCACACTTGAACCCGACCACAACGACGTATTGGCCGCTCGGGACTCCGGGTTCCTGCAGATTCATTGTGCTACATGTCAGGAAGTATTGGACACTACCCTGATGGCTTTCCGCCTAGCAGAAGATAAACGGGTACGCTTACCCGTCATAGTTAATATGGATGGATTCTATCTTTCATTCACGCGCGAGCCCGTGGAATTACCTAAAGCCGATGCTGCAGATGCATTTCTTCCACCTTTTGATCCTGAGAACATTGTATTCCGTGCCAGTACACCTACAAGTCAGGCAGTTGCCGTACTAGGGGGTTCGCCTTATTCTTATTTTCGTTACGAAACGCATCTTGCCGCAATGAATGCCCTCGATGTGTACGACGAAATTTCAAAGGCATTTGCGCAACAATTCGGGAGGAAACACGATTCGATCGAGTCTTATCAATCGGAAGATGCTGATATTCTGTTCGTTATGATGGGTTGCTTCGCAACCAAAGCGAAAGCCGCTGTTGACCGATTGCGAGACGCTGGAAAAACGGTAGGTTTGCTACGACCGCGAATGTTACGTCCCTTTCCGGCAGAGCAGATGCAGCGCTTGCTTGCTGGTAAGAGAGGCGTGGCTGTAATTGATCAGAACCTATCTATGGGCAAGGGTGGTATATTGCATTCCGAGTTGGCATCAGTTCTCTATGGTCAGAAGGGAGCCCCTCCAATCCTGGTAAGTTTTGTCGGTGGTCTTGGGGGTCGAGATATCTCTCCCGAAGAATTCTTTGAAATGGCGGAGATTACGCGTATGGCCGTCGATTCAGGTAAAACGCCTCCACCCAGACTGCTGTATAGCCGCGATGAACTCAGGCAGATGAGAAAATTGCAGGCGGTAGCCCACGTTGAGCGTCAAGAGCTTGGAGAAAAACCATGAGTGAATCCGAAACTGCATTTAGACGTATGAAGGATTTACCCTCCACACACCTGCTGGGTACCGGAACCCCTATGTGCGCCGGTTGTGGTGGCTTGCAGGCGCTTCACGTGATCTATGACATCCTAGGCGAAAAGAATGTATTCGTAAATGCCGCAGGTTGTATGACACTACTATCCGTTTATCCATTCACACCGTTTAGGGGCTCTTGGCTGTACACGTCTATGGCTTCTGCACCTGCTGGAGCCCAGGGGATTCGTGATGCCTTAGATATTCTCTTGGAGCAAAATCGTATTAAGCCCGAGGAGAATCTGGATGTGGTGGTGCTGACAGGTGATGGCGCTGCCTATGGGATGGGACTCTCCGCCACATCGGGCGCTATGGAACGGGATCTGGATTTTATTTACATCTGTTACGATAATGAGGGATATGGCAACACTGGACAACAGTACTCTGGTGCGACACCCCATGCTGCGAAGACGGCAACGAGTAAAGGCCCCCGGGGTTTTGTCGGATACAAGAAGGATTTGTTTTCCATCTGGGCAGCGCATAAGCCTGCCTACCTAGCAACCGTTATAGGGAACGAGCCAGTTGATCTTGCGCGTAAAATTGAAAAGGTCAAGGGCTTAAAAGGCCCTCGCATGATCATCACTCTTGCGCCTTGTCCAACAGGTTGGGACTTCGATCCGAGAGAGACTATAGAGATCGGGAGCCTTGCTGTAAAAACAGGTGTGTGGCCCTTAAAAGAATACGTGGATGGTAAAGTGGTGCACACGAAAATGCCCCATCCGAGAATACCTATTGAAGAGTATTTGAAGAAACAGGGGAGGTTTGCCCACCTGTTTAAACCAAAACGAGACGAGAGATTGCTCCGGGAGCTTCAGGCGAAGGTAGACGAGTATTGGGAAGACGTAGGGAGAGGCTCATTCGGTACCGGTTAACGAAGAGGATTGCCAGACGATAATCCAAGACTCATATGATAGCGACGCGAAAGAGCTATTTCCATCGTGGGGGCATTCAGCCGCTGCTCGGCGCGACCATACCTGAGAATTTTGCAGACATGGTGAAACGGTTTTCAGATCGAGAAGCTGTCGTCTCGATATCGCAGAATCGACGATTAACATATGGACAGCTTGCAAATGCTATAGATAGCCTGGCACTGGGCCTTTTGGGGAATGGTTTCAATAAAGGTGATCGAATTGGGATCTGGTCTACCAACAATACTGAATGGTTGTTGTTACAAATGGCTACGGCGAGTATAGGTGCTATTCTGGTTAATATCAATCCCGCCAATCGCGCCCGGGAATTGGCCTATGCCCTTAAGCGTTCCGATGTGCAGGGTCTTTTTGTGATCCCAAAATTTCGGACGAGTGATTACGTCTCCATGCTTTTAGAGCTCATTCCGGAACTCGCATTTACGCCTCCCGGCATGTGGAAGAATGATGATTTTCCCGCTATGAGGACCGTAGTTGTTTACAACCCGGATGATATCGACGGAACGGAGCGCCCATGCCCCGGTTTTCTTGTCTGGCCGGAAGCGCTCGCCGAGGGCCGAAACGTAACAATTGAAAGGCTTCGGGAGGTGACAGAATTACTTGATCGTGACGACCCAATTAATATCCAGTATACATCGGGTACCACGGGTTTACCCAAGGCTGTTGTCCTGACCCATCACAACATCCTCAATAATGCTTATTTCTGCTCTCTTGCAATGCATTTTACAGAGACTGACCGCCTCGTCGTGCCTGTTCCATTCTATCATTGCTTTGGTATGGTACTTGCCAATCTCCTCTGTTTGTCTGTAGGTGGATGCATCGTCGTCCCCAGTGAGCATTTTGATGCGCATTCTGTACTCAAAGCGGTCGAGCAGGAGGGGTGTACGGCCATACACGGAGTACCAACCATGTTCATCGCCGAACTGGAGCATCCTCAGTTCAGCGAGTTTGATCTATCTAGCCTCAGAACCGGGATAATGGCGGGTGCCCCATGTCCGCCTGCACTTATTAAGCGTGTTATGGAAGATATGCATTGCCGTGAAATACTTATAGGTTATGGAGAGACCGAGGCATCACCGATTACCCATTTGACCACGCGTGACGACACACTGGAGCGGCGCACTGAGACCGTAGGTAAAAGCTTGCCACACCAGGAAGTAAAGGTAGTAGGTCTTGATACTGGGATGACCTTGCCACTTGGTGAGGTTGGTGAGATCTGTTTTCGTGGGTACCACATTATGGTCGGGTATTATGGCGATGAGGAAGCAACCCGTAGATCCATCGATGAACATGGTTGGCTGCACTCCGGCGACCTCGGTACAATGGATGCCGATGGCTACGTGCAGATTACCGGAAGGCTGAAGGAAATGATTATCCGTGGAGGAGAGAACATTTATCCACGGGAGATCGAAGACTATATCTTTACACACCCGAAGGTGGCGGAAGTTGCTGTTTTTGGGGTTCCCGATGAATACTACGGCGAAGAGGTGATGGCATGGATTCAGCTACATGAGGAGGCGACGGCAACAGAGGATGAGATGAAGGGATTTTGCAAGGGTAAGATTGCTCACTTCAAGATACCTAAATATATCTGGTTCGTGGAGGAATTTCCTATGACAGTGACAGGTAAGCTCCAGAAATTTCGCATGCGGGAAATCGCTATGGAGAAATTAGGGAAAGGTAAAATGAAATGAAATGATGCAACACAAAGATGATCTTTCTATATTTCTGTACTCTACGTATAATCTCACCGAAATCAAATGTTGCTCCAGGAGGGTGCTCCCTGTGCCTACTAATTTAAAGAATTAGGAAAACTTAACGTGACAACAGATCAATTTTTTAATAACTGATAACTAAACTGAACTTCCATATGACTTTACATCAACTTCACAAGCAGAGGCAGAATAGGCCTAGTTTCGTAAGGGATAGTATTACTTTAGGACGGAATCTTTATACGGATATAGGCAAGTATTAAAGTTCGTTTAGTGAATCATGGCATTATTCATTTAACACCCAATCAAAATTCTGACCTATTTCGATTGGTCTAGACACCTACCCTCTAGCAACACGATCATAATCTGCAACAATTGGGATGATTCCCCTCTCAATCTTAACCTTGGAAACGGCTTGTATTCTTTTTAACTCGGTATATTGCCAGTGAGTTATAAAGGTAATGGCCATTCCTTCTTTCCCAGCTCTACCTGTTCTCCCAATTCTGTGTATGTAGCTTTCAGGATCCTGGGGAATATCATAGTTTACTACATGAGTAATACCGCTAACGTCAAGCCCTCTTGCAGCGACATCGGTGGCAATTAGAATATCAACCTGTCCTTTTCTAAAGAGCCTCATAACCTTCTCTCTTTCTCTTTGAGAATAATCCCCATGTAGCCCGCGGACTTTATAACCCTTTCTGTTAAGTGCAGTCGCCAGATCATCGACACCTGTCTTAGTCTTGCGGAATACAAGAAGCAAACCATCCAATTCTGAGTCAATCAATTTACAAAGGACATTAAACTTATCGAACTCCGTAACAACATAAAACCTGTGACTCGTTTGGGGAACCGTAGGCGTATCTTTGGAAATCTTTACTTCTGCCGGGTCCTTCATGTAACGTTTTGCCAGCCAAGAAATCTCTGCTGGAATCGTCGCCGAGAACATCATTCTCTGACAGTCTTTTGGGATTTGAGCAAAGATGAACTTCATGTCGTCGATAAATCCCATATCGAGCATCCGGTCGGCTTCATCCAATACAGCAAAACGTAAAGACTTGAGGTTTAACGTACCACGCCTTATATGATCAATAACCCTCCCGGGAGTTCCAACCACAATATGAACCCCTTTTCTGAGCTGAGCCAGCTGTTTACCTATAGGCTGACCACCATAAACCGGAATTACACATGTCTTCTTATGCTTTCCTATTTTTTCAAATTCCTTTGCAACCTGAAGCGCTAGCTCTCTGGTTGGAGTAAGCACTATTGCCTGAACTCCCTTTTCAGAAGGATTGATCTTTTCCACAATCGGGATCGCAAAAGCGAATGTTTTGCCCGTGCCGGTTTGAGCCTGACCTATTAAGTCCCTCCCACTTAGAAGCTGCGGAATTGATTCCTCCTGAATCGGGGTGGGAGTGCTTAGTCCAATTTCCCTTATTGCCTTAGCAACTCTTTCAGATAAATAAAATTTTTCAAACTTCAACTTAAACCTCCAAATTGGTCCAATAACTGGACATTTATAATTTTTTTGTCTTTTCAGTTATTCGTCCAAGGAGGGGAAAATAAGTCTTCTTTTTGCTTGGAGAGTAATGCCGGTTACTCTAGAAGAAGAAACTATTTACCTACGAAGCCGACAACTTTATTAGACTTTAAGTATTCAGTGTACCTAATAACCTCCAGTTTTACAAATGGAGCGCCCAAAAAAGAGGGCGGAAGACACCGGCTATAGTATCATCCCTGCAACCTATCTACGAGATTTAGCGATTATTGAAAAAACGAAGTCTCCTGTTATGAAGATTATCGAAATAATTTTTTTGAAAATGATGTCTCCGAGGTCCCTGATTTAATTTGTGTACGAAGAGACGATTGCCATTTTGCTGTATTATGTAGTGGCCGTGGTTGAGACTATAGTGAATTGTACTCGGACTTGTACTGAAACCCCATTGACTACCATTAGAAAATGGAAAATCATCCGCAACGCCTGATAGCGGAATTGAGAGCGTCAGGAAGAAACTAACTATCAGGATAGTGATTAATCTCTTCATACTCCCCTACCTCCAAATTTCATTTTATATATATTAATTTCGTTTTGCGAAAATAGTTTCACGTTTGAAGATTTGATTATAAAAAAAGCTAGTTACCTCCCCAATAGCCATGATACTTTATCTCCATTAAGTCCACTGCAACTACATTCTTGCAAACCAATAAGCCTTCAAGAAGGCAATTCAGTTTATTCTTTCATATTCTAATGAAGCTCTGAGAACCCTGACTATGTTATGTTAGGTAACACGATGGTAGTAGGTCATATGAAAACATCTACCTGGCATTAAGCACAAGGGCCAATACAAAAGCTATAACGAAAAAACAGAAGAAAAGGGGGGCCAATATTTCCATTTGCCTGTACCGATTAAAATACCTTCAGATGGACTAAAATCAAGATTCTACGAAAAGGGCGACGAGGACATATAGTTTTGAGATTAAGAAAATGGAATTTTAGAAACGCCTGTTTCCGAATTCGGTGATCGCATGGCAATCGTAATCTATAAAGGATTGGGCGGATGATCCTATATTTACAGAAAAAGATCGGATGAAGATAATGGTTGGATCTTAGGTCTTATGAATTTTTTTGTATACTAATTTGATTCAGAGCCAGTCCGAGCTGTCTTAATTAATTCAATGATTGCTCTTGAATGTGTCTCATTCGTAAAGAGGCCGTAAATCCCTAGAACTGTAAATTGGATGCCGACGCAAACCAATAAAAAAGCCCATCATATGGTTTAATGCCTTGATCGTAGACGTTAATACTGACGATACTAACTTATACCGCTTTTTCTACGCTAACAATGATAGTAGAGAAATAATTGCTATACCGATAGTTGTTTGATACGATAACGAAGGAATGTCATTTATCAATCATGGCTTGTACCGTCTATTTCCAAATAAATAGTTCTACAGGGCAAGCCTCGATCGGTGATTGAGATACTTGATATTCTGTTGTAGGGGTTTTATAAATCTAATTTTTTGAAAATCTAGAATCACGGAAGACGGTAATATCGTTTCAGTGGAGGTAGGGTGTTGATTTTAATGTAATGGACATGAAATTGGTTGAAGACAAACTTGGTGGGAACGAAACCCACGACGGTAACTTGATAATCAAGAGCCTAAATTGGATTATCCTTGCATTCTTGCTACTCGGTGGACTGTTGTTTGGTTGTGCTGGTCGTTTAGATTGGGGATCGGGTTGGGTCTTTATGATAACCATGATTGCTTGTGTTGCTATTAACTTCGCTATACTTCTTAGAACAAATCCTGAAGTCATTGAAGAACGTTCCCATCTCAACAGGGGTGCCAAAAAGTGGGATATTGTAATAACTTCGGTCGCTACAATTTTTATCTTGGCTACTCTTGCTGTTGCTGGGCTTGATCAGCGTTATGGCTGGAGCGGATCGGTAAGCTCTGGATGGCATTATGCAGGGATAATGCTGTTCGTCGTTGGCGATTTATTTTTTCTTTGGGCGATGGCGGTAAACAGGTATTTCTCGAAGTTGGTTCGGATTCAGACTGAACGGGGTCATAAGGTTGTGACCTCTGGTCCCTATAGAATTGTGCGTCATCCTGGCTATCTTGGCTGGTCTGTGATGTGGGCGGAAAGTCCTTTGATATTTGATTCGCCCTGGGCTTTTATTCCCGCAGTTTTATCAATTATATTGATTGTGATTCGGACTGCCTTAGAGGACAGCACCCTTCAAAGGGAACTTCCCGGGTATTCGGAATACGTGTCTAGGGTAGGTTACAAACTTGTCCCGTGGGTTTGGTAGAAGTGAATGAATTTCATCTGTATCGACTTCTCCATGCGGAATTGTAGCCTATGAGTGATTAATAATATTGAAATTTAAGATCCTTAAAAACTCGGATGAAATCTTCTTATGGAACTTACATGAATATTGGCTTTTTCCGTCAAATTTGATAGTCAAAAATAACATCGTTTATAATCAATCGTTGTAAAAATGAGAACAGAGAATTTTTTTACCTGATTTGATAAAAAAATACTGTTTAGGACTGGAAATTGGCCGAAGAAGTACTATATTATAGTTGGATATGGGGTTAAAAGCGGCAAGAACCTTCTCAGGATTGAGAGGTTGCCCAAAAGGCCAGAAAAACTGGCCTTTTATTTTAACAATAATATACGGGCTCACCAACTGTTGATTAGTAAAATCCACCAATAAGGTAACCCGAGGTTTTTATCTTGAGTTTTTCCGCGCCGAGGTAATAAAAAAAAGCATTAGAGTTTGGAGCTCTAATGCCTAATCCCTCACCTGATGTTACTTCCCTCAGCGAATATTTCTATAATTATCAGTGGTGATAGTAAATTTTATTGATACGATTTAGATGTTCCTCTTCCTCTTGTATCACATTGCCACAGCCTTCACAGTAAACGATATCAACGAAAGGACTATGTTCGCTGTGCGCTCTTCGTACGGCTTCCACATGAGCGAGATTATCCGTGTTTGGGCATCTTATAATCAAGTTTTCGGTTATTTCGTCGAAGAAATACTCCATGTGAGGAATGTTAAAGCGTCTTTTCTCTAGCATTAATCTCGTCATCATTATCACCTCCTACATTTTTAATATAAGCACAATTGACCCGAATTAAAGGTTTGATAGCCCTATATCTGCACCAGTGAAATAGCGTCAAGATGGATTAACCTATCCCTATAAGATTCGTACATATACCGGATGTGAGCCGCTTAAAATTAGACTCCGATTATAATCAGAATTTTCTATTGCTCCAGAAAGCTGCAAGTAGTTTTTGTTGTTAACCTGTCTGATGTAATTACAACAATAAAATATGATCACACCACATTATTCTTTCTTAGGTCACAATAAAAAAGCTCAATCAGCCTGGCAAACCCCCAAGAAATTTAATTTTATTTTTTAGATCATCTTTTGTCACTTCATACATATTAAAAACCTTATTTAATGTAACCATCATTATGTTTTCAGCAACAATCTTGTCATGTCCTTCAATCCAATAGGCGCAAATAATCATCTCCATTCCGTCAGCATGATTGATCATAAGGGATTTATGCTTTCTTATACCCATTATTGCGGGTTTATCGGGAGCGACCTTTCCTTCAAATCCGTTTTTTCCTCCATACTCCTCGATCAGCTCTTTGAAAATAGGTGTAATAAGATTTTCAAACAGCTCATTTGCTTTCTCGTTAAATTGGCCAGTTAGATCGTCTCTCACTACCTTCGCCATTGATGTCAAAGTGTATGTAACATCATTCGTCCATCATATATTTTTGGCGTCAGTTTGTCTTTAGATTTTGGATTTTATATTTCTTTTTGAGCTACTTCTTCGATCTAATGTGAAACAAACATTTCTCTGCGCATATGCTCAAGGCATGGGAGCCTTTTTCTAACATCATCCAAGAAATCAAAATCGATGTCGCAGGTAATTAAATCTTCTTTGTCTTGGCATTGTGATAAAATCTGTCCCCAAGGATCTATTATCATTGTTCTACCGTAAGATATTCGGCCGGAACTGTGTTTACCATATTGAGCTGGCGCAACAACATAAGACTGATTTTCTATGGCGCGGGCACGTAGAAGGCTTTCCCAGTGGTCCCTTCCTGTATAAAGTGTAAATGCCGACGGTACGAATAGGATTTCTGCACCCCGTAATGTCAGAGCACGATAAAGTTCTGGAAACCTCAGGTCATAGCAGATACTGAGGCCCATGATGTGTCCAAACAATTGAACTGTGACTGCACTGTTACCAGGTTTTATATATTTCGATTCTCTAAAGGTGTTCTCATCATTCAGGGCGACGTCAAAAAGATGTAACTTGTCGTATCGACCTACGGCGCGACCCTTCATATCAAATACTATGCACGTATTTGTAACCTTCGACTTAGAAGATGTCTTCAAGGGAACACTGCCGCCTACCAATGCTACACCATGCTCCATCGCGAATTTCTTAAGAAAATTGACACTCGGCCCATGATTGTAATCCTCGCTCATTTTGATCTTCTCTGACTCACTACCTATGAACGAGAAATTCTCGGGTAATGCAATTAGTTCAGCGCCATCTGTCACGGCTTGCTTCATAAGTTTTAAAGCGGATTCTAGATTCCTATTACGATCCTGTTTCGAGCACATTTGGATCGCTGCGATTCTTATTTTTTTCATCTTAGTTTCCTTTTAGAATGGATGACATGATTTTGCTGCGCAATTTGTTGAGTATGTTTGATTAACAATAACTTTAGCCTTAATTTCATTTCTTCGCATTGTCTTTAAGTTAGCAACAAGTCGATAAGTCCAGTAATTTAGTCAGATTCTAAGATTTAGATGATTTGCTAGTTTGCTGGTGCAGTCACCCGAAGCCCCCAATTTCAAACTGATGCCGTTCTCAGAGAGCGGTAGTATTATGTAAATATTTAATGAAGGGGTTATAATCAGAAATATTTTAATGAATATTCCCTCAATCAAAAAATGATTTTAAAGGACGGAATACTATTGAACTTCAATGATCTTTACGTCATAATTCTTCACCTTATCGTGGATAGGACCTGTTATATCGAGGAATTCCAGATTAAACCGGGCCGACTTTCCCGGTAAGATGCTGTCGCTCATTACCCATGAAGTAGTCGACGAAATAATGTTTCCATTTTCATCATATGTTCTACCTTCAACTTTCACCTTACCTACGGCTTTATCTGAATTGTTTTCAACCTTTCCGGGAATATGCAGATGATCTGCTGCGCAATGAAATGTAGGCTCTAAAACAACTCGTAGATTAGATGAATAGTCTTCTTCTGAGCACACAGCCGTTCCCATAAGAAGAGCGGAAATGATTATGAGTGAAATACTTCTTACCTTTTTCATTCTATGTTATATAGCTACACGATTTAATTAAATACTTAAACAACAGCTTACTGTATAATTATAATAACAAAATTCTTTTCCAGTCAACACATTGTAGATAAGCTAAAGTAACCCATTGAAGGTTTTTCTTATTCCTTATCCTTTTAAACATCGAATGAATTTAGCCACAAATCCTTAAAATTCTTGAGAACACATTCACGCAAGTAATTTTAGGTTAAAAGCACAAGACAAGTTGTAAGACATAAACGAAAGCCGTTGTGAATAAGATGTGTTGAGAATAGTTTTTTTACAGGCTTTGTTTTATCTGACCATCGTTTCTTAGAGCTATAAAGGGTCAGTCGAGTTTCAACAAATCCAGAAAAGGGAACCTTGTGTGTTCTTCCTTCCCATCAAGTTCTCTAATACTATCAGCACCAAATGCTACCAAACATTCGATGACCTCCTGGACAACCGTTTCAGGGGTTGAAGCCCCTGAGCTTAGACCAACAACCATATCCTCTTGAAACATATCCTGTTTAAGATTATTCGCCCCCTCGATCAAATATGCCTCTTTAACGCCAGCTGACTTTGCTACTTCGACGAGTCGGTTGGAATTCGAGCTCTCGGGAGAACCCATTATGAAAATTACATCGGCGAGTTTTGAAAGCTCCTTTACGGCGTCCTGTCTATTCTGAGTTGCGTAACATATATCAAGTTTGGACGGACTTATTATACAGGGAAACTTTCGCTTTAGTGCTTCAACGATATCCTTCGTGTCATCTACACTCAATGTCGTTTGTGTAACATAAGCGACTTTCTCAGGATCGGGTACCGAAAGGTCTTCTGCTTCTTCTAATGATTCAACAACTACAACTTTGTCAGGGGCCTCACCGCTTGTTCCAATAATTTCCACATGATTTCTATGTCCGATCAGGATGATCGTGTATCCCAAGTCCGCATAGTGTCTTACTTCATTGTGGACTTTTGTCACCAATGGACAGACTGCGTCAACTACTTCTAGGCTTCTTTCTCTTGCATCCTTTAATACGGAAGGACTAACACCGTGAGCGCTAAATATGACTCGCGCGTCCTTGTCCTCAATCTCGTCGAGTTCTTCGACAAACCTAACTCCTTTCTCTTTAAGAGACTCTACCACCCTATTGTTATGGACTATTGCATGACGCACGTATATGGGAGGGCCATATATACCAAGTGCCTGCTCTACGATTTCGATTGCGCGATCTACCCCCGCGCAGAATCCCCTAGGCTTTGCAACTATTACGCGCATTTATCTTTCATAAATGTTAAGTGTTATGAAAAAACATTAACATAATTAGTGAAAAACTCTACACGTTAGTTCGACAATGAAATTTATTTCTCCTTTTGCCAATTATTAAAGAGGCGCCTTGGCAGTTCTTATTTCGCGACTATGAGAATCGACATTCACAAATGTATCGCTGATTATTCTGCACTATAATTTCACATTTATGCTGCATCTTTCTCAACGCAGTTCATTCGAACCATATAGACTACAACGCGGCTCAGACTTTTTTTCTGTCCGCTCGAAAGATTCCTATTTGACAAATATTATCGACTGATAATATGTTGCATCTAACTACCTGTAATTATTGAGAAAAGTCTTGACAAACCACATCTTTATGGATATTATGGATGCGATGTATCCATAATATCAACTTATCACTTTAAGGAGGATGCAAAATGATAAATCAACACCATAATAACAATGAGCTACTGGGAGTGGTCATAGTGTTCGTGTTTGCTATCTCGTTTTTCTTCTTTTCAAAGATGGTTCATGCCGAAGAGCTATCTCAAGGCCAAAGACAATTTCAAAAGATTTTAAAAAGTAAAAATGAGACACCTGAGCATAGAACCGAACGGGCAGAAGAAACTAAAAGCGTTAAAAAGGTAGCTCAGGAAATGACTCAAGAGCAAAAGATAGAAGAACTAGAGAGAAAACTGAATGCGGTAACCAAGGAACTTCAAGATTTAAAAACTCAGGGATTGCCCGAGGAAAGACTTAAATCAATTGAAGAAAAAATTAGTGTTCTTGCCGAAGAGATAGATAACATAAAATCCGCTGCGATAGTTGAAGAGCCCACATATGAACAGGTATTTGGCATGGGACCAGCAGCTTCAAAGGTGTATAAAACAGATCAGGGTATTTCAATCGGGGGTTATGGTGAAATAATTGGTCAATTCCAGGAGGACAGGGATAACACCCTCGATACCCAGAGGGCGGTGATGTATTTCGGTTATAAATTTAATGACAGAATCATATTTAACTCCGAGATAGAGTTTGAGCATGCTACCACTGACGAGAACCTAAACGGCCAGGCCGGTGAGGTTTCCGTTGAGTTTTCATATCTGGATTTTCTCCTTACCGAAGCGGCAAACCTAAGAGGAGGCTTAGTATTAGCTCCTTTTGGCATAATCAATGAGGTTCATGAGCCCACAACCTTCTTTGGGGTGTTAAGGCCAGACGTCGAGAGGTTTATAATCCCAACTACCTGGAGGGAGGTTGGCGCTGGTCTCTTTGGCGGCTTCAGCGAGTATGTACCCGGCGAACTCACTTATAAGGCCTATGTAATGGACAGCTTCGATTCCAGGGGCTTTACTGCTTCGAGCAACAGGGGTGCGAGGCAGAATGGTAACAGGGCCCTTGCAAATAATGTGGCTTTCGTGGGCAGGATGGAATATGATCCATTTCCTGGGTTGAAGTTCGGTGGTTCGCTCTTTCTCGGTAATACTGGACAAGACCAAACTGTAGACAATCCTGAGTCGCCTCTCAATGGCGAGAAGATAGGGGGATTTTTCCAGATGTATGAGGGTGACGTACAAGTGCAATACAGGGGATTCGAGGGCAGAAGCCTCCTTGTGTGGACATTTCTTGACGATGTATCGCTGATCAATGCGAACAATGGTTTTACGGGGGACGAATCGGTCGGAAGTCAGCAATGGGGTTGGTACATTGTGGGTGCCTATAATGTATTATCACTGGCAAACTTTGGGCAATATTTCCAGTATTTTGCGCCATTTGTTAGATATGAAAAATATAATACACAGCATAGAGTGCCTTCGGGGTTTTTTACGAATCCGGCTAATGATCGTCAGAGCCTGGCTTTCGGTATCAATTACAAACCGATACCGCAGGTTGTCATCAAGGCTGACTATAGATGGAATGACAACGAAGCCGGAACCGGACAGAACGAATTTAACTTAGGTCTTGGATATGTTTTCTAATTCAGGTTAAATTAAGCGGTTGTTAAAAAAATCATAACCTTTACCGTTCTGGATTCGAGCCAAAATAAGCTCTTAACTATGTCTAAGATGATGATTTTATGTTTCACCCTGTCGCTTGTCGTCTTGCTTTATTCCCTGGCATTTTGCAAAGTGTTTATGACGAGGGAAGAAGCTCTAAAACATGTGTTTCCGGATGCGGATAATATTTTAAAAAGAAACATCTTTTTAAATAACGAACAGGTTCAGGAGATAGAGTCCATAGCAAAAACAAAGCTTCATTCGAAGCTTTATGTATTTTATGAGGGGAAAAAGGGGAATGAAATACTGGGTTACGCAGTCATCGATACGCATCATTTAAGAACAAAGACCGAGACTGTGATTATTGTGATAAATCCTGAGGGAACTCTCAAGCTAACTGAGATTTTAGCCTTTTTTGAGCCCTCGGAATACATGCCATCTAATAGTTGGCTACAGCTGTATCAAAATAGACCTCTGGACGATTCTCTCTGGTTAGGCAGGGGTATACCAAACATCACGGGGGCAACCATTACATCGAATTCGTTATTGAAATCCATCAGAAGTATATTGGCTATTTACCAGGTAGCTGTAAAAGGGAAGGGTCCGGAATGAAGTTTTTTATATCGAACGATATAAGGAATAATAGCCTCCTTAAGCTGATCGTTGTCTTTACTCTGGTCTTTTTGTTTTTCCTTTGGCTGACCAATCTTCTTCTGTATTTTAAGATCGGTTTTAGTTATCAATCCATAGTTGATTATTACAGAGGATCAGAACAGAATTTCAGAGAGCCAAAGAGCTATTTGGGATTATTAGAGGAGTCTCATTTCCATTTCTTTTCCATGGCTATTATTCTGGTTACTCTCAATCATCTCATACTCTTTTCGAAAATTAAAAATGTGTGGAAGTTAATAATTATCCTGACATCATATACGTCGGCATTTGGTGATATAACTGCTGGATGGCTTATTCGTTATATCAGTCCATCATTTGCCTATCTCAAACTAGGTTCAGTAGTAGTCCTTCAGATCTCTTTTGCAGCCTTACTTGTATTGGTATTGGATTTTCTCTATAGTGGGAAGGATAACAATCTGAGACAATTTAAAGCTTGAGTTTATTTCGTAATTTTTTAATATCGTAGTAAGGTTCACCCATCTTTTTTGCATGTTGATACAGTCTTTCGAGTTCAGATAATATTGAGATTAATTTGTTTCTTCCATATTTCGTTTTTAATGCTTCTCTTGGGGACTTGCCATTCAGGGCATCTATAGGTTCATCAATCCAATCATCGTAGTATTCGTCGAGAATTCTCTCCATTTCCTTCTTGTTTCTGACTCCAAATGGTGGTTTCTTCTGTTTAGCTATCACCAACGACTTATGATTTATTAAGGAATCTGGATGTTTCGTTGAATCCCCTCTATGCGAAATTAGCCCCTTTAGTCTTTTTTCAATGACTGCCTTTGCCCTGTTAAAAGAATCTGTAGAATGTGCTTGAATCGAAAGTTTTCCAACTTCGACCTCGATTATCGTATCGATATTTTTTTTCTCTGCGTCGGACAAGACGAAAACTCTGAGCTCGTCTGACCCGCCACTAACTTCCTGTATTGCCTTGATTTCCCTGATTTGTGAGACAACGAGATTGAGATCGACAAAACTGTAGTCTGCTCTTGCAAAAACCAGCTCGTCCCCATCGGGGGTTAGAAAACGAGAATGCTCCAATATATGCTCTAAATAGTTGCCAATGAGAAAGCCCCAATTTTTTAGGAAATCATGATGACTAGATTTTTTCCCAAATGTTTTTTTAAACTCTTTAAATTCGCGATTATAAAAGTCAAGGATGATCGATTTAAAGGTTTGTGGGTAAACTGATAATACACCCGAAAAAAAGGTATTTTTGTCGGTTGTTATAAGCCTTGCCCCGATTATATCGGAGATCTTAACCTGCTTAGAGGCAGAATTATCAGTTACGAAGATAAGTTCATCAGTAAATATGTCTCTTATGTTGCACCCTTCATTTGTAGCTACCCCTTCTACATCAAAATAACTAAATGTGCTGTTTAGCCAATCCCTCAATATGGATTTTTCAAAATTAGATAGCGAATCAGCCTCCTGCTCGTAGAAAAGCTCGATCACGCTTGTACCAATATCAATAAGCTTGAAATCGTATATGAACCAATCAAAGAACTTAGTGAATGTGATGTCGCTGATCTCTTCTTCCTTGTAATATTGTTGAATAAGCTCGGGGTCGTTCTTCCAAATGTAGAAAGCCTCACCGATCTGAGCCTGTATCTGAGGACGATGAGTAAAATCTATTAGCTTTAATCTCAAGTCTCTTTCGGCTTGTTCGAATTTATATTGTCGTAGATTGATGATTGAACCTGTCATATCATGAATCCTAATATAATGTAGGTTTTAATATGGAATTTAGACTTTAAAGGTTCGCATGTTGAATGTTAGTCTAATTGGACAATTTAAGGTGTCAATTAAGCATAGGCCAATCATGGCGTGAGATCCTATTAATTCATTATACCTTGATTTTATAAAAGGCGAATACAGATTCAAAACCAATGATTAATCCATGCTCTCGGGAAATTAAACATTAAATGTTGAATTCTAATCATTCATTTTAGATGGTTGGTTAGGCAACCCAATAAATCCCCAGAGTAATATAATGAGTAAACCGATAACCAATGGTATGTACTGATTCATATGGTAGAGATATCCGACGAGCATTCCTCCCAGGGATGCTCCGAAAAAATTTGAAAGATTATAAAACCCGCTTGCTGCACCACGGCTAGATGGCGCTGCTCTCATTGTTAAAAAGGCGGGAAGAACAGACTGATAAAGTGTATATCCGAAAAAAAGTGCTATGCCTGAAAGGAACAGTATCCAAGTATTGTTTCCAGTGAAAAGGTATAATAAGTAGCTAATTAGCAGTACGATCCATCCGGCTCTCGTGGGTAGTTTTAATTTACCTTTTTTCTCAGCATATCTGATGTATGGGAAGATTATTAGAACACTTGGCAGTAGGATTATAACATAAATCTTCCACAGTTTTAATTTTTCTACACCAAGCGATATCCAACTCAGTGGGTATATAAAAAGGAAAACATTTAGGATAAGAGAATTAACGAACGAAGCAAAGTAAATTCTTTGGAGTTCTATTTCTTTAATAAGTGCTAAAATGCTTGTTATTTGTTTATTTTCAGGATGGGCATCGATTTTAGGGAAAAGAAAGACTGTGGCTGTCAGAGCAATAAGACCCAACAACGCAAGCGTGTAAAAAAGACTTTTAAAACCAAGTTTAGCAGCAATAAAAGGCCCGCCTATCAGACCAATTATAAATGAAGCCCCAATGATGATTGACGTGATTGTGAAAGCCTCAGCTCGGATCTGAGGTCGTGTGGAATCACCTAGCGCAGCGATTGCTACAGCTCCTACTGCACCACTTCCCTGTATTACACGCGCCAAGATCAACTGATTTATGCTTCCAGCCATGGCACATAGAAGACTACCAAAAGAAAACAATAATAGTCCTATTATCATAATTGACTTTCGCCCGAAAATATCGCTGGCCCAACCAAAGGGTATTTGCAAAAGGCTCTGCGAAAGTGCATATATGCCAAATGCAATTCCTGTAAGAGCCAAGGTCGCTCCCGGATAGTTTATGGTGTATACGCTAAAAACAGGTAGAATGAAGAAAATTCCCAAAAGCCGGAGCCCCATTATCATACTTATAACGGTTACAGCCTTTATTTCTTTGATACTTATTTCCATGAAAATTCAGACAAATATCAGATTTTTGGGTCGACGGATTATTTTATCATGATAAATTTTTATTGATACATCTAGGCGGCCGTGTTACGTTACTTTAGGTGAGTAAACTTATGTCATCGGAGATAATAGAAACCGACTCATATGATAGAGAATTATTTTCAGAGCTTGAGGGTACATCTAAAGAACTGCAAGATCTGATCGATCGCGGTTCAAATCTCGTACCCGACTTTCGATCCTTGGTTTTGGATCTGTTTGCTAGCTTCTACAAACTAAATGTACTCATAATATCGAGAGACGGGAATAATGAACGTTTTACGTTGGGCAGAATGATAATTGAAATGGCTCATTCGAGTGGAACTTATAAAAGTCTGAGGGATGAAACAGTGCTTGATGGATTTAAGTCTGCAGCTGCGACCTTGATACTAGGTGAAGAATTGATTAAATGGATCAAATCTGATGAAGGTATTTCAAAAAAAACACTTCTTCGGGAGTGGGAGATTAGTGCAGCGGTACAAAGCCATAATGACTATGAAGAACAGTTAAAGACATGGGAAGAAATTGATAAAGCCAAATCTCTAGAAAACATGAAGAATAAGAAATTAAGACATGAAAAAAAGAATGCTGATTTTAAGCTCAACGCTGTAGAGGGAGAGCTTAAAGACCTCATTAAAGAGCAAAAAGAAATACTGGCAAAATTTGATAAGAAAATTGAAAAACAAATACAATCCTCTCTGGCTATCGCTAGAGATAGGGTTGAAGAGGCTGAAGATGAAATAAGAGGGTGGGGATCTTCAATGGGGATTCCGGTAGAAAAAGCCTTAGGAAAGAAAATTGATCTGGCATCCAAGTTGATTAAAAGTGAGAAACTAAGAAAGCTGTCAAACATGGTTGGTAGCCTTAAGGAGGAAATGTTAACCTCTAGAAGAAAGGTGTGGTCAAAAACGGGTAGTGAAGTATATAATGTCTCCAACGGGTCTGATCTTGGTCGAATAATCCCTTCCGAATTATTAACGTTAAGTCATAAACTTCTCAGGAAAGATTTCATGAAAAGATTTATTGAAGAAAAGCTTCTTCAATATTATCTCAGATTAGAAAAGGGCCGGGGGCCTCTCGTTGTCTGTTTAGACGGTAGTTCGTCAATGTCCGGAGACAAAGAGATATGGTCAAAGGCTGTATGCATGACGCTTCTCGACTATGCGAAGAGGCAGAGGAGGAAGTTCAGAGTAATAGTATATTCATCGAAAGGATCGCCACTAAAGTATTTCGAGTCGAAGGTGAGAAATAGCTGGGGAATGTCGGAGAATGATATAATCGAACTAGCTGAATATTTTCCTGGAGGGGGGACTGACTTCCAGGACCCTCTCGATAAGGCGTCGGTGCTTTTAAGTCTATCGAAATTCAAAAAAGGTGATGTTGTGTTTATTACGGATGGGGAGTGTGATGTTGGTGACGAGTGGTTAAACGGATTTTTAGAATTAAAGCATAAGCTTAAATTTAAGATATATTCTGTGCTAATTGATTTAACGGGAAGGGAATCTCCAGAAGCGCTGAAGAAATTCAGTGATCGTATAACCACCGTATCGAGACTTACATCAAAGGACATGAAGGAAGTTTTTATTAGCCTTGACTGATAACGGACTGAATAAAGGTGGAATTGGAGTTATATAGTTAATACTTTATGAGACCGACCTGGGCTGAAATTGATATCAATTCACTTAAATCAAATTTTCTTCATGTTAAAAAGCTGATTCGTAACGGCGCCGGTATCATGTCGATTGTCAAAGCGGATGCCTATGGACATGGCGCGATCGCTGTGAGTAAAGCTCTTTTCGAATTGTGTGGTTCACAACTGTTTGGTGTGGCAACGGTCGATGAGGCTCTAGAACTTAGGGAATCGGGTATAAAAGCCCCCGTATTAGTATTGGCCGGAATAAATCCAAATGAAGTTAAAACCGTCGTTAAGTGCGGATTAACGCCTACTGTTTATTCGCTCCGAATTGCGTCTATCCTTAACCATTACGCAAGCAAACTCGGCGTACAAGTAGGCTATCACCTAAAGATAGATACAGGGATGACGAGGCTCGGAGTAGGGATTCAGGAGCTTCATGGCTTCATGGATGAAATTCTTCGTTTTAAGAATTTAAAGATGGAAGGTCTATTTAGCCACCTTGCAAATGCCGATATGGAACTTGTGGATTACACTATGAAGCAGATAAGAATATTTAAGGATATTCACTCAATTGTGAATCAGGCAGGTGTTTTTCCGAAGTACCTTCATATAGCGAATAGCTCAGCTATTCAGAGGTTCCCAGCATCGCACTTGAATCTTGTACGGCCGGGAATAATGCTATATGGTTCGGGCATTGATCAAAAGGTTAAGTTAAGGCCTGTCATGAAGTTAAAGACTAGGGTGATGCAGCTAAAGCAGGTTCCGTCGGGCATTCCTGTAAGCTACGGTGGTACGTTTATTACTAAGAGGCCTACGGTTATTGCTATATTGCCAATTGGTTACGCTGACGGATATATGAGGACCCTTTCCAACCGCGCTAAGGTATCAACAAAAGGCTGTAGTGCACCCGTGGTGGGGAAGGTGTGTATGGATCTTACAATCATAGATGTAACGGATGTACCTGGAATAAAAGAAGACGATGAAGTCGTCCTTTTTGGAGATGAGTTGGTAACGGTTGAAGACGTTGCAAGGTGGGCTGGGACAATTTCATATGAAATTTTGTCAATAACCGGTAAAAGGGTACCTCGCGTCTATGTATGAACTGTTTACATGGAGCTTACCTTACAAACAAACCCCATTTTAAGCTGGTCAGGATTGATAGAGTGTTCAAACCGCTTATTTTTTTATACTTCGAATTGCTATCCTTAGTTGTTTTTGCAAATATATCTCTTTGTGCCGAAGGCATTAATTTAGGTCCTTTGCTGACCACCGAAAAGGACTCGAAATCAAATGCCACGGAGATAGATGCCGTGGGACCGTTCATTACATCGAAGAGAAGCGACGAAGCGACAGAGTTTGGATTTCGGCCCCTTTTCTACTTTATCAACAATAGAGAGGAGAATTCAACTGAGTTTGATATGCTTTATCCCTTTGCAACGTATGATAGAAGAGACGATAATTGGAGATTCCAGTTTCTTGTGTATTTGTTTTATCTCCAATCGGAAAAAACAAAGAATGGATTTGATGAAAAAGAATTTAATCTATTCCCATTTATATTCTCAAAGAGCGCTGAAAATAAAGAGAATAGCTACTTTGCATTTTTCCCATTTTTTGGAAATCTGAAAAATAAATTTTATAAGGATGAGATCAGTTTTGTCCTCTTCCCTTTATTCCTGCAGACAAGAGATGGTGAGGAGATTAACAGTAGTTTTCTTTGGCCATTTTTTGGATATTATAAAGGTGGTGGTCAGCGCGGTTTCAGATTCTGGCCCCTTTTTGGCTATAGGAAAAAGGAGGGAAAGCTGGACGACAAGTTTGTGCTTTGGCCAATCTTTATGTCTAGAAAAAAAACATTTTATGATGAAGAACGAAAAACATTCGCGATCTTCCCCTTTTACACAAGCTTTGAATCTCCTGATTTCACGAACAAGACTTATTTCTGGCCCTTTTTCAATTATGTTGAAGATGAAAAAAAGGGGTTCACGCAATTAAGCTCACCTTGGCCATTTATCGGGTTCACAAGGGGCACGAGAGAAGGGAATAGATTTTTCCCCTTTTATGCTCATTTTGTGGGTGAAAGAGGAGCTGGGAGGGTAGTTCCTTTCTACTCGGAGGATAGTAAAGAAGCAAGTGGAGAAGGGCGTCAAGATAGTGATGGATTTATACTTTGGCCACTCTATAGGTATAGTTCCGTGAAACTTGAGGATTATAGAAGGGACAGTAAATCCATCTTATTTTTTCTCTACAAGGATGTCAAAGATGAGCCAACAATTGAGGGTGGAACAAGTGGCAGGAGGATAGATAGTTGGCCCCTTTTCAGTTATAGGAGGGATAACGAAGGAAATCGATCATTTCAGTTTATTTCTCTCCTCGAGCCATTGGTTTTTGGCGTCGACGGATTGGAAAGAAACTATTCACCCCTTTGGCGGTTTTTTGAATGGAAAAAGTATAGTGATGGGAGAACAGTCACCTCCTTTCTGTGGAACACATTCAGGACGGAATCCCGCGAGGAAACTACCAAGGTGATTTTACAGCCAATCATCCCGATATTCTCTTACACTCGTGTAGCAGGGGAATCTAAGACTCATTTTTTTGGCGGTCTTTTTGGTTATCAAAATATTGGTACGAAGAGGAAACTGAAGTTTCTATTTATTCCAATCACTATAGGTTCGAGGGAGCAAGAGGAAAACATATCGGAGGAAGTCAGTGAACAGTATAACTACCTTTTTTCAAACCACAGGTGAAATCCTCACACTTCTTATAGAAAGCATCTTTTGGTGCAAAGCCGCGATAGATAATCGGGAAAAGGTATTCGCTCAAATTCGTGAGATAGGAAATCACACCCTTCCAGTGGCGGCGCTAATTTCCCTTTTTATTGGGGCTGTTCTCGCTTTACAAACAGGACCAACCCTGGCGCAGTTTGGTGTTCAAGAGAACATTGGTGGCTTGGTTGGCCTGTCACTGGTAAAGGAATTGGGGCCAGTAATGGCTTCTATTCTCGTGGCAGGTAGAGTCGGGTCCGCTATGGCGGCGGAAATAGGCTCTATGAGTGTTTACGAAGAAATTGACGCCCTCAAGACCATGGATATTAACCCTGTGCGTTTTCTGGTGATGCCAAGGTTTCTTGCCAGTATGATCGCTCTTCCAATATTGGTTATTTATATGAATCTAATAGGCTGGTTTGGTGGGGCCATCATTGCGGCAGTTAATCCCGAGATAAATATTTCTTTCCAGATCTATTATAGAAATCTTTCTGAACTAATAGAACCATTAGATATATTTAATGGTTTAATCAAGGCAATGATATTTGGAGTGATTATATCGATTGTATGTTGTTATGTCGGACTTAAAACAAAGGGTGGGCCGAGGGAAATCGGGACTTCGGTTACAAAAGCAGTAGTGCTATCCTTTATATCGATATTGGTTTCTGATTATTTTATTTCGAGGCTTTTAATTGTATTCGGATTAGATTAACATTAGAAGACAGTGGCAACAAAACAACATATTCTTGATCAGGACGAGTTGAAAGGGCCGGGAAAGTTTTTACACGAATATTTAGAAAGCTCGGCTGTGGGTGTTAAGATAGAAAAGCTAGAAAAATCCTTTGGTGATAACCATGTCCTAAAGGGGATAGACCTCGATATAATACCAGGCGAAACTATAGTAATCCTGGGAAAGAGTGGTGCGGGGAAGACTATATTGCTCAGGCATATTATCGGCTTAGAGAAGCCTGACTCTGGAAACATTTATATCAATGGCGAGGATATTAACAGCCCTGGTTTTAGTAAGAAGCACAGAATAGCGATGGTTTTTCAATCATCTGCACTATTTAACTCGCTTTCTGTAAAAGAAAATATCGCCCTTTATCTTAGGGAGCATAAGATATTCAGGGAAGAAGAAAAGATAGATAGAATCGTTTCTGATTCTCTATCGATACTCGGCTTAGATGGGAAGGAAACAAATATGCCGAATGAGTTAAGTGGGGGAATGAAAAGAAGGGTTGCTATAGCACGAGCCTTGGTTATGAATCCGGATCTCATTCTTTTTGACGAACCTACGTCGGGGCTTGACCCGATGATGACCCGAACTATAGGTGATGTTATTCTGAGTCTCAGAGAGCACGTGGAGGTTACTCAGATAGTTGTTACACATGACGTTGATTTAGCGTTCCACATCGCAGATAGAATCGCTCTCATGAGCGAGGGGCTCATAATAGAAGTCGGCTCACCTGGAGATATAGAAAGGAGTACAAATCCCATGGTTCAATCATTTATAAGAGAGCAGTTTGAAAGACCACAGGGAGGTAATAATGCATGAGTACAGAGTTTAAAGTGGGCGTCTTTTTTATTGTAGGTTTGCTTATTCTTCTCGCCATATTTGAATTCATTGGAGGTATACGATTCCTTGGGGGTGAATACAAACTCAAAACCTATTTCCAATCAGTAGACGAACTCAAGGAGGGTAATCCCGTTAGGCTCAACGGCGTAGACATCGGTACTATATCCACCATAAGAATAGCGGATAACAGGATAGAGGTTATTATGAGCGTTAAGAAGGGAGTGATTATTAAAAAGGATTCTGTAGCAAGTATAAAGCTCACAGGGCTTCTCGGAACTAGCTATGTCAACATTTCGTTCGGGTCTCCCGAAAGCCCAGTGGCAGCTCCTGGATCAGTAATTGCCAGTGAGGAACCCGCCGATATAAATAAAATCCTCGCAAAGGTGGAGTCCGCTGTTAGCTCTTTGGATTCGGCATTTGCAGCATTTGATGTGTTAGGTGAAAACAAGGAACAGATTACCAAGATCATAAATAACGTTGATTCGGTCCTCGGGGATCTTTCAGAGGGGAAAGGAACTCTCGGAAAGCTATTGAAGGACGATTCCCTTTATGAAGAAGCCAAAGGTGCTTTGGCTAATATCAATGACATTTCATCATCCGTAAAGGAGGGAAAGGGAACTTTGGGAAAACTTGTGACTGACCCGTCCCTCTTTGACGAAACCAAGTCAGCGATGTCAAACCTCGCCAAGCTCAGTGATAGCCTGAGCACTTCAAAGGGTACACTGGGAAAGCTGCTCAACGACGATTCGCTTTATAATCAGGCTAATGAGGCTGCTACGAATCTCAATTCAGTCCTGAAAAAGATCAATAGTGGACAAGGAACGCTGGGTAAGCTCGTTAACGATGACTCTCTATATTTTGACGCCCAGAACACTTTAAAAAAGGTTGATAAGGGAGTTGACACTGCCGTCGATTTGGCTCCTCTAGGTATAATCGGGACTTCTATAGGTGTCATCACACTTTTTTAGATGAAGTTTGAAGCCGTTCAATTAAAAGCTCTAGATTTTCACGATAAGACATTCTTAATTAGCTCTTCAGAGGATGACACTGGTATCCAAAATTCCATTAAGGAACTTGGGGTAATAAATCCACCGTCCTTAAGAAGGAATGGGGATAAATATCAAATCATATCCGGATGGAGACGGATTAAGGCTTGTAAGCAGATAGGATACGATGAAATTCCATCCATTGTATATGAGATGGACGAGCTGTCGGATGAGGATTGTCTAAAATTTGTACTTTATGAAAATCAGCAAAGGTTAAATGAAATCGACAAGGCCGAGCTGATACTCAAATTTAAGCTCTTATGCGATTTAAATGATAATGACCTAATTCAGAAAGTCCTACCACTGATCGGAATTGGAGCCACAAGAAAAAACCTTGAAAGATTCATGTCTTTGACAGGCCTAGAGAGCGAAATTAGGGAGGCTTGCTATACAGAAAAGATCTCTTTAGAGCAGGTCCTCTCGTTGAGTGAAGTGGATGGGGATAATAGGCTTGAAATTCTTAGGAGGATCCTTAGGAGGTTTAAGTTTAACAACAATGAAACTAGAGAAATGATCAGAGATTTAGTTGCGGTGGCATCAAGGGACAAAGTGTCCATTGGTAAAATAATCGACCGCATCTCATCTGAAATAGGTGGTGTTGGAGGAAAGAACGAGTTTAGACATGCACTAAGAAGATTGAGATACCCTACCTTGAGCAAAGTTGAAGAAAATTATAAGACATGCCTAAGCGGTTTTAACCTTCCTAAAGATATTACTTTATATCATTCCCCCTTCTTTGAAGGTAATGATCTGGAAATCAGATTGACCTTTGGAACCTCAGACAGACTTTCCGAATTATTATCTTATCTATCATCTGTCGTGGATGATAGAAGTATTGAAAAACTATTGAATATAGTTAAAGAGGGTGAAAAATAGGTATTAAAAAATCGCGAAAGTGATATCTTATGTGTTAATTAAATTTTTTAATTCGGAAAATCTACTTTTATTGAATCAAGCATAAGATCCATGCGACTGGTTGTGCAGAGAGTTAAACACGCCCGAGTAGAAGTCGACAGAGAACTCGTGGGAAGGATCGGCGAGGGATTACTTCTCCTGTTGGGAATTAAAGGTGATGATTCAATTGAGGACGTCGAATACCTGGTCGAGAAGGCTTTGGGTTTAAGAATTTTTGAAGATCATACAGGAAAAATGAACCTTTCAATTATGGATAAAGGCGGCGAGATTTTGGTGGTCTCCCAATTTACCCTGTATGGTGACTGCAGGAAGGGGAGGAGACCATCTTTTGATGAAGCCGCTCCCCCCGAACTTGCAGTGAATCTCTATGATCTTTTTGTAGAAGAAATAAAGAAAAAGGGGATGAAAGTCGAGACAGGTAGATTTGGGGCAGTGATGGAAGTAGATCTGATAAATTCAGGGCCTGTCACATTGTTACTGGATAGTAACAAGGTCTTTTGATTCGTCTCACATCTGAGAAGTTACATTAATTTATGTTTGTATCCGACTGTTAATATTGCTATACTAGTTAACACATTGGCCGACCTCTACGTGGGCTGTGATATAATTAATGAGGAATCAAAAAGTACCATCTTTAATGAAAAGGTTTTCTTGAAATTTCGGGGAACACATCTGGGTTCCAATAATGGTTTTGAAAAACCAGATTCTCATAGACAGTATCTCTCACGATAGGATTGATTCTCAAGTCGCAGAAAGATCGGTAAATTGAATTCAATAATTCAATCATTATATTAATTTTATGCAAAAGATTGTTTGTAAGAATCCCAAAGCGCTAAGAGATTTCTTTCTTGAGGAAAGGTATGAAACTGGGATAGAACTTAAGGGTTCAGAGGTTAAATCTCTGCGCGACGGAAAGGCGAGTATTAAAGAGAGCTTTGCGATCGTAAGAGGTGATGAATTGTTTTTAATCAACAGTTACATAGCTCCCTATGAAAGTGCAAACAGATTTAATCACGAACCAGAGAGGGATAGGAAATTGCTACTTCATAGGAGCGAGATTAATCGACTCACTGGAAAGGTACAGATAAGGGGTTATGCATTGATACCGGTTAAGATCTATTTCACTAATGGCCTTGCAAAAGTTGAGTTGGCCCTTGCAAAGGGAAAAAAGTTATTTGACAGACGAGAGGATATAAAACGGCGTGACGCAGAAAGAGAGGTTGAAAAGGCCTTGAAGAGACGTTATTGAGTTTGTTTTTGACAATAGTTATACTTATATGCTATAGATTAATTACAAACTCCAAATTACAAATCACAGAGATCGGTGTATATGATTTTTCTAATTTGAGATATGGAATTTGGTTGTTGTTCTTTCAAATTTGGGGGCGAAATGGCTTCGACGGGGAATGGGATAGCTTGAGCAGCATGTCGAGCTTCTGTTAACTCGTAAAACTGGCAGAGCACGTATAAGTGCCGAACCAATTAATGCACTCGCAGCCTAAATAGAGCTGCGACGTCTCTAAAAGCCTCACCCGTTGGGTTTTTATGAGACGCCGACTAGACGGGTTAGTCAGTTGCTGGTGCTTGAGACATAAACTGATGAAGCAAATTCTCAAGCTGGAAGTGAAAGTCCTGCCCATCGGAGATTTCACTTTGAGAATAGAATGCTGGGCTAAGCATGTAGAAGCTGGGTGAATCTCTTTCTCGGACCTGGGTTCGATTCCCAGCGCCTCCACCAGTATTAATATCCTACTTATAGTCAATTTATAGTAATTTCAAAATTTCATAATTGTGATAATAACTTATGTTTTGCAGTAGAGACGCAAAATTTTGCGTCTCCACCTTTATTATGAATAATTCGAACAGACAAATTTCGTGATTTATGTCAAATTAATATGTTATTATTTGGTAAAGTTTATAATTTGTAGAAGGTAAATTAGAGTGATGCGTCCAGACAAAAGAAAGTGGAATGAGATGAGGCCATTAAGAATAACTAGAGGAAATATGAAGTATGCAGAAGGTGAGGCATTTATCGAAATGGGAGATACAAAGGTACTTTGTTCGGCATCAGTGGAGGAAGGGGTTCCAAGTTTTCTCAAAGGGACCGGTACGGGATGGATAACAAGCGAGTACTCTATGTTGCCCAGAGCCACAAAAACGAGAACAGTCCGGGATTCTGTTAGGGGTAGGGTGGGTGGTAGATCACAGGAGATTCAGCGGATAATCGGAAGGGCGATCAGGGCGGTAATAGATCTTAATAAACTCGGGGAAAGATCGATTATACTTGACTGCGACGTGGTTCAAGCTGATGGTGGAACGCGCACCGCTTCGATAAACGGTGCCTTTGTTGCTCTCACATATGCAGTTTTTCATCTATTGGGACGGGGTCTCATATCTGAAAACCCGATTAATGATTTCATAGCTGCCGTCAGTGTGGGTCTGGTGAAAGGTAAACCTATACTAGATCTTTGTTATGAGGAAGATTCAATTGCCGAGGTGGATATGAATGTCGCCATGACTGGATCGGGGAAAATAGTCGAGATTCAAGGTACATCGGAAAAAGAACCGTTCAGCAAGGAGCAATTAGATATAATGTTGAATCTTGCAGGAATCGGTATTACAAGGATCGTTAGAAAACAGAAAGAGGCGATTTCTCAGTAAAGAGAGAAATTTTGTCGAATCAATTTGCAATCATGCTGGACGAAGTCATACTCGCTTCTAGAAACGCGGGAAAGATCAAAGAATTCAAAATACTGTTAAGAGGCCTGGTGAAGAAAATGTCCTCATTGTGCAAGTTAGATTCTGTATACGATGTAATCGAGAATGGGAATACTTACTCGGAGAATGCCCTTAAGAAGGCGCGTCATATAAGTATTCTTACAGGTAAAATATGTCTGGCTGATGATTCCGGACTTGAAGTCGAAGTCCTCGACGGTAAACCGGGAATTTTTTCGTCAAGATTTGCAGGAGAGGAATCGAGTGATGAAGGAAACATAGCGAAACTACTATCGCAACTGATTAATAAAACCAATAGAAAGGCCTGCTTCGTATGTAGCCTTGCCCTGGTGTTTCCAGACGGAAGACAGGTGATAGCTGAAGGCCAGTGCGAAGGAACAATTCTTCATAAGACTAGAGGTACCAGCGGGTTTGGCTACGATCCTGTCTTCTTCTTAAAAGATTTAAATAAAACCATGGCTGAACTCACCTTAGATGAAAAGAATCAAATAAGCCACAGGGCTCGGGCGGTAAGAGTACTAAAGAGGCTTTTATGTAAGTAGTCTCTAATCTGCAATACTGTTTTTAGTAGATCGTGATTTGATTCGGCTTAATTATATCGATTTGCATGATTTTTTAGTATTGAATATATTAATGTTAGTTGCTGTATACGTTGGCAATCTACTTCACAATTTGCATGCGGCCTTATGAAAAAGACCAAATTTATTTTTGTGACTGGCGGTGTGATGTCCTCCCTTGGGAAAGGTCTCGCGGCCGCTTCCATTGGTGCTCTTCTTGAAAGCCGTGGATTGAGGGTGACACTTCAAAAACTCGATCCCTATCTGAACATCGATCCAGGTACCATGAATCCATTACAGCATGGCGAAGTTTATGTTACCGATGACGGCGCAGAAACGGATTTAGACCTAGGACACTATCAGCGTTTTACTCATGCAAATCTCACAAGCAAGAACAATTTTACATCTGGGCAGATATATTATTCTGTAATAACCAAGGAAAGGGAAGGTAAATATCTAGGTGCTACCGTTCAGGTAATCCCTCATATAACGGATGAAATAAAATCCTGCATACTGGATATAGCAAAAGACGTCGATGTTGTAATTGTAGAAATTGGGGGAACCGTGGGAGACATAGAAAGTCTTCCGTTTCTTGAAGGCGTAAGGCAGTTAAGGGCTGACCTGGGACGGCTGAATACACTCTTTGTTCATCTAACGTATGTGCCTTTTGTCGCTCCAGCGGGAGAGCTGAAGACCAAGCCAACGCAGCATAGCGTTAAAGACTTGCTTCAGATCGGAATTCAGCCGGATGTACTTCTCTGCAGAACCGATAGATTTCTTCCAAATGCTATAAAAGAAAAGATCGCGCTTTTTTGCAACGTAAAGATTCAAGCTGTCATAAGTGCAAAAGATGTTGATACGATTTACGAGGTTCCCTTAATTTTCCACAGGGAAGGGCTAGATGAGATAATAGTCGAATCTTTAAATATGTGGACCAGAAAACCAGATATAAAAAGATGGAAAGAGATAGTTGAAAAGCTCAAGAACCCGAAGTCGGATGTTACGATCGGGGTTGTTGGTAAGTATGTAAGTCATAACGATTCTTATAAGAGCCTTCATGAAGCGTTATCGCATAGCGGGATAGCAAATGATTCACGAGTTAATGTTAAATACGTGGACTCCGAGGAAATAGAATCAAATGGAACAGAATCATTGCTTGGTGACGTGCATGGAATTTTGGTTCCAGGAGGATTCGGTACGAGGGGCTTCGAAGGTAAAATCCAGGCAGTGACGTTTGCCAGAGAACGGCGGGTGCCCTTTTTCGGGATATGTCTCGGGATGCAGATGGCGGTAGTTGAATTCGCAAGGAATATATGTGGGCTGACTGGTGCCCATACGATCGAGTTTGCTCCTGATACCCCATTCCCGGTCGTCGACCTTATGGAACAACAAAGGTCGATAAAAGATAAAGGGGGCACCATGAGGCTTGGTGCTTACGTTTGCTCGTTAAAATCAGGGACACTGGCACACAACGCGTACAAGACAGATGAGATATCTGAACGTCATAGACATAGGTACGAAGTTAATAATGAATACCGGGAAATTTTCGAGAAAAATGGTATGGTTTTAAGTGGTCTTTCACCGGATGGGAACTTAGTGGAGATAATAGAGTTACAAAACCACCCTTGGTTTGTGGGATGTCAGTTTCACCCAGAATTTAAGTCAACGCCAATAAATCCAAGCCCTCTCTTTAGAGATTTTGTACAGGTTGCATTAGAGTATAAATCCTCACTTTCTTTTTAAGATTTAAAGTGCAATATCTTGTATGCACAAGAATCCTCTTCATTGAATAAGCAAGAAAAATGTTCCTCGTAAGGTTTCAAGATGATTAGAAAGAATCCTATCGTAAATGAGTTGGTTGTATTCAGAAAAAGAAAGGATCTCTCATTGGGGTTGGCAAGGAAAAATGTCGCCGAGAAGCTATCGGTACTTACAGAAGATGGAAATGAGTTAGATCTGGATATGAAAAGGGTAGTACTGTCCACAGGGATTAAGTGTGAGAATGAATTGACTCTTTCAGAAAAAAAACTCCGGCTTAGGACGATCAGGAAACAGCTCGACGATAGGCAAGCAACAGTAGATTTAAAAACCCTCTGGGAATGTGTCTATGAATCTACAAATCTTTTAACCTTGGAGCAAATGATTGATATTTATTTTGGAGAAAGTAATAGGGATAATATTCGTGACGATGAGGTACTTCTGCTTTTTTGGGCACTAGAAAAGGATGACATTTATTTCAGTAATAATGACGGCGGGTATACGCCCAGGACAGCAGGGGAAGTAGAAGATACGGTTCAACGTAAGGAGTCTGAGAAGAAGAAGCGTGTTGAACGTGAGTTGGCCGTAAAGTGGGCAAGGGCTGTCATAAAAGGTGTAGATGAAGAAGGCGCGGAAGCAAAGTTTGTCGAAAGATACCTTGAACTGATCAAGGGATATGTAGTGTATCTTGACAGATATGAAAGATCCGCTGATGCCAAATCATTTCTTTCCGAGATAGGCATAAGAAGCATAGATGATGCAGTCGAGTTCCTAATAAAAACCGGAAAGTGGAATGAAGATGAAGATCCCTTGATTGAAAGACTGGGTCTCAAGTCCGATTTTTCAGAACGGATTGCTGAAGAAGTTTCAGCGATAATAAACCGTGATGCTGGTTTTGAAGGGAGGGAGGATCTAACTAGCGTTGAAACATTCACCATTGATGATGAGGGCACGCTTGATATAGACGACGCTATTTCAATACAGAGAGTCTCTGAGGGATTTATTGTTGGGGTTCACATTTCTGATGTTGCTAGTTATGTACTCAGATGGAGTCAGTTAGATGAAGAGGCAAAGAGCAGAGGAGAAACAATTTATCTCCCTGAAGGAAATATACATATGTTCCCGCTGAATTTGGTAAGAACGAAATTCAGCCTTACGGAGGGATCCCCCAAAAAAGCAATTTCACTCCTGGTCTTATTTGACGAAAATTTAAAAATTAAGCATTACAGGTTTACCAAATCGAAAATCCATGTGCAACGAAATCTCAGTTACAAAAATGCGGAAGAAAGCCTATCGGGATATGAGCTTGGTTCCAAACTAATCGATATAGCTTTTAACCTCAGAAAAAGAAGAGTGGAATCGGGAGCCTTTATACTGGAGCTTCCCGATCTGAAGATTAAGTTAAATAATAATGGCAATATAGAAATTAGAAAGAATTATATGAATACTACAGCCCATAGAGTTGTTACCGAGTTTATGATTCTCATGAATTGGTTAGCAGCAAGGTTTTTCAAGATAAATGACATCCCTGCGATCTTTCGCTCCCAGCCAGACCCTATATCTAAAGAAGCTAGGGAACTCGACGAAGAAGATCCGTTGTTCCCTTTGAGGGCGGTGAGATTTCTGAGACCGTCAAGAATCGGAAACTCACCGGAGCCGCACATGCTACTCGGGTTGGATGTCTACGTACAGATAACCTCTCCCATCAGGAGATATCTAGATTTGGTTTCACAAAGGCAATTGTGTAGTTTTCTCGATGGAAGCGGGTTGTATTACACAATAGAAGAACTCGAGAGTATATTCCATTACGTCGAGTTTGGGCTTCGTGAAAAAAAGATAGTTGAGAAATCCAGAGAAAAGTACTGGGTATTTAAACATATAAGAAACCTTCAGGGAGAAGATATAAAGGGAATAATTAGCTCTTTGACCGGCTCCGGTGCTTCTGTTTATCTTCCGGATTACCTTTTGGAAGTACCAATCTCTCTTAATTCGGAGACGGTTTTAAACGAAGGCGAGCAATTGAAGCTGACTGTAGTGAAGGCAGATCCAATACGGAAGCAGGTTTATTTGCTTCCGAAAACAGGATGATCAATGAAAAAAGGTTGTCGATAATCTGTCTTAATTCTTTTCTGTTGATTCGAGAGGTATGACACTTAAGAGTGCGTTTGTTAATGATTTAATCAATCGAAGCTTCTTGATTATCAGTTTCAATTCGAATCTTTAGCTTACCCTTGAATTCCTCACGATTTTGATGATAAGTTTCTAATTGCTCCAGTATCTTTCCACTTTGACCCTGAATCCTTTTCCCCTTGCCTGTGTCATAACATCGTCGACCATTCCAGGGTGTCCGGAGGCGTATATTAATGTATTTTCATGACTCAGAGAAAATTTATCAATGTATTTATAAAAAATACTATTGACCCTGCCTGTCTCACCCTCCCATCGGTTGTTTTCGGGATCATAGGGCCTGCTAACTGTCGGTGTATAAAAGATATCGTCATGTATAGTTGATAGGTTTTCCAATTCAACCCTGTATGCAAGCTCTTTCTCGAAGCTTGCTCCGTGAATTATGTAAAATTTATGTGGATTCAAACCGTGGTGTAATGAGTCTCTTATCATACTTATTATGGGAGCTATGCCAGTAACTGTTGCTATCATGAAATGGTTATCATAATCGTTGTCAAGGGTAAATATTCCCTCTGCCCTTGGTCTGATGTTAATAATATCCCCAGATTTAACCTTCCACAAATCTGGGGTCAGGGTTCCGTCTCCTACTAACTCGACAAATAACTCTATGTATTCCTCATGTGGTGCTGATACTATAGAATACGGTCTTTCACGTCTGTTGAAACCGACGGTACAATATTGGCCCGGTCTATAAACGAACGGAGAGTTCGGCTTGATTTTAATAACCATGAGGTTATCTGTAATGAATTTCTTCTCAGATACTATTGCCGTTAATCTGTTCGCGGTCATACCAGCCTCTGTACTGGCATATACTTGATCACTTCTCGTGTACGGATTAAATTTAATTTCCGAATCTTAGAACGGTGTCTTGATCAACAGGTGAGAAAGACTTGTTAATTATATCACCTATTAAGAAAAGTCAATGATTCTTGCAACCTTTTGTTGAATGTTGCGTTTTCGCTATCTCAATACCTTAGTGTGTTTGTTAATCACCAAGCTTGTGTGGACTTTCTGTGATTTTGGATGCGATACACTAAATAAATCTTTTCGGTATAATATGTTTTAGAATCTCAGTTGTTTGTCATCGGGCCCAGTTTTTAGTCTTTATCTTATGAAAGAAAACATAGCAATCGAGAGGGCGGATTACCATCTTAAGATTGTCCATGAAATCAGCGATCTTGTAAATCAGGCGGTCGGTCTGAACACCATCCTAAACGGCGTCGTCAATAAGATTAGCGATTCGCTTCACTTCGATGTTGTCTCAGTTTACATTTGGGATGATAATAAAAGAGAACTATCATTACGATCTACTAGAGGTTTGAATATAGATCCTGGGAATCCCGTTAGCTTAAAGCCCGATGAGGGTCTTACTGGATTGGTCTATGAAACGCGAAGAACCTTGATTGTCATGCCGGCGTCCGCACACCCGCGCTATAAATATTTTGAAGAAATTGGCGAGGAAGAATTTGAAAGTTTCATAGGTGTTCCGATAATACTTCAAAACAAGTGCTTGGGTGTTTTAGTAGGCCAGACAAAAGAGAAGAGGCTAATAAATCCAGCGGAAGAGACACTTTTTCAGATCATCGCATCGAGACTTGCGGGACTCTTGGAAGTTGCCGATAGACTCGATAGGGTTAAACCACCTTCCATTATTAAACATAAAACTATAACCTATCAGGGCAAGGGGGTATCAGGCGGGTTTGCGTACGGTAAAGCATATACTTTTACAGGCCTTTTTCAACACGTACAAGCCAATAAGCTACCTGTTTCCTCCATAAGAGTAGAGAAATCTCGGCTATCAAAAGCATTTTCAAATGTGGAGAAGGATTTCAAGGGTCTTATAAGGCATCTTAAGGCCAGGGGTATCTTGTCTGATAGTGAGATTGATATTTTCAATGCCCATTTATTGATACTGAAGGATTCTAGGTTTAGAAACGCTATCTTGGAAAAGCTCGTGGGGAAAAAAGTCTCAGCCGAGCAAGCTGTTGTAGAAGGAATAGAATCTATAGCGGCGGACTTTGAAAGGCTTGACGATAAATATCTGAAGGAACGGGCTCAAGATTTTCGTGACATAGGCGAAAAGATTCTTCACGAACTTATGAAGTCAATTGGAGAAGAACATCTGGCTCATGGAATCAGCGATGGTTCTATAATTGTTGCACATGACCTCGGTCCCTCATTCCTTGCAATGTTAGATAGAGATAAGGTTTCGGCAATAATTACCGAAAAGGGGGGAGAGACTTCGCATGCCGTTATTATTGCGAAGTCATTTGGGATTCCCGCCGTAGTCGGGATTGATAATATTTGCGGCTTGCTGAAGCCAGGCGACAGGCTCATTGTGGACGGAAAAACAGGATTTATCTTCTCAAACCCTGACGATAGTCTCGTATCTGAATATGAAAACAATTATCGGAAGCACATCAACCTCAAGGAATTAATTGAAAGGGATGGGGCAAAAGCTGATAGCGATAGTTTTCCCATAAAACTTTCAGCAAATATAGCATTTCCCATTGATGTCGAGATAGCCAAGCAGCATGGATTAAAAGATGTTGGTCTCTTCAGAACAGAATTTTCGTTTGCCCAATTTAAAAAATGGCCGGGCGTGGTGGAACAGGTGGGTATATATGAGAATATTGCCAAACACTTTGAGGGGTACATAACGATTAGAACACTTGATATCGGCGCCGATAAGACCTTATCATATTTTGATTTTCCGAAAGAAGAGAACCCCCTTTTGGGTCTCAGAGCGATAAGATTCTCAATGGAATACCTTGAACATTTTCGCGAGCAGATCAGGTCAATCTTATTAACGATGAAGAAAGGTCATCTAATCAGAATTCTTCTTCCCATGATATCTAACATATGGGAGGTGGAAACAGCTAAGAGTATGATTGAGGAGATAGGCAACGAAGTTGGGATCATCGAATCAGAATTACCTAAGCTGGGGGTGATGATGGAGGTACCCGGAATGCTTTATCAATTTAATGATTACAGAGATTTGATTGATTTTGTATCTGTCGGTACTAATGATTTAATCCAATACCTGCTGGCAGTAGACAGAAACTCAAACGTGGTTGGTCATTTGTACTCGGAATTTCATCCGTCGGTGCTGAGGATGCTAGACGATATTTATCATAATTTAGCGTCGATGGGAAAGGAGACTTCGATCTGCGGAGAAATGGCTGGCACGCCTGCCGGGGCACTGGCATTGGTTTCACTCGGTTACAGCAATCTGAGCATTTCTCCTTCGCGTGCACCGGTTATAAAATTCGTATCTAAAAGGATAGATAATCGTCTTTTAGCGGATGTGCGATCGACGATACTAGGTGAGAGGAAATTGAGTGAGATTAAGGGTTACCTGAGTGATGTAGTTGAATCAATAGATCCGGCCCTGTTAGAGTTTTAGTAGTCTCTATTTAACAGGTTCATATTACGCGGGTTATATCTTTAAACTTTAGATTGATTTAGATATATTTACGGCCAATAAATCTTCAAACCTTAATCACTTTCTGAAATAAAACTATGATCAGAAGAATCCATGTAATATTGTTTCTAACAACCCTTGGCACAACCTTCATTTCGGGATTTTTTCAGGGTGGAAGTGTATCCAGCGGGATTTCGTTTTCTGTAGCTCTCATTTTCATTCTTGGTACACATGAGATGGGACACTTTTTGTATGGAAGGAAATATGGAGTTGATATCACTCCGCCTTATTTTATTCCTGCTCCGCCCTTTATATCTCCCATCGGAACATTTGGTGCCTTTATAAAGATTAAATCCCCTATATCAACAAAAAGAGCACTTTTTGACATAGGGATAGCCGGGCCAATCGCTGGAATAATCGCGGCGATCCCCGTTATCATTGTCGGTATAAAGCTATCAAGCGTGGTTGAGTCAGGGAGCAAATCTTTAGACAAAGGACTGACGCTAGGATCTCCTCTGATATTCTCTCTGATTTCAGACAGCGTAATTGGTAAGATTCCGGACGGTTATGATCTGCTTCTTCATCCAGTGGCTTTCGCAGGGTGGATTGGCCTTTTCGTGACGGCCCTTAATTTAATACCCGCCGGGCAGCTTGACGGTGGACACATCATGTATTCCATTTTTTCGAAAAAGTGGCACCAGAGGGCCTCCGTTATGATTATTCTGGTTCTTCTTTTGTTCGGTTTGGGCACGCAGCCCATTATTCAACATATTCAGTCTTATTTAGAGGGAACAGCTCTGTATAACTACAAAGATATTCTTAACTTCCAGGGATGGGCAGGATGGTTAATGTGGGCTGTTCTTCTGACGTTCATGGGGACCCGGCATCCTCCGACAATGTATGACGAGATTCAGCTTGATGGAAAGAGAAAGTTCCTCAGCCTGGTCGCGTTATTTATATTCATTGGGTGTTTTACTCCTATGCCAATAAGGATCTAGTGGCTTGAGCGATTTATGAATCGATAGACGTTAGTTTTTTGGAAGGATTGAAAATTCAATAATTTTAGGTATTTTTCTTTGGTTTGTTAGTCGACAGGTATTCGGATCAATTTTCGTGACGGCATGAGTGTTGAGTCAGTCGTTATTTGATTTAAGTTAATGAATTGCGCTTCAGAAGGAGGAAGACAAGTGTCAAAAGATACTCTAACTATAACCGATAACAGGACGGGTCAAACCTACGAGATTCCGATAGAGCACGATACTATTAGGGCAATCGATCTTCGCCAAATAAAGGTTTCGGAGGGAGATTTCGGCATGATGAGTTACGATCCCGCCTTTAGTAATACCGCTTCTTGTAAGAGTACCATAACCTTCATTGACGGAGATAGAGGAATTCTATCTTATCGTGGGTATCCTATTGAGCAACTGGCGG
>JBAUII010000156.1:0-31968 GCA_049682815.1 Thermodesulfobacteriota bacterium | reverse complement strand
TAGAGACGCAAAATTTTGCGTCTCTACGGCTAGGAATTTCAATGTTGTTGTATGGATTTATAAAATTCTTTACCATTAATGACCAATATATGTTCCTCAAATTATTGATCCCATTTATTGCAATCCCAATCATTGAAATCGCGATACTCGTTAAAATAGGAACACTTTTAGGTTTTTGGCCAACAATACTCATTGTAATCGCAACTGGAATTTTGGGTGCGACATTGGCCAGAATTCAGGGTTTGTTAGTCTTAAGAAGAATTCGCATTGAACTTCAGATGGGCAGGATGCCGGCGGAAAAATTAATCGACGGTCTCTTAATATTGATAGGAGGAATCTTGTTGCTAACTCCTGGACTGTTGACCGACCTAATAGGTTTCCTGATGCTCATTCAATGGAGCAGAAAGTTATTTAAAAAATGGCTAGGCAAAAGATTCAGGCACTGGGTTCAATCACGAAATACAAGGATCACCAATGTTCACGGCGAAAAATCATGAAATCCCCTACGCGCTATGGTAACATGATTTTAAATCACTTTTCATAATTCCGGTAAGAATGCAAACCAGTCGTCGTAAAACCTTAAGGAGAGATCATCATGCTTGACCTATTTAAAAGCATTTTCGATAAAAATGTAGATAAGAAACTTCTGAAAGGATCAATCGACCAACAACAGAAATTGAAGATCGCCACCTGTGTCACCCTCCTCGAAGCTGTCACCTCAGACGACATGCTTTCCGATCAGGAATTACACAAGATAATCGAATTACTTAAATCAAAATATGAAATGACCGACACACAGGTAAATGAATTGATCGAAACCTCTAAAAGAGAGCGTGAAGACTCTGCAGATCTCTGGTATTTCACTAATCTCATAAATGAAAACCTTACAATAGATGAAAAGTACGATTTAATGGTAATGATATGGGAGGCTATCTACTCGGATGGTACGCTTGATAAGTATGAGAATTATATCGCACATAAATTGAGAAATCTCTTAAATCTTGATCACACCAAATTCATCGACATCAAATTAAAGGTTAAGGAAGGAATGTTAAAATAAAAAACACAAAGTCAGTTTTTATGCCCTAACCGCTCTACTACTCTTTAGCATATTTAGGAATTCCTTAACCTCGCTTGATTTGACCTTCATACTTACCTTATTCACTACCAGTCTTGCCGTTATATTCGCTATCGTTTCGATTTCTACTAAATTATTCTTTCTAAGTGTTTCGCCGGTTGCACTCAAATCCACTATAACATCTGAAAGGCCCACAATTGGCGCTAGTTCAACCGAGCCATAGAGTTTTACTATGTCAGTCGTAATCCCCTTCTTTACAAAATGTTCAAAAGAGGTCCTGGGATATTTAGTCGCAACCCTCAGAAGCCTCGATGTAGGAAACTCGAATCCCATTGGTCCTGCAACCACAAGCTTGCATTTACCAACTCCGAGATCGAGTGGTTCGTATAAATCGTGTTTTTCTTCAATCAACGTATCCTTTCCTACTATTCCACAGTCTGCTGCCCCATATTCCACATACGAAGGAACGTCGGAGGGACGCACAATCAAGATCTTTAATCCAACTTCCTGGTATTCATAGATTAGCCTTCTGGAATCGTCGTGAATCTCACCGACAGGTAATCCAGCTCTTATTAGTACCCTTGCAGCTTCCTTCAATATTCTTCCTCGGGCGATTGCAAGTGTTATCAATCTTTCTCCCTCCATATTCTCGCACCAGCAGATTCAAGCTTCTTATCTAGCCTCTCATAACCACGGTCGAGATGATAAACCCTGGATATCACTGATTTTCCACTAGCTGCCAGTCCAGCCAAAACAAGTGATGCGCTGGCTCTAAGATCGCTTGCCATTGTAGGAGCCCCGCTAAGAAGAGAAATTCCCCTCACAACGGCGCTATTACCTACTAACTTTATATCTGCGCCCATCCTCCTTAACTCACCAGCATGCATAAACCTCTGTGGAAAAATATTCTCGGTTATAACGCTGAGCCCATCCGCTATGCTCATCATTGTCATCATCTGTGCCTGCATGTCTGTAGGAAACCCTGGATATGGAAGTGTGTTTATATCTACGCTCTTTATCCTCTCGTTTCCCCTTACTCTTACTCCACCGTCATGCCTTGAGATTTCTGCTCCTGCCTCAATCAGTTTTCCAATTACCGCACCAACATTCTCAAATCTGCATTTCCTAATTAGCAGATCGCCCTGTGTAATGGCTGAAGCAACCATCAAAGTCCCCGCCTCGATCCTATCTGGCATAACCTCATGCTGTTGTACAGGTGAAAGCCTCTGAACCCCCTGAATCGTTATAATATCCGTGCCCGCGCCCTCGATCTTAGCACCCATTTTGTTTAGAACGTTCGCAAGCTCTATAATCTCGGGTTCACAAGCAGCATTCAGCAACATCGTCTCCCCCTCAGCCAGAACGGCGGCAAGCATCATGTTTTCCGTGCCTGTGACCGTGGATATATCAAACGGAACAATATTACCTCTAAGCCTTGAAGCAGAGGTTTCGATATACCCCTCTTCAACCTCAACATCAGCACCCAGAATTCCAATCCCCTTCAAATGTTGATCGATTGGTCTCTCTCCAATCGCACAACCCCCCGGAAGGGATACCCTAGCACGTCCGAATCTCGCCGTGAGCGGGCCAAGCACGAGTACGGAAGCGCGCATTGTCTTCACTAGCTCATAAGGCGCAACCCAATTATTAATTGCGGTGCTATCAATTAAAAGGTTGCCGTCTTCATACTCAACTTCAGCGCCTAGGATTCTAAGGAGCTTCGACATCGTTCTTACATCTAAAAGGTCAGGCACATTCGTAAAGGTATTTCTACCCTCGGCAAGTAAACATGCCGGCATCAGGGCAAGTACGGCGTTCTTTGCTCCGCTAACAACCACCTCTCCCTCGAGTCTCCTTGAACCCTCTATAACTAAATTATCCATCTGCCTTTAATTACCCTCTTGATTCCAGAAAGATCTTCTGTAAATGTTATATCCCGGTAGCCAAATGTTCTAAGTATCCCCATTGCCTCTTTATCTTGCTGTCCCCCTATCTCCATGATACACCATCCACCATTTTTTAGTACAGAAATCGCTCCTGCAGCCACACGCCTTATACAATCCAGACCATCTTCTCCTCCGTGGAGAGCCACAATCGGCTCAAAATCCCTTATATCCGGTTCGAGCTCACATAATTCCCTTTCCGATATATAAGGGGGATTCGAAACAACAATATCAAAGGACCCCTCCTTAACAAAATTCAAAAAATCCGAATGGACAAAAGTGAGATTGTGAACATCTAGCCTTTCTGCATTCCGCTTAGCGACTAAAATTGCATCAAATGAAATATCCGAGGCAACGATCATCGAATCACTACGCTCACTTCCGATGGTAATGGCAATGCATCCACTTCCAGTACCGACATCAATTACAAGCGGTGAAGAAATAGTCCCGATAATATTTAAGGCTTCCTCCACCAGCTTTTCAGTTTCTGGTCTAGGGATAAGAACCTCCGAGCCAACAAAAAATTTTCTTGAGTAAAATTCCGTCTCGCCCAGAATATATCCGATTGGTTCCCTCCCTAACCTTCTCTCAATTACCTCTTCAAATTCTTTTAGGCTCTCCCCATCTATCTCAATCTCAGGCTGAGTATAAATATCAATTTTATCTATCCCAAATATCTTAGAAATGAGTAAAGACGTCTCTAGGGCCGGGTTATCAATGCCAGCACCTTTAATTTTATCTCTTCCAATCAAGTACACTTCTTTCAGGGTCATTTTTGATACACTAGTTTACCTTAAAAAACAATAAGATTTTATTCAGTTCGGGGTCATTTTCAAGCTAACTTGGCTGACGACTTAGAAGAATCTCCAAGGAAATTTTTGCCAGCACAGCCAATTAGGAAATATACGATGTGGCAGATGTATGAAATTTTCGAAATTCGAAAAATTAACAAATCATAAATAATCCATTAAGATATTCCCTTGGCAAAATATTACTATCGAGAGCAATACCGCAAGAGCCAATGATTGGTAACGGAGTAAAACTAACAAAGATACTGGGGATAGAGATCTGGGTTGATTATTCCTGGCTAGTGATATTTGCATTGGTCACTTGGAGTTTGGCAGGTGGGTTCTTCCCAAAGGAATATCCAGGTCTAACAAGCCAAGCCTATTGGATTATGGGTGCGTTCGCAGCCGTTCTGCTATTTTTATGCGTACTACTCCATGAGCTATCTCACTCCTATGTCGCACAAAAATCAGGTATAGCAGTCCCGAGAATTACTCTCTTCATATTCGGGGGTGTAGCGCAGATAGCTGAGGAGCCCAAGAATCCGAAAATAGAATTAAACGTAGCCGTAGCTGGCCCTATTTGTAGCTTACTACTGGCTTTATTGTTTTGGATTCTGTCGAAATCCGTGCTTGTATCTTCAAATATACAATTTCTTGCAATATTCGAATATCTTGCCTTCATCAACATAGCCCTTGCAATCTTCAACCTGGTTCCAGGCTTTCCTCTTGATGGCGGAAGGATACTCAGGGCTTATCTTTGGGATAGGTGGGGGGATATGAGAAAAGCAACTCATACGGTAAGCCGGATTGGAAGCGGATTTGGTATAGGATTGATAATATTCGGTCTGATTAATTTTTTTTTGGGAAACTTCATCGGAGGAATTTGGCTTGTTTTTATCGGTATGTTTTTAAACCAGGCATCAAAGTCCGGGTATCGAATGACTCTGGCCAAAGACGCGCTGACTGGTGTAAGGGTAAGAGACATCATGACGTCCAAAGTTACCTCAGTCTCCGCTTCGATTTCACTTAATGAACTAGTCGATAAATACTTCCATCATTATATATTTGTCTGCTTTCCGGTCGTCGATGAACAGGGTGAGCTTTTAGGCCTAGTCTCGCTCAAACAGGTAAAGGATGTACCCAAAGAATTATGGGATCAAAAAACTGTAGATGATATCATGATGACAAATTCTGATTTCAATATTCTCAGTCCCGATGACGATGCCTTAAAAGCGGTAAACCTGATTATGAGAAACGAACTTGGACGAGCCCCAGTGGTAGAGAGAAGAAAACTAGTTGGAATTATTACGAGAAGAGATATAATGACATTTCTCTCCATCAAGTACGAACTCGGCACCTAACTTATTATAAATGACATCAAAATTAGTACTCGCTTCCTCTTCGCCAAGAAGGGAAAAGCTGTTCAGGAAATTAGGATTAGACTTTAAAATAATTTCACCAAATGTAGTAGAAAAGCATACAAATGGTGAATCTCCGGTTGAGTACGTACTGAGGATTTCTCTAGAAAAGGCCCTAGCCGTTGCGGCTGCGTTGGAACACAAACAAATAGTAATAGGTGCTGACACAATAGTTGTATGCGATGGAGACATACTAGGAAAACCAGAGGATGAAGAAGAAGCAAAATCCATGCTGATGAGACTGTCGGGAAGATATCACGAAGTGATGACAGGTCTATCGATTGTCAATTCAAAGGGCGAAATAATGCATACCGAGTATGTTAAAAGTATGGTCAAGTTCAAGTCGCTAAAACCAGATGAAATTGAAGAATATGTCAATACCAAGGAGCCTCTGGATAAGGCTGGCGGTTATGCGGCACAGGGAATCGGGGCGTTTATGATAGAAGAAATTCAGGGCTCATTCACAAACGTAGTGGGTCTCCCACTTTCAAGTTTATCGAACGCTCTCAAAAATCTGGGAATCATATAATCATCTTTAATAAAGATGGAAATAGCACAGTCCCTAAAAGACACTCAAGAGAAAATTATTAGAGCCGCGGTCAGGGCAAAAAGAGACCCCACTGGAATAAGGATTGTTGCTGTTAGCAAAACCGTGAATCCAGAAAGGGTTATAGAGGCCTTTAATGCAGGTATCGATACCTTTGGCGAAAGCTACGCACAGGAGTTTAGAGATAAGTACCCAATCGTCGATTCAATATTAGGACGGAAAGTAAAGTGGCATTTCGTAGGTCGGATTCAGAGGAATAAGGTGAAATATATAGTTGGTAAGGTTGAACTTATACACTCGCTTGATAATATTAACGTTGCTGATGAATTGAACCGGAGAGCAGAAAAGCTCGGAATCACCGTTCAGGCTCTAATCGAGGTAAATGCCGGTGAGGAGTCAAAAGGTGGAGTCAATTTTGGAAATGTTAAGGGATTTCTCGAAAGCCTCACAGCATTCCACAATATTGAAATAGAAGGTTTAATGATCATGGCTCCATATTTTGATGAACCAGAAATGTCGAGGCCCTACTTCGGGAAATTAAGGGAATTGAGGGATGGATTAAGAAAGGATTTCCCGAAACTAAACCAGCTTTCGATGGGAATGAGCGCGGATTTTGAAATTGCGATTGAAGAAGGATCAACAATTGTAAGAATAGGAACCGCTATTTTCGGACCAAGACCTCAGTGAATGAAGAATCTTTACAATAAGCCATTATTTAGGGAGTATTAAACTGGAGGAAATATGAAAAAATTAGGATTCATTGGGGCTGGCCACATGGGTGAGGCCCTTTTAAAGGGATTGATTGCGTCCGGAATGTGCAGAAAAGATCAGATTATAGTCAGTGACATCAATCCGGAAAGACTTCAAGTGATGTCATCAAGCTATGATGTAAACACCACATCTAATAATAAAGAGATATTGAAACGGTCAAACATTGTCATACTAGCGGTGAAACCCGATGCGATAGAATGTGTATTGAGTGAAATAAAGGGATTATTAACCCCGGGCAAGATCCTGATTTCCATCGCGGCCGGTATTACCACTTCCTTAATCTCTAAGAAATTAATGAAAGAAGTAAAGCTGGTTCGCGCGATGCCCAATACGCCTGCACTCGTACTAATGGGTGCAACCGTCCTTTATTTCAATCCGCTGTTAAACCAAAAAGAAAGAGAATTAGTAAAGCGGATTTTTGAATCTGTAGGCACTGTGGATTTGGTAGAAAATGAAAAGCTACTTGATGCCGTTACGGGTCTAAGTGGTAGCGGTCCAGCTTTTGTCGCAATGTTTATCGATGCACTTTCGGATGGAGGCGTTAAGATGGGGCTCACAAAACGCGTAGCACTTAGACTTGCCGCCCAAACGGTGTACGGAACGGCGAAACTAGTTCTTGATGGAGGGCTCCACCCGGCTGAATTTAAGGACAGGGTCTCATCTCCGGCCGGAACCACGATTGAAGGAGTACATGAATTAGAGTTATATGGTTTTAGGGGAAGCGTTATTTCGGCAGTAGAGTCTGCCACACTCCGCTCAAGAGAATTATCCAAGGGAGAGTATAGATGAACATTATTGCGAACCTAATCGGCGCTCTCGCAACGGTTCTGGATATATTGCTCAATGTCTATATGTGGATAATAGTAGCAAGGGCCATAATATCATGGGTAAGCTCGAACCCATATAATCCGATTGTAAATTTTCTGGTAGTTGCGACCGAACCGGTGCTTAGGTATGCGAGAAGAATCGTCCCCCCAATAGGAGGAACATTCGACCTTTCGCCGATACTTGTACTAGTTGCCATCGTCTTTTTGCGACAATTTTTAGTTCAGACCCTTCACCAATTGGCAATCAACTTGAGTACGGGTGCCTTTTGACATTCGATAAGAAACAATCTTCTATGACCATAGAGGTTAAGGTGTTACCGAAATCCGGTCGTGATGAGATTGGGAGATTTGTAAACGGAACGCTAAAGGTTAGGGTTTCTGCCCCACCAATTGAAGGAAAAGCAAACGAAAGGCTCATAGAGCTGATTTCGAGAGCAATAGGAATGCCGAGATCTGACATAACTATAATAAAAGGTAGGACCTCAAGAATAAAAACCATAAGCATCCAAGGCGTATCAAAGAGTAAATTCAATTGGTTTAAAAAAACTTATTCCGACGAAAAATAAATCTCCTAAAGAAAACTCGTAATACATTTATGAATTTGAAACTAATCCTTAATACATACCAAAAAAGGTAAGTTAAGATGTTGAGCATTATCATGCCAGATAGCAAATTTCACTATTTGCGAAGCAATAATTTCAACAAAGATCATCCTACAATATTAATGATTCATGGTGCCGGCCAGACGTGTAAGACCTGGGAAAATCAATTTGAGATTTTACGAGACCAGGCCAAATTTAATACCGTAATATTGGATCTTCCAGGTCATGGAAAATCTAGTGGACCAGGCTGCTCGAGAATAGACGACTACAAGAATTTCTTAAAATATTTCTGTGGCAAACTAGATTTAAAAGACTTAATTCTAGTCGGCCATTCGATGGGGGGTGGAATAGCGCAGCGATATACCATCGACTACCCGCAACATGTTGATTCTCTTATTCTTGTAGCGACAGGCGCCAGGCTCAGGGTCGCTAAAGAAACTCTCAATTTAGTAAAAAACGACTACGATAAATTTTGTGAAATCGCCCCTTCCCGCGCCTTCGCAGACTCATCTCCGGACGAATTAAAAGAAGAATTCAGATGGGGACTCTTGAGTATGCCACCCGAGGTAGTATTTCAGGATTTTGTCGCATGTGATGAGTTCGATATTACGGGCGAGGTTGAGGACATCGGGGCACCGACGCTCATCATTTCAGGTGATCAGGATATTCTAACGCCCGTAAAATATGGAGAGTATCTCAACGAAAAGATTAAAAACTCTAATCTTCAAGTAATAAGGGACGCGGGACACTTTATGATGAAAGAAAAGCCCTATGAATTCAACAGGATTCTAATGAATTTCCTTAAATCCCGATCAAAACTCCCTTAATAAAGACCCCTTTAATAAAGACCCCTTCTGGTAAGAAAGCATCATTTGGATGTTTTTGGTCAAAAGCCTAAGTTTTCATGGATATGGTCTTGAAATATCGGTAAAAGTGAATAATAGTAATAATATTGGGGTATTAGAATAAAATGGGACGAAGATACATAATCACAATTTTGTTCTTATTATTAACAGCGACCTTGGTGTACCCTCAACCAAACGACAGCTCAGTGCTCACGGTTCAAAAACCACTGGAAAATCTTAAATTGTTCCCTGACCAATTCCATTTTCTAGAAAACGGGAATCCTGAGAGTTCCTCAATCACTCAATCGGATCAAATTGATTTAAATCAATTGCTAAATAGTTACTCAGTATATCCTACGATGGAATTCAACCTCACGGATAAGATTAGATCACAAAATAAAAATAAATCCGTGATACTATGGGGAGGAGTCGTTCCATTCTTTTCCATCCCAGACCCAGATAAAAGGGATCAGGAAACTACTCTTTCTAAAGAAAACTTTTCTATTTTCTGGCACTTAAAGAAAAGGTTCTAAATATTCTAAGAATCAAAATATCTTTTAATTCGTTCCCTTTACTCAACCGATTCCTTTGTTAAAATAATGCAAATTCAAATACAGGAGCATAGCAAATGAAAATCTCTCTATTGGGCGGAACCGGAGATATCGCGGAGGGCCTTGTCCTTCGCTGGTCAAAAGTTGGTCACGAAATATTCATCGGCTCAAGGAGCGACGAGAAGGCAAAGGGCATAGCCTCAGAGTACAACGAAAAACTTTCAGAGCGTGGAATAAAGTCCATCATACACGGGATGCCTAATGCAGAAGCTGCTAAAGAGTCGGAAGTGATTATCATAAGCATACCGCCGGAATATGCCGTTTCCACATTGGAAGGTGTACGAGACAGCATTAATTACCAAATCGTTGTCTCACCGGTAGTTCCAATGGTTAAAAGGGGTAAGTCTTTCTATTATTCTCCGCCTCCTCAAGGTTCTGCAGCGCTTGAGATAAGGGAGGTTTTGCCAGAAGGCGCAAGACTTGTCTCCGCATATCACAATCTCCCGGCTAAGGAACTGAGTGATATAGAGCATGACCTTAATTATGACGTAGTAATCTGTGGAGATGACGATGAAGCCAAGGAGGTCGTCAAGAGGCTGACTGAAGAGATGCCGAATCTCAGGGTCCTAGATGCCGGACCCCTTGAAATCTCGTATATGATAGAGGGGATCACACCACTTATTGTCAACCTGAACGTACGGTATAAACCCCAGCACTTTTCCATCAGGTTCGTCTGATCAGGGCTAGTTACTCACTCTCCCAAAACCTGTATCACCACCCTTCTGGTCCTGGGTCTATTATCAAAATCGATAAGGACAATCTGCTGCCATGTTCCCAGAAGTAACTTTGAGGACGAAAAGGGTACAGTCAGGGAAGGCCCTAACAGGGACGCCCTTATGTGGGAATAGCCATTTCCGTCGCCCCACCTTGCGTCATGGTGATAATGGATGCCCTTCGGTGCAATCCTCTCGATAGCCCCCTGAAAATCCCTCACCGCACCTTCCTCATACTCAATCGTTGTAACACCAGCCGTAGAACCGGGCACAAATATCGTCACTATTCCCAATGAAATGCCGGAATCTTTGAGGACTTGCGTAACTTTCCCCGTTATATCTATTAAATCAGAATCTCCAGAAGTCTTCAGACTAAAATCAAAGGTTTCAACCGCCATTTTATCCTTCTCCTATAGAAGCTTTAGCTGAGAGGGTTTTTCAAGAGGCTTGGCATTGAACCCTCTCCGTTTAAGACTCATAGAAAACTCAACGCCGAAACCGTTTACCACATACACTTCGGTGGGCTTTACAATTTCAACAAACTCAATCAGCTCATCAAAACCTGCATGATTACTGAGTGGAAAGGCTTCGTCAGCACCAAATGCCGATTTTACGGAAACCCTATCCAATGCCCACCCTATCGCCACTCCGATCCGTTTATCTTCAATGGTTTCAAGTTCGTCAGAATCTCTGGCAGATAGGGGCAACAGTAATACTTTATTTTCGGTCTTCATCGGATCAAAACTCTCATAGTTAAAAAAATCGATACCGAATTCTTCGTAAATCTTAATCACATCGAATATAGATTTATGAAGACTCAGATTATATCCCTGACTACCCAATACCTTCACTAAGTCCTGTGCACTCCCCAAATGATTTACCAAGATTACGGGTGCATGACCAGATGAGAAAGAGTCATCTATGAAAGCCCTAATAGATTCCATTACATCTTCTGTAGGAGGGAAAATGTAGTTGGGTAAGCCATAGGTACATTTAATCACGAGTATGTCACAATGCCTAGGCACAGCCTGTTCGGAGGTTTCACTTGGTCTTAACCGAAGATCACCAGTGTAAACTAACTTTTTGCCATCGAAATCCACCGAGATCTGAGAAGATCCAAGCATTGCCCCAGAAGGTAATAGCTCGACCTGAGCCCTTCCAAGCGAAAATGGCCGATTGAAAGGGCAGGCTAGAACGACGGAATTCCTTATTTTTTTTCCTAAAAGCCTTATAGTCTGTGGTGTCGCAATTATTTTCTTATGAGGCCCAAATTTATTAAACCCCGCGTTAGATATAAACGACAACGGCACTTTCCTTTTAGCATCGAACCACAGATCGGTACTTTTTAGATGAATGCCATCTTTATACTCGATCATCTCTTTTCGATTAGTCTAAGGCCAGTCGGGAAATTTTCAAGTTTATTCTTCCTGAACGATCGCTTGCACATGGGCATGAAAACCTTGATTCCGACGCCATGAAAACGCATTGGCAACCCTTTATGCAATATCCTCGGAATATCTCAACAACTTTTGTATATTTTTTAAATTTGATTGATTAAGAAAAGGGGCACTTGGCTCTGCTATATAGCAGAGCCAAGTGCATTACCTGATTCCTAAGATTTACCAAAGCCCCTGTATTGCAACACCATTGTGAGCGGTTACAACCTTGCACTTGCCTGCCCATTCTACCAATGCACCGATGTCTTCCCATTCTTCCGGTGCTCTCTTCCAGTGATCGTCGAGACCCGCCTGATTTTCGTACATCTCGTCCAACACGAACATCGTGTTTCCTGTCGGGGCAGACGTAGGATCCAGAGGATTCTCCAGTTCCGGCCCTTTAATGATGTTATAGCGAAGCATAGCCAATTCTCCAGATCTGTGATGAGTTGCCTCCATCCATTTAGCGTGGCTTGCGAAAATTCTCTCTCCCTCGGCTACATGCTCCGGAGGGCAAATAAACGTGATGGTAATCTGTGTCTTGCCTATAGTAGACATATACACACCTCCTTTGTTCGGATATTTTACTTATTTCTCTAGATACGGTGAGAATTTGAATTTGGCTTCCACTGCAATATTAACTACTTGGATATAAAACACAAATTATGTCCGAATGATATCCTGTTCGCGTTACGAATACCTGACTAATTCTGATCTGCCTTCATTGACATGAGCCTGGCGTCATCATGCAGAGCCACGCTTTGTGCCAGACGGCTTACGATGTTGCAAAAACGGTCCTTTTTGCAACATTTCGACTGGCGAAATTTTCAAGTTGATAAACTGAGCGGTCGCTGCGCACCCTGTAGTCGAGCCGATGATTTGGGTGAACAGCAAATCTTTATCAATTTCGCGCGTTCCCGTTGCATCTGAGGATTTTGAGCCAGCCAGGCTTGCACTTCCCGGAGTATTCGTGCGGTATGTGAATCAGCAGGATTAACAATACGATAATGCATCCACTTCCACTGGCGCCTGGCAGCAACCAACCCGGCCCTGCGTAAGTAAGCCAAATGACGTGAGATCTTGGGTTGACTAATACCTAGAACTTCAACGAAAAAGCAAACACATACCTCATCATCACGCATAAGATTAAGCAGGCGCAACCGCGTAGGATCCGCAAGTGCACGAAACAACAGTTCCATCATAAGCCTCCGTTCGATTCGAGTCTATTATATTTTATCATAAGAATTCATATATGTCTTGACATATATGATTCTGCATTGTATAGTTCGTTCATATCTGCATAAGCGAATATGATATAAGAGAGGGATACTCAGTGTAGCACCTAACACCGTTATGGCCCGGCATGGATCGATAACCACTTTTCCAAACTGGAGGGAATCGTGACTCGAATGACCTCAAGTAAGAAGCTAATCTGGGGCTGGCTCCGCTTGTTTCTTGGGGTGGTTCAGATGGTGTTAGCTACAGCTTGTGTTGGCCTTCTGTTTACGCTTGGTCTGCACTTGACGACTTGGATGTTCTTTGCTGGGGCTACTGCGGCGACGATTATAAGCCGCTTAGTCTACCACGGGCACGCCGATCCAGATCTTGAAGGGAAAGTCCCAAGGAGGAATCCTCTGAATGAGTAAAGTTACTGCCCTCATCGAAAAATTTCAAAATTTTAAACTACTGCCTTTCTTTGTTCTAATTAGCATGGGGATCGGGATTACGCTCGGGAAGATTTATTCCATCTCTAATTTTGAGCTAACTCCACCTATTGATGCTATCGTATCTATTTTTAAAGGTACCTATACGTTCTCTCTGGCTAATTCTCTTGCTCTTGGTGTGGTAATCGGTTTGTTCTTAATGATGTATCCGGCTATGACTAATATCAAATTTGAAGATCTGGGCAGGGCAGTTAAATCACCGAAACAACTTCTAGTGGTATTATTTTTCAACTTCGCCGTTGCACCTTTTTGGATGTTGTTCCTGGCAAACATGTTTTTAAAACCCGGGAGCGATTTCCATACAGGTCTGGTACTTTATGGATTAGCGCCATGTATTGCTATGGTAATCATCTTCACATTCCTATCTTTTGGAAATACAGCAATGGCAATCGTATTGGTGGCAATGAATTCTATACTACAGATGATTCTCATTCCGGTTTATGCCAGGTGGCTCTTAGGCAACGTAAGCTTTGATGTATGGGTAGTAGCCGAAAGTGTGGTGCTCTATCTTGGTATTCCGCTTGTAGCTGGATTTTTCACCCGTCGCTGGGGCGTAAAAAAGTACGGTGAGGCTGGCTTCACGAAGGTTAAGACTTATCTTGACAGCTTATCTATCCTTGGGCTTCTGTTCACGCTCATTGTAATGTTCGCACTCAAAGGGGATTTGATTATGGAACAGCCCGGCATCATTCTAAAGTTGGCGCTACCAATGACATTATTTTTCTGGAGCATATTTATTGCTGCATATCTCGTTGGCTGGAAACTCGGCTTCGACTACGAAGATGCAACGGCTGTAGCATTTAACTCCACCGGTCGTGATTTTGAAATTGCCATTGCAATCGCCATTACTGCTTTCAACCCAACTGTAGCCTTGGCAACTGTGATTGGACCGCTTATCGAAGTGCCAGTAATGCTAGTACTGGTCTGGTTTGCACGGATAACAAGGTACAGGTTGTTTGCTGAACCGGTAAAAGAATTTGAAGTTATTCGCGTAAATCGGTCCGAAGGCAAGGAGATTGCGTAAGATGTTTGAAAAGGTTCTTTTTCCCACAGATCTCGGGGAGCTGTCTTCTCATCTGCTTACTTGTATAAGCGATTTGCGTAATATTGGTTTAGAAGAGGCCATTCTTCTCTACGTAATCAACGTAGATGAAATTAATCATAATCTCTTAGCTTCTTTTCGAGATCGGGACGAAGCAAGATTAAGAGAAATCGCTCGCATCAGACTAGAAGAACAGATTCAAGTATTGAGAAATAGAGGTATACAAACAAAAGCAATAATCGCCACTGGTATTCCAAGTAACGAAATTGTGAGGATTTCAGAATCCGAGGGTGTTTCTTTAATTATTGGAGGCGCGCGGCGTCATCATGGTAAGCAAGAGGATGAATTGGACACAACTACAACGCGAGTTATCTACAAGAGTAATTTGCCGGTCCTTGTTATTAAACTCTCTGATGAGGAAATAAAACATCCTAATGAATGCGATCGCTTCTGTAGTCGTCTTTTTAGCAAAGTGCTTTTTCCAACCGATTGGTCTGATTGTGCAAAAGCTACTCTGAATCAACTAATAGAATTACGAAAAATCATCGGTCAACTCGTCGTGAGCCATGTCATGGACGAGCGTATTCTCCGCCATCTTGAACCTGAAAAGATTGAAGAATACCGGCAACACGATCTAAATCGTTTGCATGAGATCAAGGAAATTCTAAGTCGTCAGGGTTTTTCTGCTAATACGCATTTGCACGTTGGGTACCCTCCCTTTGAAATCAGCCGCATAGCCGATGAGGAAGATATTTCTCTTATGGCTATTGGTAAGATAGGCCGGACTGGTTTAAAAGAGATAATTTGGGGAAGCATATCTCAGCATCTGGTGCGTTTGAGTCCCTGTTCAGTGTTAGTTTATTACTGCTGCGACTAGAAGATTAGGAATCTGCGAAAATATCCAGATATCGCAATCAGATTAATTGGATTTTTAGCTATTACAAACTGGAGGTCTTGAAGACATGGGTCTCGAATATGAGGTAAAGGCTGAGCAGATAATACCTAACATCTCAACCGCCAGTGCCAAGCAAGCTCAAATTTATTTTGATTCGTCACCCGGACAAAGCGAGCATCTTTTTAATCCTGCAGAATTATTTTTAACCGCGTTTGCCGCATGTATTCTGAAAAACGTAGAGCGTTTCTCGGAGAGGCTACACTTTGCCTATAACAAAGCTTCTATAAGGTTCACGGTGTCCGAGAGCAACCTCCGCCACGTCTGACCACCATTAAATACGAACTGACTTTATATACAAATGAATCACCACAAAGAATAGGTCTTCTCCATCGCAATCTCGAAAAATACGGAACAATCTACAATACAGTAGCAAATGCTTGTGAGATTTCAGGAGAAATAATCCCGGTTAATCCGGTGGATCAATCGGACATCCATATACCAACCTAAGAACTAATTAACGCATTTTCTCCCCGTGAAGTAAGCTGTTTAGAAGACAAGTATCTAATCATCCTGAGTTCATAGTAGGATGATCAGCGTTCACATCGACGTAAAAGCGTCCTTCAACAAAGCTCAGGGCTTCGTGTGGAACGGGTTTGACTAAACTTTAACCGCTATAGATAAAAGGCGAGCACGCGGGCTACTTCTTCTTGAGTCTTGGCCACGCTGAGAAAGCAAGAAAATACAGCGTGAAGATATTAACGACAGGTACCACCATCAGAAGGCTTAGCCACTTGGAGTAACCTGCTTTGCCAAAGATGAACCAAAACGGGATCACGATTAAGACAGCGAAAATTAGCATCATAAATGGCCCGAATGGCCACATGGAAGCACCAGACATTTCAGGCATTACGCACCTCTTTTCAGTTGGGACATACAACTAACGTTTAGACAGCAAAAATGCAGTATAATTTTCCTGTACTGCTAACCATGATATCTTTCGCTTTTCTAACTGTCAATACAAAGTGAATATGTCACCTCTGATGCAAAGAGAAAATGTCACATACGAGCAATTATCCAAAGTAAATGTCTTAGAAATGCATAAAGTCTTATAGGATTTCTCACAGCCAATTTCCTTATAGTTTAGATACTGATCTTTGTATTTAATATGAATAAACAAAAGGGGCCGCAACGTATGCCGTGAACGACACATTATCTAGCGGGTTAAAGTCGCGTCCGAGGAATTGCCCATTCACCTCGGTAGCACCGCGAAGCGGCGTTGGAGTAATTCAGGGTCGTAAGTTTCGCAAGGGCAAAGCTGCAGGCCGTAACGAAAGTGAACCTAAAGTAGCCTCGTTAACCATTTGGAGATGCTGACCTTTTGTTGCGGTGGGGAAAGCTGCAACTCTTTAGCTGAGCTTGGGTTGAAACAACGCCAAGCAATGGGAGGAGCAAAGAGGTCTCCCGGGGTGGCAGGCATGGCATGTAGCGGCAGATAATGTGCGCAGAGCGGGAGGTCCGTTAGAGTGGTGAGTAGAGGCCAACAGTTCTCTATAAGCGATAAGTGAAGTGAGAGCTGGCTTTAACGGAAGTCGGAGGGGTTCATAATACCGTTTGAGGGTGTGCGACAACAAAACGCCATCCGACGGAAGGGGCCCTACTTTGTTGGAGCAGACGGAGAAGTATTGGGAAAGATGATTGTAAAACAAAAAGAGGTAGTTGATATGAGTTAAATTATTCTTCTTTTGCTCACACTTGCTTCTTTATTTTTCGGGTAATCAGAAGCGTATAGAACACTGGGGTACTGGAGTGAAAGCGGATCTGAAAGTCCCTTTTCTACAGAGCGCGGGCTTGGAGCCTGGCACCCTCAATCCGTTGGTCGTCGAAGCGATGCAGGAAATCGGAATCGATATTTCAAAGAATAAAACAAAAAGCGCGTTTAATTTCCTCAAGCAAGGTATGAGATTCCACTATGTTGTAACAGTATGCGATGAGGCAAGTGCGGAGCGCTGTCCGACGTTCCCCGGAGTAGCCGAAAAACTCCATTGGCGTTTTGAAGACCCTTCCGCTCTTCAAGGAACGAAAGAAGAAAAACTCGCAAGGATAAAAGAGATTCGGGATTCCATCAAAGCCAAAGTTCTTCGATTCATAGAGGACACAACTGGTTGAGAAATCAGACGCGTCATAACCTGGGGCATTATACGGTTTTTGCTCGGTCTTACCCAAATAGTTGGGGCCGGACTCTCGCTCACTTTGCCAATTCAAACCAGCACAAATGAGGTCTCCTTGGCGGGGGTTATGGTCACGTGTGTTCTTACAATCGATGGCGTTCTTCTGTTCGGAACTCGGTCCAACCCAAATAAGGCTGGGGACGGAGGGAAACAGCCGAATGAAAAAATTACATAACTATGCTCCAGCGAAAGTCCTGGGTCTGGTCATGATCTTGTCCATATTAAACTTGAGTTGCTACAAAAGTGATTCTATAGATCAAGAGATCACGAAATTACATAATCACACCATACCGCCGAGCTCCAAATTGATCCACACTGATGAAATCGTGAGAGAAGGTGAATCTCTTATCACCTTCTGGGAATTTGAAGTACAATCGCAGTGGAAAGAGTACATAAAATGGGCAAGTGAGAACCTTAATGCTCAATATAGCGTGATTAATAGTAATGAAACCAAGGCGATCTTTCGTCGGACTCTCATAGGCGATGCCTACAGCATTCAGATCGAGAAGAAATCTACCGCCTTGCCCCTCCACATTCGCGTAAAGTTTGAGGCCTCGCCATATTAACGACGGCTGCCAATCACCACAGATTTTCAAAGTGGTGGGTGGACTTGAAAACGCTCCCGCTGCACTCAACAAACTTTTCGATGGGACAAATAAAGAAAAACTAAAAGTCAAAGTATCAGAAGAACTCTCGATTTAGATTTCTAAAGAAATAATTGGTGACAGGCATCACCCCCCCCTCTAAATCAAATTCCTATCCAGTGTTCTGTATTGTATATCGTTCTCACGATAACTACCTGCTCATCGTAGTTCCTGTCCCTGGTCCTTTTGACCCTCTTTCTACAGTCCCCCACCAAAACGGCGTTATTTTTGATCTTCATTCTTCGGCCATGGTTCCTTAACAAAAAAGCAGCGTAACAGCGATCATACCCGGTCAGTTGTGTGTACTCTCCAAGGATGATGCCTTTCTCCTTCTTAGTAGCCTTCTGATACCTCTTCGCCACTACTGCACTGACCGATCTTCTTTCTTCCATGGTTAGCCTCATCTATGCCTCCCGTTGTCTTTCTAGGGGAGACTATTTTGAATAGATTCTTAGATGAGGCAACGATTCTTCTTCAGATTGATTATTGATGAGTCAATGCGACTTTTGACACTTTGGATCTAGGGATTTATGATAACCATGACATATAAAAAGGTGTCTCAACGGAAAGGAGGTACGTAATGCCTGGAATGTCTGGTGCTCCCACGTGGCCATTCGGGCCATTTATGATGCTAATTTTTGCAGTCTTAATCGTGATCCCATTTTGGTTCATCTTTGGCGAAGCAGGTTACTCCAAGTGGCTAAGCCTCAGTAAGGAGTAGCTCGCATGCTCGGCTTTTATCTATGGTGGTTAAAGTTTAGTCAAACCCGTTCGTCCTTGAGCCCAGCTTTGTCGAAGGGTGCTTTTACATCAGTATGAGTGCTGATCATCCTTCGATGAACTCAGGATGATTACATACTTGTCTTCTAAACAATCCTCACACCTCCCGGAGGTTCTTTTATTGGGTCTTGTACGCAGCCGAGATGCAGGACCGATCCGCCAAAAGATGTGAAGCCTGGTTGGAGAAACGCGAGGAAAACTTCTCCGATGCCGCCCTCTGCTGATCACGTGCACCGGCGGGCAGCGCGCGTTTTTCGTTCATTTTTTCACGGGACGGAAATCTTGATCGGGGAACGGTGAACGCCCGGGCACCTGAATAACCAGATATCCGCGATCTGCCGCACGGTGACAACTGTTGCAGCCTTCGGTGACCTTGCCGTAGGCAGCAGCAAACCGTGCCTCGTCGCCGGCGTCGATAGCGTCATTCAGGGCTTTCGTTCGATCCGCCATCACCGAATTCACCATGTCGGGAATCGGCAGATCGTTCCAATGCGGCTGATAGCGCGCTACATCCGCCAGCGCTTCCTTGAGTTCATCGAGCTCATAGGCCGCAAGCGGCCAGTTCTTTTCTTTACCGGCGAGCCAAATCTTCGTGTGGCGCGGTTGGACCCTGCCGATCATCAGGTCTCCCAGGCCCGGTACATATGTTCCCGATGATGCTTCCTGCTCCCCGGCCTCGCCACCATGTCTGACCGACACCCTTGCGCACGCTGCGCTGAACGATATCAGCACGAACGCTGCTGCAAGCACTCCGATTGTCCACAGGTATCGATCCAGATCGTCTTTGTTCATTGTCACAGCGCCTATCTAATGTTTTGCCCGTTTCGTGCCAAGACAAGAGAAAGCATTTCGAATTTCAATTAGATGAGATTTAATGTCAACACAGGATCAATTGAGCGACCGGACTGCATTGGACTATCAGCCTTTAACCTTTTGTCCATGGGTCTGAAGCGGCTCACTATTATCCCCACGATATCTATTGAAAAAATTAAACCTCATACCTCCGGGAGGTCAAGACCTCCCGGAGGTCTTCTTATCAATGTCGATACGGGAATAGCAAAAGTCTTGGAGAAAACCTCCTGCGTCATCTGAAGTTTTTCACGGATTGCTTTCACATCTATATCTCTGGCGCGTATCCTGTAGGCGCGCCCCTCAGTTTTTTCACCTTCGAGATAAGCCAGAGCCTGCTCTGCTCCTGTAATAATTTCCTTTCCTGCCTTGCTCATGGTCTCATGTCCTTCTTAATGCCCTGAACGATTCCGTACAGGATGATAATTATAACCAATAAGACTGAAATGAAATTCTCTGAAGCCTCCAAGCTGCAGGGTATCATAATAAAACTGGAAATCTCAGATGGTGTGAGGAACCCTGGGCCCAGTCGAAGGGGACGAAGCAGTCTAAAACGGGGAAAAGAAGGAGATTGCTTCAATTTGCCTGGCAAATTTCGCAATGACGCGAATGAAGCCAGTTATTTCATTGGCCTTCCAAAAATTGCGTTAAGAAAATCAGAAATGGAGACGTTAAAAAAAATTTGCGGGTTGCGGTTGGATTAAATATTTTAGTCGTCATGTCATCCCCGAGGATAGTTGTCGGGGATCCAGAAAGAAGACCATGGATTCCCGCTAACAGTCCGCGGGAATGACACCAAGGGGACAGTCTTGCCCTGAGTAGTGAGCACTGAGCCCATCGAAGGGTCGAACTATCGAAGGATTGTTTCTTTGTACCTGTGCTGAACTCGTTTCAGTATCAAGACAAAGAAGTCAGAAAGAAGAGTAAGATATATGGAGAAGATACCCTTAAAGTTTTGGTCCGGGATTTATTGGACACTTACAATTGCGAGGAACCTTGGCCCAGTCCAAGGGGGAGGAAGGAATCTAAAACTGGGGAAAAGGATGAGATTGCTTCAATTTGCTTAGCAAATTTCGGAATGACAGACAGCAGGAAACCCTGTAGTAACAGGGAATTCACTAGTTAAAAGTAGTTCTTCACAATGTGTGTTGCCACTCCTTGAATGAGGCAATGGACGATACTATTTTGAACCCCTTGCCGCCATTGCCATACTATGCCCGGCAAGGCTTGTTACAAAATATTTCAGGCTGGTCAACTCGCCAAGCTCTGAATACCGGCCAGCATCAACCGCACTTCACATATTTACGAGTCCGCCCGAAACGAATTTGTTTGAACACAATTTCCCCTTCTGTTAGACTTCCAGGATGGCCAAGAAACGAATAACAAAGGTCTATACTCGAACCGGGGACACAGGTTTAACCTCACTCATAGGCGGGAAGAGGGTAAGTAAGGACTCTTCGAGAGTAGACGCATATGGGGAGATAGATGAGCTTAATGCGGTGTTGGGAATAGCTCGATCCGAGGCAAAGGACAAAGAAATCAAGAGGATTATTTCAACTATTCAGAATGACCTTTTCATTATTGGCGCTGATCTTGCGAGTCCGATGGATATCGTGGCGCCCAGAATAAAGGCGAATAACATAAAACAGCTTGAGCGAATAATCGATGAATATCTTAAGGAACTCGACCCGCTTAAGGAGTTCATACTTCCGACCGGGACCGGCGGTGGGCAGTATCTTCACCTCGCAAGAACGGTTTCAAGAAGAGCCGAAAGGAGTATTGTGAAGCTTAAGAGAGAAGAAACGATCAACGAAGACGTGCTGAAATACATAAACAGATTATCTGATCTGTTATTCGTAATGGCCAGAATTGAGAACAAGCGCGCTGGCTTTGAGGAATCATTCGCGAATTTTGGGAATTAAATGCCTACTTTGAATAATCTTGAAGATTACATCGTAAATCCAAAGATTGAGGAATACCTAAAGAGCCTATCACCTGCGGATGACAATATTCTCAGGGAGATGGAAGAGCTCGGTAAAGAGAGGGATTTCCCGATTGTTGGACCGCTCGTCGGAAAGCTACTCCTCCAGTTAGCCTTGGCCATAGGCGCAGAAAGGATCTTTGAGATGGGCTCAGGCTTCGGATACTCTGCATACTGGTTTGCTAGAGCACTTCATGATAGCGGTACATTATTCTTCACGGAGTTTTCGAATAATAATGCCAGGCTCGCCCTAAATTTTTTTAAGCGTGCTAAGATTGATAACAGAATAAGGATCCACGTCGGGGACTCACTATCAATCCTGGACACGATCCCCGGGGATTTTGATATAATATTCAATGACATAGACAAAGAACGCTACCCATTAGTAGTTGAAAAAGCCTACAACAGGCTCCGAAAAGGGGGTCTTCTCATAGCGGACAACCTTCTCTGGTTCGGAAGGGTACTAAGAGACGACGATTCTTCGAGTACGAAAGGGGTGAAAGAGTTCACAAGGCTTCTTCTTTCTGAAAAGGGGTTCCTCACCACAATTATCCCAATAAGAGATGGTATTTCGATCAGCCTAAAGCTCTAATCGAATTTTATAGGTATCATATATAGTACTATTTTCTCATTCACTTAAGCGGTTGCACCATGGAAAAATTAAGAACGCATTCGAAAAAAGAAGATGCATATCAAGACATCAAACTACGTTACATGGATAAACTGTATGAGTTAAAGAAGCTTCACCATAAAAAGGCGCTTTCGGGCATAGAGTTCTCGCAAGAGATGGCTCTTGCCACAGACGAACTGATCATAAATTCTCTGGAGCATCTTGGCCTTTCCCGCCTCAACGGCATATCGATAATTGCAACGGGAGGTTATGGAAGACAGGAGCTCTGTCCATATTCAGACATAGACCTGTTATTCCTGTATTCACTGACAAAAAAATCATTGGTGGAAAGTACTGCGGAAAAACTACTCTATTCTCTTTGGGATTTAAACCTTCAAATCGGCCATTCGATTAGGACGATCGACGAGTGTTTCGAGATGTCACTAACCGAAGACACGACTATTCTCACATCCCTTCTCGACGGCAGATTCATTACAGGCGATAAGAAACTATATGGTAAATACCATAAAGAGCTCTTCTTTGAATTCCTTCCAAAGGTTTCATCCGGTTTCATTGAAAGGAAATTAGAAGAAAATGAACAAAGGATCGACAAATTTGGTAGGTCTATTTATCTCCTAGAGCCCAATATAAAGGAAGGCGAGGGAGGCCTGCGCGATATCCACTCGGCGCTGTGGATCGCTCAGGCGAAATTCAAGCTCAAGGAATTTAGAGAGCTTATTTACAAAGGCATAATTACCGAAAAAGAATTCAATTTATTCAAAAGGGGCCTTGATTTCCTGCTTCAAATTAGAATCCATCTCCACTATTTAGCCGGGAGAGCAGAAAATATACTGAGGTTTGATTATCAGGAAAAGGTTGCAAGGTTTCTTGGATATAAAGACACAGAGCTTCCCGCAGTAGAGCGTTTTATGAGAATATATTATCTCAGGGGAAACTTAATCAGGGAGCACTCAAAAAAACTTATCGAAAGATGCGTTTTTAGACCAAAAATTAGTTTCAGCTCTCAGAAGACAGTAGTCTTAGATAAAGGCCTCATCATCCAGGGAGGACTGCTCTCTGCCTCCAGCCGCAGAATCTTCCGTGATCACCCTCAAAACTTCATCAAGTGCTTTGAATACGCCGATAAATACGACCTTAAAATGAGTAAATACCTCCTGGATTTAATCCGTGAAAATGTGAAGCTCATAGATGAAAATGTAAGAAAAGACCCGGGGCTTAATTCATCGTTCCTGAATCTCCTTGGGAATGGTAGAGCTGTATCCGATGCCCTTTTTCAAATGAATCGTCTTCGCCTACTCGGCCATTATATTCCAGAATTTGGGAAAATAGTATGTATGGTCCAGCACGACGCATACCATGTTTATACTGTAGATATACATTCAATTTTTATGATAAAAGAGATCGAAGATCTCATTAATGGAAAATACGAACAAGAGTTTTCCCTTCTGACAAAAATCTCTAGAGGTATTTCAAAACGACATATTCTCCATCTCGCCTGCCTTCTTCATGATATAGGAAAGGGAGAGGGAAGGGATCACTCTCAAAAAGGCGCACAGATGATACCGAAAATCGCCGAACGAATAGGTCTTACAGTTGAAGAAAGCGAGAAACTTCAATTCATAGTCAAGCACCATATTATAATGCCCCATTTTTCTCAGAGGCGAGATCTTCATGACGAAAGCCTGATAATTAGATTCGCTAAATCGGTAAAAACTGCGGAAACCCTCTCCTTACTTTATCTACTCTCATTCGCAGACATTAGATCGGTAGGTCCCGATGTATGGACAAACTGGAAAGGGATGCTTCTTGAAGAGCTCTATCTTAGAACCGCGGCGATATTGGAAGAGGGCGAGTTCAAGAAGGAAAGTTTGGACGAAAGAGCGAGCAGGTTTACTGGAGATGTTATTAACCTCATAAAGGGGGAAATTTCAGCGACATGGGTAAAAAAGATTTTAGGAGGAATGCCCGACTCATATTTTGCAGGCTATTCCCCTCAAAAGATCGCCTATCAATTGAAACTAATTAAAAAATACGGAAAAGGGGTAGGAATGGATGTGATCTTTCATCCAAATGAAGAATATGACGAGTTTACGTTCTGGGGATTCGATAAACCAGGGATCTTCTCTCAATTATGCGGAGTGCTCGCAGGAAACGGAATCAATATTCTGGGCGCCAGAATCGTAACACGTGATGACGGAAGAATCCTAGACGTGTTTTATGTAAACCGGCTGGGCAAATCCACCCATATGGAGAAAAATCTATGGTCTAAGGTAAACGAGGACCTCGCTAGTGTCTTGAAAGGTAGAGTAGACGTAGGAGAAATCGTCTCCAGAAGAAAGAAATACAAACCAATCTATGTAAAAACGATACCCAAACACGCGCCACGTATAGAGATAGATAATGAATCCTCCGAATCCTCTACCATTATAGATGTCTATACGTATGACCGTGTAGGACTCCTTTACGACATTACAAAGGTCATAACCCATCTGGGACTCTCAATTACATACGCAAAAATCTCCACTAAGGTCGACCAGGTGGCAGATGTTTTTTATGTAAACGAAATAAATGGGGGTAAAGTTCACGATCAAAACAAACTGAATCAAATTAAATCGATATTCAAAACAATAGATTCCGAGGATTGAAGACCAATGAAAAATCTTCTTTCAGTCAGTATGTTTTTGATTCTGATACACTAAAAAATATGCTCCAGTCCGAAAAATCAGCAGATAATAAGCTTGAAGCGCCTTTTCTGATCGTGGGAAGTGGGTTAGCGGGGCTTTATTCCGCCCTTTACGCTTCAAATTTCGGCGACGTAATTCTGCTTACAAAATCTACACTCGAAGAGAGCAATAGCTATTGGGCACAGGGGGGCATAGCCGCCGCGATGGACCCGGAAGATTCGCCACTCTATCACCTTGAAGATACAATCAAAGCCGGAAGGGGTATTTGCAATGAAAAGGCCGTCGAGATACTCGTCCGCGAAGGTAGGGAAAGAGTCCTGGATCTGATTAATCTCGGGATGAAGTTTGACTCTACCGATAGGGGTTTTGAGCTCGGATTAGAAGGGGGACATACAAAAAGACGAGTTCTCCACTCAGGTGGGAATTCGACGGGAAAAGGGATTGTTGAATTTTTGATATCTTCTGTAAAAAAGTTGAAAAGAATTTTCATACTGGAAAATACAGCCGTAGAGAAATTGATATCCGATGGGAAAAGATGTTTCGGGGCATTAGCCTTCAAAGAAACGCCATCGAATAGGATGCCCATCTTCTCGAGTTCGACGATACTGGCAACTGGTGGCGCCGCTGCACTGTATTCAAGAACTACAAATCCTCCTGGCGCAACGGGGGAGGGGATTTCGCTCGCTTACAGGTCGGGTGCTGAAATCACCGATCTCGAATTTGTTCAGTTTCACCCGACAACGCTTTACGCGAAGAACGGCGGTGGATTCCTGATCAGCGAAGCTGTGAGGGGTGAAGGCGCATATCTCCTGAATAGGGATGGAGAAAGATTCATGCTTCGTTACCACGAGCTAGGAGAGCTAGCCCCGAGGGATATAGTATCGAAGGCCATATTTAATGAAATCAAAACATCAGGTGAAGACTACGTATTCTTATCTCTAAAGCACCTGGACAAAGCGTTTGTAAGGAAGCGGTTTGCAAATATACATAATATGTGCTCTAAATCTGGAATCGATATCAGTAATGATTTAATCCCGGTGGCCCCGGCTGCCCATTATACGATCGGAGGCGTTAAGTCAGGCCTTATGGGAGAAACAAACATAAAAGGTCTATTCGCTTGCGGAGAGGTTGCGTGCACGGGGGTTCACGGTGCCAACAGACTGGCGAGCAACTCACTTCTCGAGTGCATCGTATTCGCCAAACGGGCGGTTGACGCCGCAATAGATGACGGCGCCCCTATTAAAAACATCGATCACGGGTCTATCAAAAGATACAACCAATCCTCTCCAGGCCATCAAAATTCTCAAAAGGAGCTTTTTCTCAAGATTAAAAATATCGTTGCGGAGTTAATGAACCAAAGTGTCGGAATAATTCGTACTGATAGAGGGTTAAGAAATTCAATCAGAGAACTGGAAAAAATATCGATCTCGACAATTGAACTGAGCGGTCATTATACGCGCAGAATGCAAAATATAATTGAACTCTGTAAACTCACAGCAAATGCAGCCCTCCTGAGGAAAGAGTCGCGGGGAGTGCACATCAGGGAGGATTTTCCAGACGAAGATCCAGAATTTAGGGCCCATACAGTGTGGAAAAGAGGATTCGAACCGACGATAATCAAATGTAACTAATCTCGATCACTTCTTTATTTTACAATCTGAAAAATAAAGGTACAATTATTGGTTGGAATTTTGTTAATTATAGAAACACTATATTTGAATAGGAACTTAATTATTTTTCACGGAGATCGCTGATGGAAAGGCCAGAAGAAAGACTAGATAAAGTAACTGTAAAGTTTGCGGGGGATTCCGGGGACGGCATTCAGGTATTGGGAGACCAATTTGGGAATGTAACCGCAGTCGTCGGTAATGACTTTTCTACACTGCCCGACTTTCCTGCCGAAATAAGAGCGCCCCAGGGGACAACAGCTGGAGTATCCTCCTACCAAATTCAATTTGCCTCATACGACATCCATACACCTGGAGATAGGCCCGATGTGCTGGTCGCATTCAATCCAGCCGCTCTCAAGGTAAACATGCAACTCGTAAAACCGGGTGGAATCATCGTAGCAAATGAAGATGAATTTACCGAACAAAACCTTAACAAAGTTGGATTCGACTCGAATCCACTTGAAGACGATTCGCTCCATTCCTTCAGGGTTTATAAGGTTCCAATAACAAAACTTACACTCGAAGCACTCAAGGATGATACTATTGGGCACGGTGACAAGTTAAGATGCAAAAATTTTCTTGCACTTGGGGTGATCTCCTGGTTGTTCTCGCGGCCACTTGATCCCGTTATCAATTTTCTAGATAAACGTTTCAAGGACAAGCCAGAAATCATGGAAGCCAATGTCAAAGCATTGAAAGCGGGATACAACATCTGCGACACTATGGAAATCTTCCCGGTACACTATCAGATTCCGCCGGCAAAGCTAGAACCAGGGAAATATAGGAATGTTAATGGCTCACTTGCCACGGTATACGGATTGATTGTAGCCGCAGATAGGTCTAATCTGCCGCTCATTTATTCAGGTTATCCTATCACGCCGGCAAGTGACATTTTGCAACTCCTTTCGGCTCTCAAGCATCACGGGGTTGTATCTATACAAACAGAAGACGAGATAGCTGCGATATCTATGGCGATAGGTTCATGTTATTCGGGCGCACTTGGTGTGACAGGCACGAGCGGACCGGGACTTGCTTTGAAAATAGAGGCACTAAACCTCGCCACCATGACCGAATTGCCACTGGTAGTATTTGATTTCCAGCGTTCTGGAATTTCGACCGGCCTGCCTACAAAAACCGAACAAGGCGACCTGCTTTTTGCCCTCTTTGGAAGACCCTCTGACTCTCATGTAATTGTTCTGGCACCATGCTCACCCTCGGACTGCTTCTGGACATCCATTGAAGCCATAAAGCTAGCGACCAAGTATATGACGCCTGTAGTCGTTCTTTCGGAACAGTTTCTACTACACTCTTCAGAGCCATGGAAATTACCGGATATTGATAAGATACCTCCAATAGAGATAAAATTCAGAACCGATCCAGACGGTTATTATCCCTATATGAGGGAGGATAAAACCTTTGCAAGGCCATGGGTGAAATTGGGTACTCCCGGACTCGAGCACAGGATAGGTGGTCTTGAAAAAAGCAACATATATGGAACCGTCTCTTACGACCCCGAGAACCACGATTTCATGACTAAGACAAGGGCGGAAAAAATACAAAAAGTCCTGCAAGATATTCCCGACGTAGAGGTTACGGGCCACCCTGAAGCGGAAATGATTGTGGTGGGTTGGGGGAGTACATACGGACATATAAAGGCAGCTGTTGAATTGGCAATGAAGGAGGACGTGAAAATAGCGATGACCCAGCTCCGACACCTCAATCCATTGCCAAAAAATCTTGGAGACGTACTTAGAAGTTACAAAAAGGTGCTCGTTCCCGAATTAAATCTGGGTCAACTCAGCTTTGTCCTTCGTGCCAAGTATCTTGTCGACACAAAGGGTTATGATAGAATCACGGGAAAGCCTTTTGACGTCAGTGAACTATTGGAATTCTTTAAAGAAGAATATAAGGGGCTTACAAGGCATTAATACGAAACATTGAATAAAGAGGAGACGAAATTGTAATGAGCACTACAACTGAACATATTGGACAAATAAAATATAAATCTACCGATTTCAAGTCTGATCAGGAAATAAGGTGGTGTCCAGGATGCGAGGACTACGCCATATTAAAGGCGTTTCAGACGGCTCTCGCGGAAATTGGGATCCCCAAGGAAAAACACGCTGTAATATCTGGAATCGGATGTTCAGCACGTCTACCATACTACATGGATACTTACGGCTTCCACACTATTCATGGGAGGGCAATCCCAGTCGCCACTGGTGTTAAAGTAGCGAATCCTGACCTTTCTGTATGGGTCATCACTGGAGACGGCGATGGAATTTCCATTGGGGGTAATCATCTTATACATGTCATGAGGAGAAATGTTGATCTCACCATCTTGCTCTTTGACAACAAGGTGTATGGCCTCACGAAGGGACAGTACTCGCCAACGAGCGACAAGGGAACCATAAATAAATCAGTACCGATGGGTTCCATAGAGGAACCTGTGCAGCCTGTTACTCTTGCGCTTGCATCCGGTGCGACCTTTGTCGCTAGAACGTCCGCTTCCTATGTCCAGCATCTGACAAAAATGATAATTGAAGCACATAAACATAAGGGCACCTCATTTATTCACATCTATCAGAACTGCTATGTATATAACGATGAGGCTTTTGACTATTTCACCGCAAAATCCGTCAGGAATGATAGAAACATCTTTCTCGAACATGGAAAGCCGATGATTTATGGGAAAAATAGCGACAAAGGAATAAGGTTCAAGAGTGGAACAATCGAGCTTGCCGAATTCGAGTCCGGGAACCCACCTGATGATATTATCGCACATGACGAGACAGACCTCTCTCTTGCCTACACATTATCGAAAGTGTCTTGGCCAAAATACCCAGTCCCAATGGGTGTCATCAGGAGAGTTGAGAGACCGTCATTTGAAGAGCAAATATACGAGCAAGTAGATAGAGCAAAAAAGAAATTTCAACCGGATCTTAAGAAGTTAATTTATTCGAGCGATGTTTGGGAAGTTAAATAACTAGGCCTGATCCGGGCGATTCTGAACCTGTCCAATACCTTTCATCTCGCGACCACTCATCCCGGTAGTCGTCCAACCTAATAACTCTAGAAAATAAAATGGAGATCACAAACCTGGACTGGAATCAAGTAGAATTGATTATCGAAAATGCCCTGAAGGAAGATATCGGAGAAGGGGATGTTACCACTGACCTGCTTTTTCCGGAGGATATTAGATGTAATGCCATTATTCAGGCTAAAGAGGAAGGAATTATAGCCGGTCTTCCGATAGCCAAAAGGATTTTTAGAAAGCTAAATAATGATATCCGGTGGGTTGAGAATAAAAGAGATGGTGAAAGCGTCGCCAAAGGCGATATACTCGTCAAAATCCATGGATCTCGAAAGGCAATTCTCGCTGGAGAGCGAGTCGCCCTGAACCTCATACAAAGGCTCTCAGGTATTGCAACACTCACATCAAAATTTGTGAAAGCTGTCGAGGGCCTATCGGTAAAAATAACCGACACACGAAAGACAGTTCCCAGCCTCAGAATCCTCGACAAGTACGCGGTCCGCACTGGCGGTGGTCACAATCATCGCATGGGACTGTTTGACGGAGTCTTGATAAAAGATAATCACCTGAAGCTCATAGGAAGCATTACCGAGGCAATAAGAAGAATTAAGAAAATGACAGGAGGCCGATTTCAAATAGAGGTTGAAACATCCAGGTTAGAAGAGGCGAGAGAAGCACTGGCCGCCGGCGCTGATGTAATAATGCTAGATAATATGTCCTTAAACACAATGAGAAAATCGGTTGAGATGATCAACGGTAGGGCGCTAATCGAGGCCTCGGGTGGAATTACCCTGAGAAATGTAAGAAGAGTTGCGGAAACCGGGGTCAATATAATTTCAATAGGCTCATTAACACACTCTCCCAAGGCTTTAGACATCAGTCTATATCTGGTATAGTTATACTTATTATTGAATGGGGACAGGAAGGTTTTAATAAAATGGAAGACCGCACTTTGGTAGTGGAAGAAATCAACAGGCTGAGAAATGAAAAGAATGCGATTATCATTGCTCACAACTATCAAGTTCCAGAGGTACAGGAAATTGCCGATTTCACGGGTGATTCTCTCGCCCTGTCTCAGCTTGCAGGAAAGACAGATGCCGATGTGATAGTTTTTTGCGGCGTTCATTTTATGGCTGAGACAGCGTCAATAATATCTCCAGATAAAAGGGTCTTAATACCCGATCTGGAAGCCGGATGTTCTCTTTCAGAGACCATAACAGCCCAACAACTGAGAAAATGGAAAAGCGAGCATCCAGGTGCCGTTGTTGTCTCTTACGTTAACACATCAGCTGAAGTAAAGGCAGAAAGCGATTATTGTTGTACCTCATCAAACGCAGTTAAAATTGTGAGTTCTATTCCCGAAGAAAAGGAAATACTTTTTCTTCCCGATATGTTCCTTGGCGCCTATGTTGGTAAGGTCACTGGTAGAAAGATTCACCTATGGCTGGGAGAATGCCATGTTCACGCTGGAATAAGACCAAAAGATATCAAACAAATTGGAGATGCTCACCCTGAGGCGGAAATGCTGATTCATCCTGAATGCGGCTGCACAACCTCGTTCATTTACCATACATGTAACGGTTTCGACGGAGATAAAAACGTTCATATCCTCTCAACGGGAGGTATGATCAAATATGCGAAGAGCTCTGATTCGAATGAATTTATAGTGGCTACAGAAACCGGGATGCTCCACAGGTTGAGAAAAGATAACCCCGGAAAAGCCTTTTATCCAGCAAACGAGAATGCGGTTTGCAGGTATATGAAAATGATTACAATAGAAAAGGTTCTCAGCTCGCTTCAAGACGATAAATACGAGGTAAAGGTACCAGAAGAGATCGCTGAAAGGGCGAAACAAGCCATTGACCGGATGCTTGAGCTTTCACATTAAGACCCCGTCTATGAGGATCCCGGGCTTATTCTCTTAAATTTATGTTTAAACCACAAATCGAATTCATCTTCGCCCTCTCTATGAATGTTTTCCCTGTCCAAATTCCAGGTAAGTGGGTTGTTTTTAATGTATTCACGTATTCGGTTTAACGACCCCTCATCCCTGATGATGTATTCGTGATAATTCCGTTGCATACTGAGATATTTGATGTATCTCGTATCGCATTTATTCGTTTCGAGGATTTCATTTTAAACCTTCCAACCATTTTAGGAATTAACATTTGACGTCGTTTCGTTTTCTGATTTCTGTTTTGTAGGGGCAATTCATGAATTGCCCCTA
>JBAUII010000155.1:0-9244 GCA_049682815.1 Thermodesulfobacteriota bacterium | reverse complement strand
ATTCATTAAGAATATCCCACCACTGGTGGGTTATTCGAGGGGCTGGCTAGATGATTATCAAATCTTTTGTTGACTAATTTTAAGAAATAACAACAAAAATAAGTGGTGACAGACACTACTTATGGTTTGACGACAAAAAATATCAACGAATAAATCTCAAAAATCACCGAACACCTTAAACGCTGCTAACCCAATCACGTTGTGTCAGATGCAAACTAAGTAACAGCGAAACCTTTTTATAAATTCAAGTGTCACCATTAACTAATCCATAAAAATATCAACATAGCGGCGATAGATGAACGACCGGCCGTAAGTTTTATTTTCGTCCTTTAATTCTAAAATTCCTAGATCCGAAATTCTATCAATTACTTTCTGAGCTCCCTGCCGAGTAAACCCGGTCCATTCCTGAATTATGGCTACATTGACAATTGGAAGTTGAAACAACTTTGGCAAAATAGCAGTTGCGCTTTCGGAAGCGGTTTTACCGAGTAGAACCTCGCTTTTCCACATTTTACTTGAGATGTAAACAGAATGTATGATTTTGTTTACAACTTCAATAGAGATGTAAACGTATTTATAAATTCTGTAGTGTGGGGCTAAAAAGCCAAAGTACAGGTAAATCTCAAAACCAATGTTTTTAGCTATTTCTTTAGTTTCAAAGATCTATCTTCGATAATAAAAAAGGTGTGACTTCAGTTTAATCGACACGTGAATATAATATACCGGGATCAAGAAACATAATTGTTTTGGACGTTGGAGTGAGTAAAAACTGGATAGCATTTCAATTCGGTTTTTGGTAGTTGCGGGAGTAAAAGAGAATCATCATGTTACGTCGGAAGTCCTTTATTGTTGTCGGAATAGACCTTGCGGGATCTGTGCGCCGGCCAACTGGCGTCTGTGTACTTCGTGGAATGCAAGCAGAAACATACATCGCGTTCACCGATGAAGAGATGTTACAGTCAATAAAACTCGCAAAGCCAGATCTGGTTACAATAGACGCTCCGCTTAGTTTGCCCAATGGACGAAAGACAATCCATGACCGCTCAGGTGAGCATTTTCGTGACTGCGACCGCGAATTGCTACGGTGCGGTATCCGATTCTTTCCAATCACGCTTGGGCCAATGCGAATGTTGACGGAGCGTGGCCTGGCGCTAAAACCGAAGATTGAGATGATGGGTTATCGCACTGTCGAATGCTTTCCCGGCGGGGCGCAAGATGTGCGGGGGATTCCCAGGCAGCATCGCGACATTGCTGGGCTCAGGGTTGGACTGGGACGGCTTGGAGTCAAAGGACTGACAGACGCGACCACAAGCGATGAGCTGGACGCAGTGACCGCCGCTCTGGTTGGTCGGTGGTTTCTATTAGGTAGAGGTGAGATGCTTGGCGGCGAGAGAGGTATCATGATGCCATCCGGTCACCGTATTAATAAGGGGAAGCAACCCTCTCACAAATCGCCGAAAGGTTTACCCCCACCTTCATCCTCCCCCTATCGATACAGGGGGAGGAGATAAGTTTCTTCCCCATTCGGCCCCCTGATTACTGAGCATGTCCAGGCGTCGCCTCTATTTTAACTTGCGAGGTGTTTTAGTTGAGAGAGACTTAAAAGGGAAATGCAGGGGTGGACCTCGGTCTGTGCAATAGCTACGGGCGAACACACAGGTTCGCCCCTACAGTAAGACCATGGGGTCTGCTCTTAACCTTATTCTATAAATTCTATTCACAGTCCGGTAATGAGCCCGATCTTGTTAAAATCTACTTTTCAAGAAGGTTAAACAACTATTTACATGAGCATTATAACAGAAAGGGCATAAAGTGCAGGGCTGACCCCAAAGACTATATTTTTTCTGACACCAAATAAGTATTATCGGAATTGGCTGAAAAATAGAGAAACAAAAGGAGGTAATGTGTCACTAACGCACTGAAGGAGTAAAGCCCCTTGACTTCTGGATTAAAGATGTGATAGAATTGTGTGCAGTAAAAAGCTATTCCATAATACGAAAGGGAAAATGACTGTTGACTATAAGATCCTGCTAAATCTATTTCGTTCATTGGTCGTAGGCTTATTTCGAAAATTAACTGAGAAAAGTCACGCTACCTGAGAAAGAGTTGTAAATAAATTGTTTTAGTGTTTTAAAAATAGTTTTGAGGAGGTTAAACAATGATTAAAACTTTGAAAAAAGTTTTAATGGTATTTTCGTTTTTGTTAGTAATTTTCGTCACGGCTATCATGCCTAAATTCATAGAGGAAACATCAGCCGGTGAAAAAGTAAAGGTCGTTGTCTGTCATGTACCACCAGACGATCCAGATAATGCTCATACAATAGAAATTACTGAAAGTGCATTACCTGATCACCTTGCACACGGTGACGTCGAAGGAATGTGTTGTGAAGAGTCAACATGTGACGATCTAGAAGCCTGTGTGTTTGGTGTTTGTACTCCTTGCTTAGTTCTCGTAGGACAATGTTTTGGTCCTTGTTTTGAAACATGTGGGTCGATCCAGGAATGTATTTTAATCTGTAGTGACCTTTGTCTTGACAGTGTTCGAAATGAGTTTCCAGATGAATGCGGAACGATCTGAGACTAGATCTGTGCAGAGGAGCCTGACCCCATTTCACTCCTCAACAATTAGCTTCCCGCGGTACATGGCCATCTGGCATGTAAAATCAAACTCACCTGCTTTTTTGGGTGTTATTGTAAGTTCGTATGGTTTGCCAACAGGTAGGTCGGCGCTTAGATCCAGGTCGGGAAATATTACCTTTTCGGCACAGGGGCTGCTGTCTTTCCTTATGAACCTCAACGTAGTCGGTTTCCCGACTTTAGTATGTATGACCCCGGGATCATAAACCCCGCCATCAACTATGACATCGATTGAATCACCCTGTACCGCAGCTACGGCGCCTTTTCTGGATAGCCAGAACCACCATACGATGAAAACTATCAGTATAATGCCGGCGATATTTATTAAAAATGTGCTCATTTTTTTAAGCCTTGAACCAGCGAAGACGATTGGCGTTGCTCACTACCGTTACCGATGACATGGCCATCGCGGCGCCTGCTATAATCGGACTCAGTAGTAAACCTGTGAAGGGATATAACAAACCCGCTGCGATTGGAATCGCTAATACGTTATAGATAAAGGCTCCAAAAAGGTTTTCTTTTATGTTTCGAAGCGTTGCCTTAGATATGTTGATGGCGTCTGCCACGCCATGCAGGGACCCTCGCATCAAGGTGATGTCTGCGCTTTCGATGGCAACGTCGGTCCCGCTACCTATCGCAAAACCCACGTCTGCACTCGCCAACGCAGGCGCATCATTAATGCCATCCCCGACCATACCGACCTTTTCCCCTCTTAGCTGCAGTTTTGTGACCTCCTTTGATTTATCCTCCGGCAATACCTCTGCAATCACCTCGTCGATACCTGTTTGCTTGGCCACTGCATTTGCCGTTGCCTTATTATCTCCTGTCAGCATTACGACCTTTACTCCTAGATTATGTAATCTTTTGACGGCTGACTTCGAATCTGACTTGACCGGATCTGATATGGCTACAATTCCTGCCGCGCTGCCGTCTATCGCCAGATACATGCATGTATGGCCATATTCTGCCAGTTCATCAGCCTTCTCAGGTAAAGAGAGTAGGTCGATACCATTTTTCTCCATAAGTTTTCGATTTCCGAATAGCACGCTCTGTTCTTTAAACTTCGCTTTCACGCCATGCCCGGCTATGGCTTCGAAAGAGTCAACCGCTTCCAGCTTTATATACCGGTTTTTTGCGGATTCTATGATGGATTGCGCCAAGGGGTGCTCGGAACCGACCTCGACGCTGGCCGCTATCTGCAAGATTTGCATTTCGCTCCAACCGGATAGCGGCTCTATTGCGGTTACGGAAGGCCTCCCCTCGGTAATTGTTCCGGTCTTGTCCAGAACGACCGTGGTCAACTGACCCGCTTGTTGCAATGAATCGCCCTTACGTATCAAAACGCCGTACTCTGCCGCCTTCCCCACTCCGACCATTATTGAGATCGGGGTAGCCAATCCCAGCGCACAGGGACATGCGATGATTAACACCGACATAGCCGTAACCAGCATGAACGTTGATTTTGGCTCGGGGCCGAAGTTAAGCCAGATCATCGCCGTGAGCACTGCAACGATCAACACTGCAGGAACGAAAACACTGGATACCCTGTCGACTAAACGGCCGATTGCCGGCTTCGTATTCTGTGCCTTTCGCACAAGCTCGATTATGCGGGCTAAGGCGGTGTTTTTTCCCACCCTGGTAGCCTTGAATGTGAATGTCCCAAGCTTGTTAAATGTCCCTGCGACGACTTCGTCGCCTGGATTTTTCTCGACGGGAATGGGTTCACCCGTCAACATGGATTCGTCCAAACTGGAACGCCCTTCAACGATGACGCCGTCAACTGGTATCTTCTCTCCCGGGCGGATTCGAATGAGATCATCCACGAGGACGTGATCGATCGCGATGTCTCTTTCCTCACCCCCTCGGATCACACGTGCGGTCTTTGGTTGAAGTCCGATGAGTCGCTTTATGGCTTGAGAGGTCTTGCCCCGCGCGCGCATCTCGAGCGCTGAGCCGAGTTTGATCAGCGTGATTATGATAACGGCCGTGTCGAAGTAAAGATGCCTCGCTCCCTCAGAAACGGCATAAGGGAAGATAATGATAAAGGTTGAATATAGCCACGCTATGCCGGTACCCAGGGCTATTAATGTATCCATATTTGCCGAACGGTTCGTGAAGGATTTCCACGCCCCTGTGAAGAAGTTCCCTCCGACATACACTAGAACAAACAGGCTTAATATTGAGAGCGCAGCGCCTGCGAGCTTACCGCCGGATTCAGTCAGAGGTGGAACCAGACCAAACAACATTACAAATAAAATTACTACGCCAATAACCGCTGATACTGTTGTCTCTCGTAAAAGCTGCCTGTAGTGTTCTATTTCGGCCTCGTCCTTATCCAAATCTCCCCGGGAATCCTCTATCAAGCTTGCTGTGTATCCGGCTTTAGTTACTGCCTGAACAAGGTCCTCAGCCGAGGCATCACCGGTTACCATCGCCGTCCGGTCGGCGAAATTCACATTCGCTTCCGTAACACCGGGGACAGACCTCAGTCCGCCCTCGACCGCTTCAACGCAGCTGGCACAACTCATGTCGGGAATCAAAAGTCTTTTCGTGTTTTTAGCACCAATACTTGGACTATTTAATTGTTTCTGCATAAAGTTAAATTCGATTACTATTTTATTATATTTAATTTAGGGTCTTCATATAGCTTGCTATGGGCTTTCCATTATTCTGGGCGTAATAGTCATTTTTCATTGGCCGAGGATCCCCCCAGAAATATGCCTGGAGGAGGGTAAGCGGGAATCCATGCCTTTGTTTGTGGATCCCCGATTAATGTCCTCGGGGATGACAAACCAACGGTCATTCCCGCGGATTGTTGGCGGGAATCCAGTCCCTGTTCCCCCATGTCACTCGACTGAAACATTCGAGTGCAAGTTCTGGCGGGTATGACAGCTCGAATGAATCCCCGACTGAGCTTGTCCCCGTATGACAGTAAATGGAAACATCGGAGTGCTAACTTTAACTGTTTACATTCTGAAAACTTCCACCTTGCTTTAATATTCATCATTATTAATAGATGTAATTCACGTAGCTTCCGATTCTAAGCCATAGTCTTGCTAAACCGTTCAAGATGAATCCCCCTCCAGTATCGACTGTTACACTTGTCGAACCTCCGATCCGCAATGCATATTCCGAATCTAGGTTTGTGAGTTTCAAACGAACTGGAAATCGTTGAGCAAGCTTAACCCAATTTTGAGGGTTCTTCACTATCGGCAATTCGCCTGATGGTATTCCCTGACCAGCACTCACCCCCCAATCAAGACTTTCGACCTTTGCCTTAAATATTTTACCAGGGTATAAAGCTATGCTCACTTCGGCATTCTGTCCAGGCCGAATACGACCTATGCTATTCTCTTTGAAGTTCGCTAGAATCCACCAGTTATTAGCATCTACGAATGACATTACTGGCTCACCAACATTGACATAGGTGCCGATACTGAGCTGTAAATTCGATACAAGACCATCAGATGGCGCGTAAACAGTACTTTGAGCGAGGTAATATTTCGCTAATTCCAAGTCTGATTCGACTTCCTTAATTATGGCATAATCTCCATCAATCTTTAATTCTAATGCCTGTTCTGCTCTGCGCAAATCTGCTTTAGCCTTGTTCGATAAGGCAATCTTTGCGTTCAGATCGTCTCTTGCCTGATCGAACTGGAGTTGCGCTATGAAATTCTGCTTGACGAGCGGTTGGAGGTCTCTAAGTCTCTTCTGTGCAAAATCAACATCGGCTTTACTCTGAGTAACAACGGCATTTGCCGCTTCTATAGAACTTTCCAGTTGCATGATATCCTGTCGGGTTTTTACTAGTTTGGCCTGTAGTTGTTTTACCTTGTACGCGTAGGGACGGTAATCAATTTCAAAAAGAGGTTGCCCGTTCTTAACATATGAGTCGTTCTTTACATATATTTTTGTGACAGGGCCCTCAACCTGGGGGGCTATTCGGGTTACATATGATTGAATATATGCATCGTTTGTGTAAGGTGTAAAATGATCGAGGAGGATATAATAAACTAAGACGATAGCAATTATAGCAATTATGAGAATTACCCAGAATCTAGTCGTGTAGGATATATTTAAATGCTTCAGTTTGGAGGTTAAATCTCTTATTTTCATATGGCTTCGGAGGGGCTGGTTATTAATTTTGGTTCAATTATCTGATTTATTTCGAGCGAAATATGTCTTAGCGTATAAAGCGTGTTATTTATACTACTAACTATAAGGGCGATCCTCTCTATGTCTTCCCTTTGAAATTCTTTCCAGGCACCTGATTGCCGGAACTTTACACGATGATCGTTTATTTCTTTGATTATGGTTTGTATTTCTTTAACGGGACTTCCAATGCTAATATCATCTATTAATTGTTGACCAACAGAGATAAAGCAGCGAAAAAGTCTCAAATAATATGATGACATGTAATATAGATATTTCGTAATGGCTTTGTTATCAATATCGACATAGATTGTTTTATTTAAAGTTTCTAATTCAAGATATATTACCTCCAAAGATTCAATGATTTCTAAAAATTCTTCGGAATGTAAATCGTCTCTTCTTATCACGTAATGGGCGTCATTTAGAAGACTTGTACTTGTCGGTAAAGTTGAAGCTAGATCCAAAACCATTGCCTGAATCTTATCATCCTCCTTATCTTGAAGCTTAAGCAATTGGTGAAGTATTGTTCCGGAATCTATAATCGCCTTTGAAAGTCTTTCTTTTAGTTGCTTAAATGGGTTAATAGGCCAAACGAGGTTTAAAACTACTAGAGAGGTTAGAGAAACTAGGACTAGAGCTGTAAATCTTTGAAGGGCGAAGTCCAAATTTACAATAGGACCATTGCTAATCAAAAAGACATAAGGCATTACTAGTCCCGCCTGAAGACCCCCGAAGGCGAGGCGCTCAGTACCAGACGAGATGTAAGCTGCCAAGAAATAACCTAGGGAAAACAATAGAATTAGAAAGAGAAAATGTTGAATTTCGGATACCAGAAGTAATCCAACCAATCCATATATTAATCCGAAAAATATGCCGAATGAGCCAGTCTTGCTCTTTAGCTTAAACTGACCCAAATTTGGTACGATTCCAAATAAAACCGCGTAGAACGCAACCTGGGTATCAGCAGGAATTTCAAAAAACTGATTTAAAATAAGCATAATTATCATCAACAAAAATATAAGGATTAAGGTTCTTATTCCCTGTCTAATGTTTTCAGTTGTAATTGCATATCTTCGAGCGGTTCTTTTATTTTCAACGGTTTTGGTTCTTGTCAGTTTTTTGTTGGTTTGGTCTTTGTATGCTTCGATATTTTGTACAGAGTTAAAGGAAGTTTTAATTTTTTCGAGATCAGCCACCGTAGATTTTATGAGAGTTACTATTCCGCCAAATTCGGTAATTTCTGTGTGATATTCATCATCCATCGATGTTTCATTCAGGATGGATATATATCGATCTTCTAAGGCTCCGATTGTTTTTTTTAAATCAACGTCAGTGTTACTCACTGTGGATTGAGATAATATTGATATTGACATACTTTGAAAACTTTTACTTATTTCACCAAACACTTCTCTCATTCTAGCATATGTGAATTCATCAAGCTTAACAGGGCGATCCCTTAAAAAACTACTCTCTAACAATTCCAAGCGACGATAAATATTTTTGCAATAGGCTACCATTTTTATAAAAGAGTCCTCAGGAAAAACGACATTTTTCTGCTCCTGAGTGGTTCTCGTCACGAGGTCCAGAAGATGCCCAAAGATGTTCAGCGAAAGTGAGACTGAGTTCTGTTTATGTGATGAGGCAGAGCCATCTTCAATCGCCAGTTTCTTAAATCTCTTCGCAAGACCTGAAAACACCTCTGACATGGTTAGGTGGAGAGTTTTATGAGTGTTAGACGGAAATACCAATGGATCAATTAGACTGGTGACAACAAAAGCGAGTGTAAGTTGTTTTAAATAGTTTCCCGTATATTGTGAAATGTTTGAGTCGGAGACAAAAATTGAAGTAAACAACACAACGCAGATTAGTATTCCCCCTAATACGGATCCCAGGAAAAGCCGATTAAACGTTAAAATGCAAATGAATATCGCTGATGCCATCAAAAATATATAGAGTATTTCTAGGTCAAAAAAAATGTGCGTTACCAGTAAGCTATAGAATCCACATATCATGGATGTAATTAATCCTGTTAAACCGGCTTTAAAGACTTGGCCATGAGCCTGAGTCATGATCAAAAATAGAAAAAGAACCGAAAAGTAACCCAATTCTAAATGAAAAATGTTACTTACGAGAACGCAAATTATTCCAGCTATCACGATTTTTAATGCGTACTTTACTCGAAGTGAGTTTATATAGTCTTGGATATTCATATCTCTCTGGGTTCTGGCTGACTAAAAAACATGCTGAGCAAGAATCAAATTTTGTTTAATCAGCTATGAGGATATTATATTTGCATTTATTATAGCTTTATTGGAGCCTTTCAAGAATAGTTATTAGCTTTGACAAGAATGTTCCTGAAGGTTCATACCAGTTCGATTATAAACCTGTATGAGAAACCATTTCAAGAGTGGCTGAAATTACAAATTATGGGGAGGAATCGTCTGCTAGTCACTAA
>JBAUII010000154.1:0-12072 GCA_049682815.1 Thermodesulfobacteriota bacterium | reverse complement strand
GATAATTTCCTCTTTGGGTAATATGAAATGGATAATTCGGGACAACAATCCTAGCCGATCTTGCCACCCCTCGATTTTAGTTAGAAAGACCGCCAATGTCAATGAAAATAGTGTCTGTCCCTATTTTTCCCTATTTTTCTATTCAGGATATCCTGAAAGAATCCGGATTATGGAGATTAATGAGCATCATGCCACAGTTTCGAATAGTATGATTAGTTCGCAAAAAGAACCTATGATGGTTATAGAGCAAATATTGGGATTATCAGGTGCTATGAGTGGCCTTCTTGGCTATCGACAAAATTTAGTAGTAGAAGGAGAAAATGATGTTGCAATTTTACAAAAATTATCTGCTCTTTTTCAGCATTCTAAGGAAGAAGGATTGTCTGATCGTATCTTCTTAATTCCAGCAAAAGGTGCTTCAAAAACACCAATGTTTGCAGGCTTCTTAGTTGGAAACAAGTTTGAAGCCGGCGTGCTGCTTAATTCTGATTCTGAGGGCGAATCAGCCAAGAAAAAGATTAAAGAACTATATCTTGATTCATTATCAGATGAAAATGAAACTAAATTCAGAATATTGATGTTGGGAGAAATTGCAGGTTCGAAGAAAAACTCTTTTTCAATTGAAGATGTTCTTCCAATTGATTTTTATCTTGATTGCGTAAATAAAGCATATCGAACAAATATCAAAGAAGATGAATTACCCAAATATGGAAGTGACCAACTTTGTAAACGCGTAGAGGCAGTTTTGCAACGCATGGGACATAATGGTACAGTCGATAAGGAGCGTGTAATGGTTCAGATGTTGAAAAAATTCGATGATTTGAAAACAACTTCCGATCTATCAGCAGAATCTGTATCCGCAGCAAAGAAAATAATTAATAAGATTAATAAAGCCTTTGAAAACAAAACCATTACACGACCATAATTCCATTAGAATTTCATTCTATATCATATACATGATTTCGCCTATTTTTTATGAGTCTTCATTACAAAGAGGATAAAGGGGACGCGATGTCCCTATTTTGCGAAGGTAGAGGCGGTTGGTATCGACCCCTTGAAGGTGGATATATCTAAACCTGGTGTCCTAGAAAAGCATGGTATCCAATCTGACTATATTGACTTTGTAAGATTTCTTAGGCAAGAGGTGGGAGAGTATGACTGGTTCAAATTTTTACCTAAGTTGTTGAAAAAAGATATGGCTGAACAAATTACTAAAATTATGGACTCGCCTGCCCAGGAGATCATGCTACATAAGATTTAGAGGTTTATTTATATACCGCTTTTGGCTGGTATTTTATAGAAAAGGATCAGATTGCATAAGAGTCAGGTTTCTCATAAACTATACTTTTGATCAGATTTTGATAATTGGCGTTTAGCTATGAAATGTCCTCATTGTTTAGATTCCTTTAACGAGAATCAAGTAAAAAATAGTCACCCATTAGGGCCTGACCAAATTGGTGGTTGGTATGTATATTGGTATCACTGTCCAACATGTAAACAATATACTATTTGCTTATGGTGCTATGACAAGGGTGGTACACTGGCCAAAGAAATTATGGTATGGCCTAAAGGAATGGCTAGAACTCCTTTGTCAAAACATGTACCTGTAAAGTATGCTGAAGATTATGAAGAGGCCTGCCTTGTGCTGTCTGATAGTCCTAAGGCTAGTGCTGCCTTAAGTAGGCGTTGTTTACAGCTACTACTACGTGATGAATTTAAGGTTACACCTAGTAATCTTTATAGTGAAATTCAAGAGGTCATAGATTCACGAACACTGCCACCTTTTATATCTAACGCGATAGATGCTGTGAGAAGTATTGGTAATTTTGCTGCCCATCCATTAAAAAGCAAAAGCACTGGTGAAATTGTTCCAGTCGAATCTGGAGAATCTGAGTGGTTGCTAGATGTACTTGAAAGTCTTTTTGATTTTTGCTTTATTAGTCCGGAAAAGTTAAGGCAGAAAAAGGCTGATCTCAACCAAAAACTAGTGGATGCTGGTAAACCACCTATGAAGTAGTGCTTTACAGCGCGTATTTTTTATTTGTAACGGATCCCACAATATCTACTAATAACTTTTAATTCTCAATTGATTTTTGCATATGAATTATTGTTTCTAGGCCTACTAATTTTATAGGTTTGTCTTTTACAAAGTCTATAGTTCCTTTGGAAAATCCTGAAGTGGAGGCTAAATGTGCTTCGTGCGCACCAGCGCTTATTAGGGTTCCATATAACTCCCTGGCTATAGCTGGCCCAACTGGTTTCTTGTGCGCTTTGCACTGTACGATGATATATTTTCTGTCTTTCTGTAATACGATGTCTATACCACGGTCGTCAGTTATAGGGGTGAGTGAAACCTCATAACCCTGCTTAGAATATATATTAGCTAATTCCCGTTCAAATCCCCTTCCACTCAATTTTCTCCAAAATTCTACTTTAGTTCTGACCCACCAAGCATCATACTCAGCTTTTGCTTCCCTGTATTTCTCCGCCTTTCTATATTCTTCGTTAAATAATCTGGAATATAGTTGGTATATCCCCCCAAGGAGTAGAGAACAGATAAAATAACCAAACATTGCACCACCTATTAAGTAAAGTATGATTATGACTAAGTCTGCTTTTTCAGTTAAGGCAAGAACAAGTGACCCGCTAATACTTAGTAAGGTAGCCAATATAACTAATCTAGAAAATATCCTTACCTGTCTTTGTTCTAGATGGTCAAAGTCTTTCTTGTCTATTCCATAATCAGCTAATTTCGGTTCTTCCATAATCATCAAAAAAAAATTAATCTGTTATTGTTTTCATGGTATCAGTATGATTTTGTGGGATTGATGTATTCATATTATAATTGCTTAATCATCTTACGTCTCCTAATGGGTTATTAGAAATTATGTCTACTGTGCATGACAAGCAAAAACATAGGATTAGGTCTATATATCATAGACTACGAGGCTACTATTTAAGTGCACCTGAGTACTCAGAATCTTACAATGGCCTCGTAAAAGGAAGTTCATTATTGATACAGTTTAATAAGTCAGTTGATGAACTCAGCACGATTTCTGGCAATGACTATAGTCAATTTAAGGTTTCTCCCCTGACAAGACGCCACAAGTTACCCCAAATGGATAAACCACGGGTTACCGAGGTTACGGATGTGTTGGCTTATCATGTTAAAGGGGACGCATGTACTAGCTCAGTAATTCGGTAACTTTTTGTAGCTTATCAAAAGGTGTTTCATAATTCAATCCTCCATGCCTCCTAAGGTGATTATATTCAAATAGAAAATTCCCTAAATTTAAGATTACATCCTCTTCGGATTCAAATTTATTTGGATAAAAGAACTCCTTCTTAGCTATCTTGAAAAATGCTTCTATCTTCCCGTTTGTTTGCGGCCTGTTCGTTCTTGTATAAATATGCTTTATCCCTAACTCCTGGCACATTGTCTCGAATGGATGTTCATATCTTAGCTTGCCCCTAAATTCAGGTCCATTATCTGACATGATTGACTCAAATTCAAAGTTGTATATTTGTTTAAACCAAGACAGTGAACGCGCAGTGAAATAGCTCAGTGTTGAAGCTTTCCTATCCCTAAGTATCTCGGCATAACTAATGCGTGTACAGTCATCACACAGAGCTGCAATGTAGAGCTCTTTTATCTTTAAAGTATATCTTATGTCGCTTGGTACCTTGCTTAAATCAATGTGAGCCAATTCTCCTGGGGCTTGCTTCTCATAACGCTTAATGATTTTTTTGGCAGACTCGTTTAATGGATAACGTGCCTTTATTCTATCCATTGTGGCCGGTGAAGGAGTCTTATCCAAGTAATATGGTTTAAATAATAGAACTAACTCATATCTATTGGATCCAAATCGCCTGTACGCCTTTATTATGTTTCTTTCTACCTCCTTAGGTGTTCTACGACTCCCTGGTTTTGGACCCCGTTTATTTGGTAAAAGGCTCTCTTGTTTTCGTCCACCTTCTATCCACTTGCAATAGTAACGACGCAGCTCCTTTTTCTTTATATGGTGGGCTTCGCAAAGGTCTTTTACAAATTTGAAAGGTCTAGGTGTTACTTTGGCTCTTGTTCGTTCATACTCTTCTAATATTGGAATCCATCTCTTTACAATTACAATATCTTGATGTCTCATTAGGCCTCCTTCCTCTGATTAATTCTAGCAAAAGAGTTACCTAATTACTGAGCATCTACAACGCAACCCTTTAAAGGCGTACAGGTGCAGGCTACAATTGAAGATTCTACTTTTCAATGTCACTGTGGATATTGTGCTACTTAATCCTTGCGCTTAGAGTGTAAAATCAGTACACGTCTGCCTTGTCTCTTTATCAATCGCGGACATCGGATAATCATCGATTTAATCGGGGCTGGAAGATACCGAGTATCTGTTATGTTGATATTATCATGACATAATGATTCGCATTGCTTTCAGGAGCACACGTGGCGACCTGAAGGTCGCCGCTACATCCAAGATTCATGAGGTTAATCTGGGATTAAGGTGGCGTCCCCGAGGGGATTTGAACCCCTGTTACCGCCTTGAAAGGGCGATGTCCTAGGCCAGACTAGACGACGGGGACAGGAGTGAGCCGTGCAGGATTCGAACCTGCGACCCACTGCTTAAAAGGCAGTTGCTCTACCTAGCTGAGCTAACGGCTCACAGGTAAATGTCAAAATATATCACTTTTGAACCCTTTGTCAAAAAGTTGTGTTTTCTCTTTTGTCGTTATAATTGTACGGTGTTAATGTTCATTCAATTAAATTTGAAGAAATAATATGATCCTGGATTTAGATCGAAATCAATTCAGAAACTTCTCGTTGATAATCGCATCCAGTTTTCTCTTTTTCTGTAATTTTTCTTCTTTCTTTCTTTTGCCCCTATTTATAAAAAGCCTGGGAGGGAATGAAAGAAACATAGGCTTTGTGATGGGTTCATTTGGAATCACGTCCATAGGGGCTATTCCTATCGTTTCCTACTTATTAGACAAATATGGAAGGCGTAAATTCCTTGTGCTCGGGAGTTTCGTAATGAGTTTGTCTTCTTTTGGCTTCATTTTCATAAGAGAACTGAGCCCTCTTCTATATGTATTCAGATTATTTCAGGGGATTGGTTTTGCTTTTTTTTTCACTTCTGCGGCGACGGCCGCGGTAGATGTAATACCTGAATCAAGAAGGGGCCAGGGTCTCGGAATATTTGGGGCATTTCTTATTTTAACCTATGCTATAGGTCCGAGTATTGGTGAATTGGTCATTGATAAATTTGGGTTTGGCCTGTTTTTTATAATCACATCATCTTTCAGTCTAGCTGCTACCTTCTTTGTTTTTCTTATAAGGGATGTCGCATTTAAACGGTCAACAGACACAAATGCACTCCGTTTTTTTTACCTCGCATTTTCCAAGAGATACTTTGTCTTACTGCTTACCAATATAATCGCAGCAAGCGGCTTTGGCTCTGTGCTATACTTCATATCGGTATACCTAAAATCCAAGGGGTTGAATGTCTCGTATTTCTTCGTTACCTATACCATTACCGTCGCAGCTTTGAGGATTTTAGGCGGTAGAATCTCTGACGTCTTTGGAAGGAAAGGTGTAGCATCCCCGAGTCTGTTTCTATTTTCACTGGCGATAGCGTCAGTTGCCTTAATAAATTCAGTTTATATGGTTGTTCTGGTCTCAGTCTTATTCAGTGTCGGATATGGAATGTTGTATCCTACTCTCAGCGCCCTTGTCGTTGATAAGTCATGGCCGGACGAAAGGGGAAAGGCCATGGGCGCCTATAATGCGAGTTTTAGCATGGGTGTTAACTTTCCAACGTTCGCCTTTGGTATAATTGCGAAAAATTGGGGTTTTGTTGATATGTACCTGATATCGGCATTCATTGTTTTCGTAGGGTTTTTAATATTTACCTTTTTTGAAGCAAAGCGGTACTCTTGAAAAATAATTTGTTTTGTTTACTCTTGCGGATGCCATGGAGATAAAATCTGGCGATTGTGTGCTTCTTTTGTCCTCGGATAACAAAACCTTCTTGGTTGATATAAGGGATGGGAAGGTTTTCAGCACCCATTTGGGAAACCTTAATCTTGGTGATGCAATAGGTAAGGGTTACGGCGAGGTTATACATACACAATTGGGTAAACAGTTTTTTCTGCTCGATCCGACGCTCGAAGACAGGATGATGAAGGCAAGGAGACTTACTCAGATAATCTATCCCAAGGATGCCGCTTTGATACTTCTGAAGACCGGGGTTCGTTCGGGATTCAGGGTTATTGAGTGTGGTGTTGGCTCAGGTGTGCTAACCATGGCTTTGTCTAATGGTGTCTTTCCGGATGGGAGAATATATTCATACGATAGGAGGGAAGATTTTTTGGACCATGCAAAGAGAAATGTGACAGAGGCAGGATTTGGGGGATTGGTCGAATTTAAATTGAGGGATGCCAAAGACGGCTTTGATGAGACCGATGTCGACGTTGTTATACTGGATTTACCGTCTCCATGGGAGGGTGTTCCCTCTGCGGCTAGGTCGATCAGGGGTGGTGGAAGGATAGCTAGTTTATCGCCCACGTTCAACCAGGTTGAAAAGACGGTTGAAAGCCTGACCAACGAGGGGTTTATCAACCTAGAGACTCTTGAGATTTTGATACGCAAATTCCTGGTTCGTTCTGGGAAGACCAGACCTTTTGAAAGGATGGTTAGCCATACGGGGTTTTTGACATTTGGGAGGAGAGCGATTGTGTAGGAAATATCGGCTTATTTCATATCTAACGTTAAGCTGCTAGGGCATACTGTGGGGTTAGTAAAGAGCTATCCGTGCAAGATATCTTCCTTCGATTAGATACAGTAGTAATAAAGGGTATAATAATTTTTTAATCAAGTTATAATGTACATTCTGATTTTCAAAACTTTCTAAATTGTGAGGTAATATTTGATGAGCTTTACTGATCAGATTAATAAACTCCTGGAATTCAGGGACGACAAATATCCAATTACATCAATTTATTTGAAATTAGGTCCCAATGAGAGGGAAAATTTCAAATATAGAATAATCCTTAAAAACCTGATTAAGGAGCAGAGGGAAGCTCTTACTAAATCAGGCTTAAATAAGGAATCGATTGAATCTGTCAATTCGGATTTTAAAAGGATATTGGATCTCATCGAGATAAATTCAAATATCACAGCCTGCAGGGGAGTGGCGATCTTTTCTTGCACTGGTGCCGACTTTTTCGACGTATTCAAACTCCCTTTAGTCTACAGGAGTCGGTTGGTGGTTGGCAGGTCCCCACTGACGAGGCAGCTTTTCAGGATAAACGATGAGTTCGGTGATATTGCTGTTATTCTGATTGATCGAAAGAAGGCAAAGCTGTTCAGGATTACCTTAAACCGGGCTGAAGAGATATTGGGTTACCTTTCTCCCGAATCCGAAAGAACAACGAAGTTCCAGTCCCAGGAAGGTACGTATAGGCAACGGGTATCAACTTCTGCGGGTGGAGAAGGGGTAGCGCAGGGTTACGGTGAATACAGCTTTCAGAGGATGATTGAGAATGAAGTGCATCAACATTTTAAAAATGTATCTGACAAGTTATTTAACTATTATAAAGAAAACAAATTCCGATGGTTGATCATAGGGGGACCCGAGCAGCTTAGAGTAGATTTTTCAAATCATCTTCATACGTATCTCAGAGAGAGGGAGCTTGGGACAATTACAGTAGATGTTGATTTTGTTAAACCTGATGTTATCGTCGAAGAGGCCCTGGATCTCTTGGAAAGGATGAGATTAGAAAGGCAGAAGAGATTGTTGGAGGAGTTCGAAGAGAAGCTTGGCACCAGGCTTGCATTCAATGGCTTGGAGCCTACTTTGAGGGCGCTCATGAGAGGCCAGGTCAGGATATTATTGGTTTCGGATGGTTTTAATAAAGAAGGATATAGATGTCCGGATTCTGGTGTTCTGACGTTGGAGGAAAGAGAAGGTCTCTGTCCCGAAGGCGTAAAACCAGTACGCGTTATTGACATCGTTGATGAGGCAATTGAGGAGGCCCTGGGACAAAAGGCCGAAGTTGAAATAGTAGCTGATCAGGAACTTAGGAAGAAGATTCAGGGAATAGGTGCAATTCTAAGATATATGAGTTGAGATGCACTTTAAGAATAATTGAGTGATTAAAACTAGATTTGCAGATAAGTTAAAGTATAACATGAAGCCGTGACGTCAAAAATCTCTCAGATCTGCCACCAAGATTCTTCCATTATCGAAGAGCTCGTTGAACCTGCTTCTACTGGTGGTCACCATAACGATCCTTGGTCTAGCTCCGGGATGGGGTAAGTCTGCAAGGGCTGCATCCTCTGTCGCGTATAACCTGTTTGCATAGTGCTTCTTCTCTGCTTGCGATGCGCGCCTACCCCCGGGCAGATTGGAGGAATACCGTGCGGGTTCCCTGTGATTCCGTCTCACTTTCTGAGTCACATGAAATCCCTATAAGGCTGATAGCGGCAAAAGAACCGCTTAACAGTATAAAATCGCGTCTTGTTAGTCTAGTCTTTGACATTTAGCGTTATTTTCTATTTTGGGCAGGGGGAAGCGCCGTTTTCCCCGCCAGTTCGATCACGAGGCTTCCCGCTGATCGGCCTAGACTTTGCGACAGGACCTAACCACCGGAACCAGCAGCACGCCTTACCCTCCGTAAGACGCCATTCAAGCCCACCAAGCACTCTACTCACACCGCTTCTTCCGCTGCACGCTTTCATCACACCTAGTCAGCGAGTCTCTACCGGCCGCACTCCCATCCTTTCTGCATTTCTCTTTATATCAAAATGAAAGAGTTGCGTCAAGCACTTTTTTTCATGTTTTTTTCATTTCAAAACAAAGTGAATACTAACAATATGTCCTGCAAATTCAGGTGAGATATGATTTATTTGAAAATTGGCAGTAAAATTTTAAATGCGAGGTAATTTTCAAGTTTGAGATGACACGAAAAATTTAATCGAGGCACGAAATTAAATTAAGCGGTCCATATAAAATGCGGTTCGTACAGCGAGTCGAGAGGATCATTAAGGGTCCTTATTCCATCGTCATACTTTTGCTACTGATATTAACCTTCCTCTTTATATCTGATCTGAGCGGCGATGATGTATATAGAGTAAAGAGTGTCCTCGATGGAGACACCATAGTGCTTGAGGATATGGCAAGCACCAACGTGAGATATCTGGGTATAGATTCACCCGAAGTGAAGTCTTTGGATGGCCCTGGAGATCCACTTTCAGACGAAGCCAGGAGAATTAACAGGAACTTGGTTGATGGGAAAAAGATCCGGCTGGAATTTGACAGGGAAAGGTTCGATCTCTATGGTAGAACGCTCGCATATGTTTTTGTTGATGACATCTTTGTGAATGAACAGATATTAAGGAGCGGCCTTGCAAAAGCCTTACTCATCAAGCCAAATGATAGGTATGCTGAAAGACTACTAAGGGCAGAAAAGGTAGCTAAAGATCTAAGAAGAGGAATTTGGGGGGATCTTTCAAGCTTAAAGTCTCCTCAGGGAAACAGCGATTTTGTTATAAAGCCTGGTAGCGCTACGAGATATATCGATCAGCGTGTAGTCGTCAGAGGTAAAATCACCAAGCTTAGGAAGTCAGATAAAGTGTTAGTTTTGAAGATGGAAGATGTGCTTGATATCGTATTATTCCCCGATAGTTTGAGTAATTTCAGTTTTTTCAATATTATCCCTGAAGACTATTATTTAGGTAAGCCTGTAGAGGTAATAGGCAAAATAAGGATGTACAGGGGGAGGCCTAATATAATAATCACTCACCCAATGTCAATAAGGGCTTTAATGTGAATGCCAGAGAGCTATTGATCTCAGGAGCAAATGAGTTAGATATCACTCTCTCCACCGAGCAGATCCAGCTCTTTCTTGCTTATTTGCATATCCTTCAGGCCTGGAATACAAAGATCAATCTTACATCAATTGAGGATAAGAAAGAGATAGTGATAAGGCATTTCTTGGACTCATTAACAGTTTTTCACCTTGTGGGAGGAGGATCGAGGGTCCTGGATATAGGATCAGGCGCCGGCTTTCCGGGTATCCCTCTTAAAATAACACGTCCTTCTATTGAGATAACGCTTCTCGATTCAACCCTGAAAAAGATATATTATCTTAAAGATGTAATCAGAAAACTAAGGCTTGAGATGATCACTGCGGTATGCGCCAGGGCGGAATCAGAGGATAACGGGGTTCAGAGGAATTATTATGACTTTGTGATTTCCAGGGCCGTAGGGACAGTTGATAAACTTGTTGAAATAAGCAAACCCTATTTAGCTGATGACGGGAAAATTATTCTCATGCGCGGGAAAAGCGGCCTTCAGGAATGGTCGAATTCAATGGTTGTTTCAAAGAAATTCAGGTTACTAAAATTTAGTGATTTAGTGCTTCCATATTCAAGACGAAGGAGGGTGATACTGGTAGTAGGCCGATAGCTATGTTATCCGTATAATTAAACCTAATAACACCCTTTTTAACTCGATAATTCCCGTGGTTTGTTAAAGGGCTTGCTTTCGCATTCCTGAACCACGCGAAGCAATCTGCCACATCAATACTATAATCGGGAGAATTAAGTACGAGACGCTCTGCCAGTGTTGAAGGCGATTGCTTCGGCACTGCTTAAGTCCCTCGCAATTGTAGTTGTTAGATATTTCGTGGACAAAAGAGTATGTCCCGTTTTTAGTTGGTAAGTGTAAGAGGAGGCAAAATACATTTAAGCAGCCCTCCTTTCAAAGTCTGGTTCAATGAGTATGTGCTTCAATCTCTTTTTAGCTTTTTCAAGTCTTGAACTAAGTTTAAATAGCTCATCGATGTTTTTGAATCCCCTGATCTTTCTAAAATTCCCCCTTTGTTGACGGTAAGCTGAAGATATCCAATGCATAACAGAGTTTGCATTCCTCCAGCGTTTTACCCTTCCAGTCTTAAGGCGTATCGTAGAGAAGACAGATTCCAGTGGATTAGTAGTTGAAAAGAACCTCCTAAGCTCTCTATCCTCTATCAACAATGGTACAAGTACCTCCTGCAATCCTTCACAAAAGCTCCTATATGCCGATTCATTAACCCTCCTGAGCTCTCTTGCAAAACCTACAGCTCTTTCGTATCCCGCCTCGTAACTATCTGCATAGACTATTGAGTTATATTCTCTCCTAACCCACCCCTGCTGTGATTTACTTACATGCCCAAGTAGATTTCTTCTCTTGTGCTCCTGACATCTAGCTACTACGGCATCTTCCCAACTCTCCAATATCGCCTTCCGAAGTGCCTTAGATCCATCTAACACAACTATCTCGGGCCTCCTAAGTCCCCTAGAAATAAGATCATCTACCAAAGCCCTGCATACTCCGCTATTCTCCGTCCCCCCTGACCATATCCCCAATAGCTTCTTAACCCCAAATCTACTTACCCCAAGGGCAGCTAATACTACAATCTGGTTAGCTCTCCTACCAAAATTTATCCCATCTATTATAACCGCGATCACATCAGAACAATCTGTGTGCATCAATTCCTCGAAATCCCTCTTTAACCCTATCACCACCTTCCTGCTCACATCACTCTTGCTCAGTCCCCACTGTATGCCAAAGGCCCTGGCTACTGTATCAAATTGCCTTGTAGCTAAACCCCCTAATACCATCTCACTGATATCCTCTCCCCACTGCCTCTTGCCCTGCATCTTCTCATATGTCTCGAATCTAACCTCACTTCGACCATCCCTTACCCTGGGCTTAGGGAAATTGATCTTTTCTCCTAGTACCCTTATAAACCCCCTTTGCCTCCCCCAGAGCTGGACCCTGAGTTTCTCCTTAAGACACTCAATCTCATTCATCATAATACTCAGTGCCTGGTTGATGCATGCTTGCTCAATCACTGTCCGCCAAAACTCAGAGTGAAATGAAGCTTCCCTTTTTCGTGATTTTGTTGTATTTTTACACACGGGCGAAACCTCCTTTTAAAGTTTATTTTCCTAAAGGTAGTTTAAAGGTTTCGCCTCCTCTTTTATACCAACTATTTTTGGGACATTCTCTTTGAAACATCAAC
>JBAUII010000153.1:0-27080 GCA_049682815.1 Thermodesulfobacteriota bacterium | reverse complement strand
GGAGGGGAGCTGTCGGACAAGCTTATGCAGGGCAAACTGGAGGACAACGAGTCACAAGAGGGGGAACGACAGGAGCAGTTACTTCCACTGTTAGTGCGGTCGGTGAGGAGGGTTTGAGAGTAACCGCTGACATCGCCACAAATTCTGTAATTATTGTCGGTTCTCGTAAGGAATTTGAGGCATTGAGAAAGGTTATCGAAGAATTGGATGTCAGACGAAGGCAGGTTTATGTGGAAGCAGCTATACTTGAGGTTAGCCTTAGTGATATCACGGCTTTAGGTACAAATTTAAGTATAGGCTTTACCTTTAATAACGGTAGTGATCTCGGTTTTGGCGGGACAATACTGCCCGGGGTTCCAAGCCTACTTGGTTTGGCTGCGGACCCGGCGGCATCTCTGAATCTGGCCAACAGCTTATCTGGACTTTTTTTGGGTGTTATCGGCGAGGAGGTCGATCCCGATGGTTCGGGACCTATACCCCCAATACCATCCTTTAGTGCCCTGTTCCAGGCACTCACATCTTTGACTGACGTTAATGTTTTATCTACTCCTAGCATTATTACAACGGATAATGAAGAGGCAGAAATAGTCGTTGCCGATGTGATTCCATTTCCCACCGGCAGTGTTGTGGGCGATGCTGGTGTGACTGTTCAGACGATTGACAGGCAGCCTGTAGGAATAAGGCTGGCCATTACTCCTCAAATCAGTGAAGGCAATTATCTAAATTTGAACATTTATACAGAGGTATCGGCTATATCGCCATCACCAGCAGACCTCAATACGGCGGAGTTTGGTATTGCTACAAATACAAGGACGGCTGATTCATCAGTCGTTGTGAAAAATGGTCAGACAATCGTAATCGGAGGATTGGTGCAGGACAGAATAAGCTCAATTCAAAATAGGGTTCCACTTTTAGGAAGTATACCCGTACTTGGGAATTTGTTTAAGTTCAAAAGAAATGAAAGGAACAAGATTAATCTTATGATACTACTTACCCCTAGAATTGTAGAGAATGAACAAGATATGCAGCAGATCCTGGAAGAGAGACAGAGGAGGAATATGCTTATTCAGCAGCGGGGATTTGAGAGACAGGAGGTCTATTAAACAAGTGAGGAGTCTTGAAGAGATTATTGTAGAGAAAAACCCAGAGGCGAGGGTCAGGATAGAAGAGCTAACATCGAAAAATGGAGAACGGTTTGAGGACGCGGTATTAAAATCGAATCTTCTGAAGGACGAAGACATGCTGGAGGTCTTCTCAGAATTCTATGAAATACCACTTATCATGAAAATGTCTGAACGGGATATTGACCCTGAGCTTGTAAAGCTCTTGCCTATAAGCTTCGCGAAAAGGTATAAGCTTATTCCCCTGAAGAGAGAAGGCGAAAGGGTTGTTGTAGTCGTCGCTCCACCGTTGGATTTGTATGTTCTCGATGAAGTGAGGTCTCTGTTCGGTTGTGAAATTGAACCTCATCTCGCCTTGAGCCATGTCGTTATGGATAACATAAACAAGGTCTATGAGCGTGATAAGGAAATGACCGGCGACATGGTACACCACGAGTCCATGGGTATTCCGGAATCCGAACTACAAGAACCGAAGGATCTACTCGAAGCAGATGATGAGGCGCCAATAATTAGGTTTGTGAACTCACTACTATTTCAGGCAGTGAAGGAGAAGGCGAGCGATATTCATATAGAGTGTTTTGAAAAAGAAGTGGTTGTGAGATTCAGAAAAGATGGGATGCTCCATAAGGTCACAAGGGTCGCCAAGAAGCTTCAATCTTCCGTTATATCCAGGGTAAAGATCATGGCAGAGCTCGATATTGCAGAGAAGAGGAAGCCCCAAGACGGCAGGATTCGTGTTAAAGTTGCGGGCCGAGATGTGGATGTCAGGATTTCTACTGTGCCTACCTCTCACGGCGAAAGTATTGTGATGAGGCTGCTCGATCGGTCGTCCGTTTTACTCAGTTTGGAGGATCTTGGTTTATTTGGGAAAAAGCTTGAGACTATTAATTCACTTATCCATCGTCCACATGGAATAATTCTTGTGACTGGCCCAACCGGTGGAGGGAAAACTACTACCCTCTATGCGGCCCTGGAGAGAATAAATTCTCCTGATAAAAAAATTATCACTATCGAAGATCCGGTTGAGTATCAGATATTGGGAATTAATCAGATACAGGTGAATACGAAAGTAAACTTGACCTTTGCTAATGGGCTAAGGTCTATTCTTCGTCAGGACCCGGACATAGTTTTGGTGGGGGAGATTCGAGACAGGGATACCGCCGACATAGCGATACACGCCTCGCTAACGGGTCACCTGGTTTTTTCCACCTTGCACACAAACGACTCGGCTAGTGCAATTACCAGGCTGATTGATATGGGTATCGAACCATTCCTTGTTGCATCGTCTCTGGTTGCAGTTATAGCCCAGAGGCTAGTGCGGATTCTATGTGTAAAATGCAAGGAGCCATATAAACCAGTAAACGATGAGCTTGTTCGAATTGGCGTCGCTGCAAGTGAGGTACCTGAATCAGGTCTATACAGGGCGAAGGGGTGCAGCGAGTGTCTGGGAACTGGATATGCTGGCAGGAGTGGTATATTTGAAATTCTTGTGATAAATGATGAAATCAGGAACCTTACCTTAAGCACTGCGGATTCTATGACCATAAAGAGGAAAGCTAACGAGCATGGCGTGACCACATTGAGGATGGATGGTGCAGAGAAGGTTCTTAAAGGGCAAACTTCGATAGATGAAGTTATGCGTGTTGCAGAGGAAAGCGACGATCATTTCTAAGACACTTTATGTAGCTAAATAAATCTCTAACCTTATTCGTGTAGTAATCTCAACTAAATTAAAATGCCTGTATATAAATACAAAGCGATTAATGAGAATGGAAAGTCTCTGCAGGGTATTGTTGACGCAGAATCACCAAAGGCGGCGACAGATAAGTTAAAACGGGAAGGGGTTTTTCTCTCTTCGCTCAAGGAAGTGAAGAAGGATAAGGGAAGAGGAATGTTTCGCTTAAGGGGGATTAGCTCCTCAGAGCTGGCGGTCACAACGAGACAGTTTTCTACACTAATTTCGGCCGGGCTTCCGCTTGAAGCCTCGCTGCAAGCCCTCGGTGAGCAGACCGAAGACCCAAGGCTCAGTCAGGTGCTTACCGAAGTGAAAGATAGGATCAGCGAGGGTAGCTCATTGGCAAATGCTCTGACTGAGCACTCGAGGGTTTTTTCGGACCTTTACATAAATATCGTAAAAGCAGGGGAATCCAGTGGGACGTTGGATATTGTTCTCCTGAGGCTTGCGGATTTTCTTGAAAAGCAATCAGCGCTCCGTGCCCGCGTGAGAAGTGCCATGGTGTACCCAATTTTTATGTTCTTAGTTGGCAGTGGCGTGCTTTTCTTTATGATGTCGTACGTGATTCCCAGGATCGCAAAAATTTTTGAAGAAAGCAGTAAATCACTACCACTAATTACGGTTGCCTTGATAGGTCTTAGCAACTTCATCTCCAATAATCTGATTGCCCTTTTAGTTGTCTTGGGGGCGTTGGTTTTCTTTAATTTTCGCTTTAAGAAAACGGATAGGGGGAAGCAGTTTTATGATCGTTTAATGTTTAAGATTCCTATCTTTGGTAAAATAGCGAAGCTGGTTGCAATATCCAGGTTCACTCGTACTCTTGGAACGCTTATAGGAAGTGGTATTCCACTGCTCGAAGCACTAGAGATCGGAGAAGCGGTGGTGGGAAACTCAGTCTATGTAGAAACCCTGAGAAATGTCCGGGAGAATGTTAGAGAGGGTACGAGTCTTGCAACTCCTCTTAGGGAAAGCGGGGTCTTCCCTCCGCTCGTGACTAGGATGATTGCGGTGGGGGAACAAACAGGAGAGATGGAAGAAATGCTGGTTAAGATTGCAGATATATACGATCTGCAGGTTGAGACTTACGTTTCAACGCTTACATCATTACTTGAACCTGTTATGATATTGATAATGGGTGTAATAATCGGATTTATAGTTTTTGCCATTCTTCTGCCGATATTTGATTTAACATCTACGATTGGAAAATAGGAGGTAATACATGAGACCACAGGGTGGTTTTACCCTTATTGAGATTATGGTCGTTTTGATCATAATTGCAGGACTGGCATATATAGTCGGCACAAACGTGATAGGTCGATTGGACGAAGCTAGGAAGGAGCAAACGAAGATACAGATTAAGCAAATCGAGTCGGCGTTAAAATTGTTTAAGATTGATAATGGATTCTATCCTGAGACTCAGCAGGGACTTGATGCACTGGTAACCCCGCCAACTGCAGGTCGAGTTCCTCAGCGTTATTCCTCCGACGGTTATCTTGAGGGTGGAAGGGTTCCCCTAGATCAGTGGGGAAATGAGTTTATCTACATAGGGCCAGACCAGACACATGATAGTTCATTTGAGATTATATCACCAGGTCCAGATGGTGTATATCCAAGCGATGAGGATATATCTAACCGCAACTTACAATGAAAGATAAAAAAGGCTTCACCCTAATCGAACTTACTGCAGTCATGATTCTACTGGGTTTCTTTCTACTAGTTGCAATTCCAAAGTTTAAGGAGCTTAATGATGTCAATATTAAAAGCACTTCGCGAAGAATGGCCGGTATCATCAAGTATCTTTACAATGAGGCTGCTTTTAAAAAAAGGATCTATAAGTTATCGTTCGATTTGGACAATGAAGAGTACTGGGTCGAGGTTCAGGAGGGGAATGAATTTGTGATTCCCGACGACCCCACATTGAAGAAGAGAAAACTACCGGAGGGTTTATCCTTCAAAGATGTGATGACCGATCGAAGCCGAGTTAATTCACTTGGGCAAAATGAACAATTTATACTATTTTTGCCGACTGGATTTGTAGAACCGGCTGTGATTCATCTTGAGTCTGATGACGGGGAATACTACACGTTGGCAACAAAACCCTACACCGGTGGCACTATGGTATTCGATGAATATGTGGATCTGGTTAATAAATAGGTCATTTTTAAATTATTTGGCGAATCGTAGAGTACCGATGGACGATGACTCGGCAAGAATTAAGCATCCAAAATCTAATAATGGATTTACTCTATTGGAGGTACTTGTCGCCGTAGCGATTCTGGGAGCCGGACTTACAGTCTTACTGGGTGCAGTGAATAGAAATTTAATTATGGCTTCACAGTCAAAAAACCTCTCAATAGCAGGTTTACTTGCCCAACGGATGATGGCTGAGGTTGAGCTCGAAGGCTATCCTGAGATAAGACAGGAGCAGGGACAATTTGAAGAGGCGCCAGGATTTAACTGGTTTCTGACTGTAATGCCTTATCAGATTCCAAACCTGGACACAGAGATAAGAATTGTAATTTTACGGATTACATGGGATGACGGTAAGAAAGATTTTCAAGTTTCAATGGCGTTATCTGATTACTGAAAAGGGGTTTACCTTAATTGAGGTACTCCTGGCTATTTTTATTGGTTCAATTGTCTTAACAGTTCTGTACTCGTCTTTTTTCCAGATTATAAAGGCCAAGGATGTTGCCGAAAGCGAACTCGATCTCTATCACGAAGCTAGGGTCGTTTTTTCCAAGATGAACGAAGACTTTCAATCAGCATACCCAAGAGGTGAGGTGTTCAATAATTCAATAATCTCAACCTCAGCATTTTTTAGTGGGACAAAGGATGGAGATAACAGCAGGGTCACCCTTACCTCGCTTTCTCGCCGACCTGCATCAAATTCTATAGATTCGGATCAAGCTGAAATCAGTTATTATTTGGAACCTGTTCCACAGTCCGACCTTTTCTACCTTATTAGAGAAGAAAACCCTCGGATAGGTACCGAATCGGGCGGCATAAGATATCCGATTTCCGAAAGCTTGATCAGATTTAATCTAAGGTACATGACCGAAAATGATAGCGAGGAGAGTTTTGTAGATGAGTTTAGCTCAGATCAAACGGGCTCGCTTCCCAAGGTTGTGGAAGTTACGCTGACCATGCGGAGTCCTAGGGGGGGAGATGTTGAATTTAACACACTGATTTTGATCCCATTAGGTGAGTAGCACTTGATGTGCTCTCTTATCTCTGGGTAATTTTGGATGAAAAGTAATTTTCGTATGAAACAAAATCTTAAGGGAAACAGGTCTGATAGCGGGGTAGTTCTTATTATTGTACTCATCGTCACAGCAATTCTTACTACCCTCGTGGTAGATCTCATTTACTTTACACAGATAGATTCTGAGATCTCAGCTAACACAAGAGATGATATCAAGGCTAGATACATTGCAAAATCGGGCATAAATGTTGTCGCTGGAGCAATGAAGAAAACTCCGCTCGAAGACTTAAAGAAAGCTACTAGTCTGTTGAACAATCAGGTTGAAGAATCCGATGAAATATGGTCTATCAAAGTTCCGGTCCTTGCGGTTGGGGACGGCAATGTTTCACTCACGGTTATTGACGAGCGTTCAAAGATCAATTTGAATGCACTTGTCAATCAATCGTCAAACAGAGTTGACAAGCAGGTGGAAACTGAGCTCGAGGAACTGTTTAGAGTTCTGGATGTAGACCGGAGAAAATCTGACTTATTTATAGCGAGCCTAATAAATTGGCTCGATCACCCCATAGAGGGGGGACAAAATGATCAAGATTCATCGGGTGCCGCTGCTGACTACTATCTCAGCCTTGAAAATCCATACAATATAAAAAATGGCCCACTTGATAGTGTTGACGAAATTCGTATGATTCGTGGTATGGATGAAGAGTTCTTCGACGGGATTAAGAATTATGTTACGGTGTATCCCGCTGATAAAAAGGTAAACTTCAGTACGGCTTCCAAATCCGTCATGATTTCAGCTCTTAAAGGTGCAGCGGTTTCTGCAATAGAAAGACAAGAGGACTCATCGCCTGAAGACTTGAAGGATGATATTGCGGATAGAATCGCCGAAGGGGTCATGGAGGCTAGAAAAGATAGCTCCATCGTTGATCTAGATAAGGTTAACGAGATCATTAAGGATGTTGACCCAACACTCAAGATTAGCTCCGGAATTGGCGGTGTTGTTTTAAGTTCCGGAGAGAGTGATGTGTTTTCTGTAGTCTCTTCCGGTATCCTTGGTGAAAACAATCCAACTTTAAGGACGGTAGAAGCGGTGATAAGGAAGGGTTCTTCTGGGCAGTCAAGAGGAATACATATAATCTCATGGAAAGAATGGTAGTAACATTAAGAAAGATAATCGAGGAGTTGAGGAGTCGGTTATTTGAAAGAGACGAGGTTATAGAAGGCGCTTTATGTGCACTTCTCACCGGCCATCATATGCTGATTATCGGTCCTCCAGGCACTGCAAAGTCCCAGCTCGTTCATGAGGTATGTAAGAGAATAGATGGGGCCCATTATTTTCAATGGCTCCTCACAAAGTTTACGACTCCAGAGGAAATTTTCGGAGCAGTTAGCCTTAAGGGACTTGAAAACGATGAATATCGCAGGGTTATTGATGGGAAAATACCGGAGGCTCACATAGCTTTTCTTGACGAGGTGTTCAAAGCCAGCTCATCGATATTAAATACGCTTCTTACCATCATGAATGAGAGGGTCTTTTATAACAGTACTGAAGTTGTTCAAGTACCACTGATTTCACTTTTCGGGGCGAGTAATGAGCTTCCCTCCGAAGAGGATGAGCTCGAAGCTTTGTATGACAGGTTTCTGCTTAGGTATGTAGTGGATTATGTTAAGGAGGATTTTAGGTTCTTAAGAATGTTGCATACAGAAGAGATAGAAGATGGTGTTACATCAATGACATTGGATGAGCTTATAAAGTGTCAATCAGACGTTAATGAGATCTCGGTTCCACCGCATGTGGTAAAATTGGTTTCGCGTCTGAGGGGCGAGCTCAAGAAAAAGGGTATTGTTCTGTCTGACAGGCGGTACAAACAGTCAATTTCCGTACTCAGGTCAAGGGCTTACCTCTCAGGCAGGGACGAAGTCATGGAGAGCGACTTAAATATTTTAGAAAATGTCCTATGGCGCGATCCGGGCGAAGTGGGCGAGATTAAAGCTGCCATCTATCAGCTACTTCACGGTTATAAAGATGCGTTGAGGGAATTGCTTATACAAGCCAGGGAACTACAATCGTACTCAAAACGGGATTGGGAAAATGAAGAGTTGGAAATAAATGCGAACATAGAAGCTCAGACTAAGTTGAGACATATATTGACCAAGCTCGACTCGATGATTGACGAATTTAGGGAGCGTGGGAAGTCAACTGAGGAAATTACTCGGGCGAGGTCAGAAATCGAACATATTCAAAGAGAAACATTGGATAGGTTGGTATCGTCAAACGAGGAGATGGTTTAATTCGAAAGAATTCTATTCTTCTTTAAAAGTTTCCTTTCTATAATTATTAATCAACTGTTTAGCTTTTATAATGCATTTTTGCTCATTCCGGGCAAAGCTATTTTGTGCATGAATTTGTGATAAACAAAAAATCTAATGACTTAGGGATATTTGACGACATGCGCACATAGGTTAGACTAAGGGAAACATTGTTGGAGGGAGTTTTTGGTCAGAGGAAACGGTCTTGGTGAAGGTCGAACTATTTGGAGTGACATCCGTGAGTACTGGTCGAGAAAGTCCGGAAACGGGGGAGACAGGGGAAGTAGGCTATGGCCGATCATTGTAATAATAATATTAGCCATATGGATTGCTACAGGTATCTACACGGTAGAACCTGGGGAAATTGGTGTAGTTTTACGTTTTGGGAGAGAAGTAGGTCGGTCTGAACCTGGCCTAAGATACCATTTACCCGCACCAATTGAAACTGTGAAGTTGGTAAATATGGCTGTCGTAAGAAGGGTTGAGATCGGTTTTAGGACAAATCCCAGATATAGACCCATTCCTGAGGAATCTCTAATGCTCACAGGGGATGAAAATATCGTCGACGCACAGGCCATTGTTCAATACAAGGTCAAAAACCCTTCGAATTATCTCTTCAAGGTAAATGATCCAGACAAGGTATTACTGGATTCTGCCGAAGTGGCATTAAGGAGTGTTATAGGTAGAACAACAATTGATGATGCCCTCACGGTTGGTAAGGTTAAGATCCAGGAGGATTCAAGGAATTTTCTCCAGCAACTGCTCGATACATATGAGGCTGGTCTTTTGATCACTGATTTTAAGTTACAGGTAGTAGATCCACCTGCGCAGGTCAAGGATTCTTTTAATGAAGTTGTAAGGGCCAGGGAGGATCAGGAGCGACTTAGGAACGAAGCAAGGGGGTATGCGGAAGACATAATACCGAAGGCGCGAGGAGAGGCTGAAAAGAGGATAAGGGCAGCAGAAGCTTACAGGGAGCAAAGGGTGATAAAATCACAGGGTGATACGGAAAGGTTCCTGGAGATACTAAACGAATATCAGAAAGCAAAGGGAGTCACAGCTACCAGGCTCTATATTGAGACTATGGAGCAAATTTTGCCGAATGCAAGTAAGGTTGTCATAGGTCCCGAGGCGAGTGACAATATTCTCAAATTCCTTCCGTTAGGAGAAATGGGTAAAAAACAGAATGAAAAATAAGGAAGATATATGTTGGGATTTCAATTAATTTGGATTAAAAAGGAGACCATCTGAGGTAAATATGAAATCTCGGCCAATTGCAATAATTATAATCATAATCTTATTATTAATTGTATTGCCTCAGTGGCTGTACATAGTGTACGAAACAGACCAGGTCATAATTACACAGTTCGGTCGATATTTGGCGACTGTAAAGGATGCGGGTTTGCATGCTAAGACGCCCTTTGTCCAGAAGATTCATAAGTTTGATAAGAGGGTGCTTTACACTGACGCACCACCGGGAGAATACCTTACGCTTGATAAAAAAAGATTGATAGTTGATTACATAAGTCATTGGAAGATTGAGGATCCATTGGCGTTTTTCAAGAGTCTAATAACTGAATTCGGAGCTAAGTCGAGAATTGAAGATATAGTATTTTCAGAAATGAGGGTGGAGTTAGCATCGTTTAACTATGAGGATATTATAGCGGAAAATCGAGAAGCTATTATGGATGCGGTTGCTGATAAGGCTCGAGAGAGATTAAAGGATTTTGGAATAGAACTCATCGATGTCAGGATAAAAAGAGCCGATCTCCCAAAGGAGGTGCAGGAAAGTGTCTTTGCGAGAATGGTGGCAGAGAGGGATAGAATATCAAAGAGATATCGTTCTGAGGGAGCTGAGGAAGCTGCCAAGATACGCGCCCAAGCAGATAAGGAAAGAGAAATAATACTTGCACAGGCTTATGAGAAGGCACAAAAACTCATGGGAGAAGGTGATGCGAAGGCCGCAGGTATCTATGCAGAAGCGTTTGAAAAGGATCCGGGTTTTTATAGCTTCCAAAGAACACTGGAGGCTTACAAGACTGCCATCACTCCCGATACTCTTTTTGTTATCCCCTCCGATTCGGAATTCTTTAAGTACTTTAATAGTGCAATTTCCCCTGACAACCCCAAATAGTTTTAGGATTGACAACCAGTTATTGTATTATATATCCTATGCCGAAGTGGCGGAATTTGGTAGACGCGCTGGATTCAGGATCCAGTGGGTGAGAGCCCATGGGGGTTCAAATCCCCCCTTCGGCATGATACTGGATAGGTGAGTGGAGAGTGAAGGAAATAAAACCAAGGCTGATATTTACGGATCGTAAACAGCGATCGTGGGCTGGATCGGCCTGGAACATAGTAATAATTCTTTTAACCTTCTGCGTAGGTGTGTATGTTGGAATTAAGCTAAGCGATATGGATTTGCCTGTCGGTGTTCAAAAAGAAGCCCACAAGGTGCAGACCACCGTGTTGAGGGGTAAGGTCGCTGAACAGAGAGGAGAAGAGGCGAATTTGATAGAGGAGGAAAAAGTCTCTATTCAGCAGAGTTCATCTTCTGTCGCGCCACAATCAGTTGCCGATACATATTCGCAGCAGGTAGGTTCAGAGGGTGTAGGCGAAGGGGAAGTGAATGAAAATGGTTCCCAAGAATATGCCAAACGTGAGCAAGAGCTTGATATTGACAAGAAAGAGGGCTTTACCGTTCAGATCGGCGCATTCAAAGAAATCGAGAGGGCTAATAGAGCTCGGAATGAATTGAAAATGAAGGGCTACGAACCATATATTTTGCCGTATGTCAGCTCACTAGGGACGAATTGGTATTTAGTGAGAATTGGTAGATTTAACACAAGGGAAGAGGCAAGAGAATATGCGCTTTCCCTTTTGAGGGTCGAGGGGATGGAAGTGATTGTAGAAAGGATGGAGTGAATATTTTAAATGTTTTTAATGTCTTATTCATTTTTTTACCTGAATAACTATTGAATTTCTACGGAGCCATCAGTTAGCGAATGCGTAGCATCGAGCAGCTCATGCGATTATTTCTACAGTCCCGAAGCACAAAATAACAAAAATATTATTTTTGCATGTGCGAAGAAAAGTTCTTGACAAATTATTTCTACATCCCTATAATATAAAAATCACTAGTTATTTCCCTTGAGGATGTGATTGAGCGGAGACATTAGGAAACGACGACACCGTTATAAAAATTATCCATCCAGCTTCTTGAAGGGCGCTTACGAAGTTTAGTAATAACCGAAAAATCTATGGCTTAAAAATTATAATTTTATGATGTTACTAAGAAAGGGTGAAGAGATGAACGCGAAGTTTTCCGAATATGAACACGCTGCGACAGTTGTAGAAAATCTGGACGCCTTTATCGAAAATGAGGATGATTCATTTTCATCTCTTGAATTCGATAATTTTATGTTGGATGTCGATGAAAATGAGTTTGAATTTGACATCGAAGAGCCAGAATCAACGGAAGTAAAGAGGAGCGAACAGGAAGAGTGGATTCCCGATGAACAATTTCGACTACTATATGTTTACTTTAAAGATATGGCAATAGAACCCCTTCTTTCATCAAGGGAGGAGATAGAAGTTTCAGCGAAGATAAAAAAATGCGAAGCGAAAGTCGGGGAACTGAGAAGTAACATTGAAAGATTGCTCAAAACTGAAAAAGCAAGAAGTAAAAGAAACGGACGTAAGAATGGCAGAAAGGATGTGATTTCCAAGAGGCTGGATAGTCTCTATGCGTTTATGAGGGTATATTCCGACAAGGCTAGGACAATGAAGGCGAGGTTTGTCAAAGCAAATTTAAGGCTCGTTGTAAGCATAGCTAAGAGATATATGGTCAGGGGGCTTCCCCTGCCAGATTTAATCCAGGAGGGCAATGTGGGTCTTATGAGGGCCGTCGAGAGGTTTGATCACACCAAGGGTTTTAAGTTTTCCACCTACGCTTCCTGGTGGATACATCAAGCTATTTCGAGGGCACTATTGGATCAGACGAGAACAATCAGAGTTCCAGTCTATGTGCTCGAGCAGGCGAGCAAGGTATACAGGATCAGTTCGATGCTTCATAAACAAATGGGAAGGAAGCCACTGCCACAGGAAATAGCTCAATTAGCTGGCATTTCAGTCGAAGGCGTGAAGCGAATTCTGGAATCGACAAATGACGCAGCCAGGCTCGACACACCAATAATGGATGGTGAGAAAAGTACCCTTATGGATTTTGTTGCTGATGAGGGGTCACCAGCCCCTGATTCGGCGATAGCTAAAGCGGCGCTTATAAAGAGAATAAAAGAAGCTCTGACGCTCCTCACAGATAGAGAAGAGGAGATTATCAGATTGAGGTTTGGAATAGATCAAGAGGCTACATATACGTTAGATGAGATAGGGAACATGTTCGATCTTACGCGGGAGCGAATTAGACAGATTGAAAAGAGGGCACTCGAAAAACTCTGCCTTGCTGACGAAGGCGATATCTTAAGAAGCTTTCTTACTTGAGGAAGAGGCAACTTAATGGGATCTAGAATCTTCACTTAATCACACTTTGAAAATCCACAACTCCTGCATGTGATGCAACCCGTCTCAAAAGCCAGAGCCCGACTACCACAGTCGGGACACCGCTCTAGATCTATATCGCTGGCCGATCTGGTTTCTGACTCTTTTTCTTGGAGAAAGTGTTTTCTTAGAACTGCACCGATCGCATCTGGTATAGACATTATTAACTTTCCTTCCGAATATACCGGGGAAGCACCGCCAATTCCATCCAGTTGTTCAACCACCGCTTTTACGCTCACTCCTGATCGAAGGGAGAGCGATACGAGGCGTCCTATCGCCTCTGCGTCGGCCATTGTTGTGTAACCGGATTTCCCTATTTGAACAAAGACCTCGAAGGGTCTACCTTCATGGGTGTTGACAGTTACGTATAAATTGCCGTATCCTGTTTTTATAACCTCGGTAAATCCTTTTAGCAGGAGGGGTCGTTTTATCGGAGTGATTTCCTTGGTCGCGGAGGTGGGATGAAGGGATGAGATGGGGTATGATGGGGTATGCACCCCTTCTTCCCGGGGCTCCGGCTCGTTAAATCCGACCGCCTCCTGCGCCTTTGCTCCTTTTTCTGTTAAAAGAATTCCTTCTCTTGATCCTTCCCTATATACAGTAATCCCTTTGCATCCAAGCTTCCATGAGAGAAAATAGATCTTTTCGACTTCATCAAGTGAAATATCTATTGGAAGGTTCACTGTGCTGGAGATACAGGAATCAATGTGCTTCTGTATCGCAGCCTGGGTTCGCACCCTCATTTCTGGCTCTATCTCATGAGATGTTACGAAAGTTGCTGGAAGCTCGCTTTCATCCATTATATTAAACTTCTTAAGATAATCTCCCACAAGAGGATGATAAACCTTAAATTCCTCTTTAGAAAGGGACTTAGATCGCCTGTAATATGAAAGTGCAAAGATTGGTTCTATTCCGCTAGTGGTTCCTGCGAGGACTGATCCGCTTCCAACCGGTGGTACTGTGAGAATGCATGCGTTCCTGAGTCCTTGTCTCTTAATCCTTTCAATGACTCTCTCATTGATAGTTTTTAAGAAGGGTCTGGATAAATGGGTATCCACGTCAAATGCTGGGAAACATCCCTTCTCTGCTGCAAGATTGGAGCTGGCCTCATAGACAATATTCTTTATGTGTTCAAACATCTTATCCGCAAATTCCACTGCCTCGGGTGTGTCGTACTTGATGTTCAATTTTGCAAGCATGTCCCCGTAGCCGGTGAAACCTACGCCGATCCTCCTTGAATGGGTTGATGCTTTTGTCTGAGCCCGTAGTGGGTGCTTATCCATGTTGTAATCGAGTATATTGTCAAGAAAACGAACGGAGTATCTGAATGCCTTCTCTAAGTTTTCCCAATCAATGGAGGCGCCATCTGTGAATTCATCTCTAACAAAGGACGAAAGATTGATATTGCCAAGACAGCAGTTTCCATAATCCTCGAGTGCCTGTTCGCTGCAAGGATTTACTCCGTGTATTTCCATATTATTGTATTCTGTTGGAGAATGTTTCTTTACTGCATCCCAGAAAATTATTCCAGGTTCTGCAGAGGACCATGCCGATTTAACCAGCTTTTCCCACAGGGTTCTTGCTCGAATCTTTTTTCGTACTTTAACCTTTTCGTTTTCAAATTTAAGTTCAAAGTCGGTATCCTCCTCTACGGCATTCATAAAGTCGTCCGAAATCTTGACGGAAATGTTTGCATATTTTACCTTTGACCTGGATGGGTCATTCTTTATATCGACGAAATCAAGAACGTCTGGATGGCTGACATCTATTGTTATCATCAAGGCACCCCTTCTGCCAGCCTGGCCGATCGTACCTGTGGTCGTAGAAAGGAGGTCCATGAATGAGACAGCTCCAGTAGAGTATATCGCGGAATTATTTACGGGTGCCCCCTTGGGCCTTAGCACGGATATGTCGGTGCCCACACCCCCGCCAAATGAGTAGGTTCTTGCTGCCTCTTTGCACCATTCGAATATACTTTCAATAGAGTCATTTTTTATGGGCATAAAGTAGCAGTTTAACAGGGTGGACCTTCTATTTTGACCTGCACCAAAAAGAACCCTGCCACCCGGAATAAACCTGAAGTCGGAAAGGAGCCAGTGGAAATTTTCTTCCCACTCATTCTTGAGTTTTTGTGTTTTCTCTGGAGATGAGATCTCGTGCGCAACCCTTTTCCACATTTCTTCTGGTGTTTTCTCAACTATTCTTCCGGTTGAATCACGAAGTGCGTATTTCTCGTAAAACACCCTTGCGCGAAGCTCATCTCCAGAGAATGCCGCAATCGTTTCACTGGGTATATCCATTATTCCCTGGTTCGAAGAAACAACTTCTTCGGATGCTCCTGAAGGTTCTTCTTCCCCTAGATTTAAAGGTTCTTCTGTAAGTTCCTTGCCGTTTCCTTGGGTACCTTCAAAATTATCCGAAGACATTAACTGATCCTCCTTTTTCGATCTGCTAATACATCTTGTATTGATTATTGGATTCAAACACAATATATTGTGGTTGTCAAGTAGTTTTTTTGGTGCGTCTGGAAAATTCAATAACTACAGTGAATTAGAGTAAAAAATCTATCTGGATTGAAAAAATTATAAAGTAGTATAGGTTAAAAACCAAAGTTTAAACTAAAACTTTAATATATCATATGTCACATGAATTAATTTGTTGTCCGGAGCTTTGTTTCTAGGTATTGACATTCGATAGAAATTTTCAATCAAATTTCTACTTGGTTCGGTAAACAATTCAACTCGGTTCGGAGGAGTGTAGTTTCGTAGGATTGAAAACTATGGCTACTTCAGGGCTCTTATTTTATGGACAATGTGAAAATTTTATGTAAATTACTTCAACCTAAGGTTTATTTCAGTCAATTCAATAAATTTTTATGAATAAGGACTTTCAAATAGAACGTCAGGATGAGATCCTGTATTACTGGCTTGGAAGGCTTGAAACTGATAACGCACCGTCAGATCGTCATGTTAAAATGTGGTTCTCCATCGGCAAAGAGGTAGATGTAGATATTAAGTTCAGGTTTGAATTAGACTTAAAACGTGCCTTGGAGGGAAAGCTCAATAGTTGGTTGGGTATATCACGGGGTTCTTTGGCATTTATAATCTTGTTAGATCAATTTTCACGTAATATATATCGTAATACACCAAGGGCGTTCGAAGGAGATTCCTTGGCCCTTAAAGCATGCCTGGATGGAATTGAGAAAGGATTTGATATAAATCTGCACCCCATAGAACGTTTGTTTTATTACATGCCCCTAATGCATTCCGAGGACTTGGAAATACAAATGACTTCGCTTGAGTGCTTTACCATGCTGGAGAAGCTCTTTACTTCGCCTCCTTCGATTGCTTCCATTATCTCAAGGTCAAAAATGTATGCAGAGAAGCATTTTCTTGTAATCGAAAAATTCGGTAGATTTCCCCATAGGAATAAAATAATCGGTCGTAGTTCCACTCCTGATGAATTAAAGTTCTTAAAAGAGTCGGGCTATTCTTCTTAGAGAACAAAGGAAGTTGAGATTCTGACGAGCTGATTTATTTGAGAATAAATCCGCTTGTGGACTAGGATGCTTATTTTTCGTATAGTTTTTTTATTATTTTGGCCTATTGTTAGTGATCAGGGGAAGGGCAAATCACAGGGTGTGCTGTAAATTATAGTCAATAATAATATAGGATTTTGATTTAAAAATGCGTACATTGGCACTTGATGTTGGAACGAAGACAATTGGTGTGGCTGTCAGCGACCAGCATGGGATTACTGCCAATGGATTAACAACCATAAAAAGAAGGGAGATTAAAAATGATCTCGATGCCTTGTCTAGAATCATAGATGAGTACAAGCCCTTTGAGATCTTGATTGGTATTCCTTATAACATTGATGGAGCAATAAGCGAGAGAGGTAAAGGGATATTAAATTTTGCCAATATTTTGAAGAGGACCTTTTCATTAAATATTGAACTGTGGGATGAGAGCTATTCAACGGCGGATGCCGAGAAGGTACTTTTAGAAGCCAATTTAAGTAGGAAGAAGAGGAAAAGGGTTATCGATAAGATGGCTGCAGTTGTTATACTTCAGGACTATTTGGAGCAAAAAAGAAATAAAGGAGGTTGATTAAGCCACAGAGGACACAGAGTGTACAGAGAAGAGAATATTCAACAATGATTAATAACTCTTTTGTCTCGGTGAACTCTGTGGCTAAGGAAGGTAATGCCCTATACCCGAGTCAACGGTATAAATATATACTATGAAGTTCGTGGAGAAGGCCCCCCTGTGGTCTTAATAGGGGGTCTCGGTAGTCAGATCAATAGCTGGGCGACTCAGACCCCGTTGTATTCGAAATACTTTAAGGTGATAGCCTTCGACAATCGTGGGGCCGGTTTGTCAGACAAGCCTGGCCATTCTTACACAACTGAAGATATGGCCGATGAAACCGCAGGGCTGCTCGATACCATTGGAATTCATTCTGCCTCGTTTGTTGGAAAGTCAATGGGAGGGATGATAGCTCAATGGTTAGGTATCAAATACCCTGACAGGGTTAATAAATTAGTTTTGGGATGCACCTCTCCCTCGCGAGATGATGTGGGCAACGAGATTCTAAGAATCGGGAGGGAAATCGCTACAAAGGTGGGTTTGAAAACTGTTTGGCTCACGGCTCTGTATTTGGGATATACAAGAGAATATATTGAAAATAATTTGGGTTCAATAAAAGAATCATTGGGTTTGGTAATAGAAAACGATGAAGCCATTAACGGTTATGTTGGACAAAGTCTTGCTTGTGAAACGCACGATACAAGGGCCTTACTTCATAAGATTAAATGCCCCACTCTGGTATTGCTCGGAGAGAATGATCAAATCACCTCCCCGAGGAAATCAAGAGAACTCGCAGAACTGATACCTGGGGCAGTATTGAGGGAATTTAGTGGCGTAGGACACGGCTTTTGGCGAGAGAGGCAGGAAGAGGTGGATAAAGTGGTTTTGGACTTCTTGCTAGAACGTTAATTCATTTCTTCCAACTAGTTGACGGGAATTAGATACCTAATTGATGCACGATACACGATACATGATACACGATGAATGATTCGTGAAACAAGCTAAATTTTATATCGTGGATCGTGCATCATGAATCCTGGATCCTGATCAATTGAGATGTCGCTTTTCTAAAATGGAGTTTCTCTTTTTTGAGGTAATCGAGGCTATCTCTAATTTTGCTTCCAGGTGCTCGAGAATCATATCTGCTCTTCTTAAGACATTTGCCTCTTCGAGAAACTCTTGCATATGAAACACATTTGAGACGATTTGTGGAGTGATGGTATCCGTGAGGGTACCTAGGGCGAGGTTTGAGTTGAGATTGATCCTATGTGATTTGTATTCCTTTCCCAACATACGATTCCATCTTGATATTAGTTCGATTATTCGTTTTTGATGTCCCTCTTCGTTAGTCCGATGGGTGTCCTCCATTAAGTTGACACGTGCAAGCCTATATGGTGCATCGTGTAATATTTCGACTATCCTTACCCTTTTTAATCCGTATAGGACAATATTGGATCTCCCGTCTTTCTCAACTTCTATATTTATAATTCTTCCCATACAGCTTACGCTGAATATATCAGGGTTATCATAATAGTTCTTTTCCCACCCAGGTTTTAATAAAACCATGCCGATTATTCGCTCAGAATCTATAATGTCTTCAACCAGTTGTCTATATCTAGGTTCGAATACATGTAGCGGAAGCAGAGAGTTTGGGAAAAAGACTATATTAGGGAGTGGAAATAGCGGAATAATTCCAGAAAAGTTATCTAGATTTAGGAGGTTTTCCGTGTCGAACCTCAGGGATTCCATATAGAATAATATACAATCCTTTGATTGAAACTTAAAGGGATTAGTAATATTCTAAGGGATTAGTACTACTCTTCTGGTATAAGCGATATTACGATAGATGTGTTTGAGTCTTCTCCGTTAGCGGGATTGAGTATTTAAAATTGTTGTGATTTCCGAGCTGCTGTCTGAGTGTCTCGATGCAAAAATAAAAGATTAATGTTAAACGGTGAAATTAGTTAGACCGCGAATCCTTTTGTCAGGCAACTTATCATAATATGTGACAATAGGAAAGTTTGTACAAGGAGGTTACTGTCATGAGCAGGATAACACAGTTGACGGATAGTAACTTTGATGAAGAGGTGTTCGAGACTAAACTTCCTGTACTTGTAGACTTTTGGGCTGACTGGTGTGGGCCATGCAGGACGATGGGTCCCGTGATAGAGCAGATAGCGGAGGAATTCGAGGGGCAATTAAAGGTTGCCAAGCTTAATGTAGACGATAACCCCGGGGCTGCTTCTTTTTATGGCATAAGGGGTATCCCTACGATGATATTATTCAAAGAGGGTAAACCGGTAGAAGAGGTGATAGGGGCTGTTCCAAAGGAGCAACTTGCTGAAGTCATCAGTCGTGCATTGCACGTGAGGCTCAGTGCATAAATACTCTTTGTAAGCCATTCTTTCTCGAGCGTAGTTTGGCGAATCACAGATCTCCGACATGCGCTCCCAAATAAAATTATTAACTGTAAATCGTCAATTTGGAATGACTCCCGAGACTTTCATCCACTGATTCTCGAGCGTTCATAGGTCTTGTCTGTTGGATTTTCGAAAAAAAGGCTTAATTTAGTATCTAGGGGAAAAATGAAAGGGAATTTGAGATATATTAAAGGATCCAGGGAAGTAGATCATCGTAATTCCATCGCCGAAGGTCTGTCTGACGGAACGGATGGTCTATTAGATGCTTACTCACGCGCGGTCGTTAGCGTGGTGGAGAAGTTGAGTCCGTCTGTGGTAAGCATAAAAATGACTCACGAAGTACGGGCTCGTACGCCAAGGGGGGTGGTCCCGTTTGATATGACCGGTAGCGGTTCGGGCGTAATAGTAACCCCAGACGGCTACGTCCTGACCAATGGCCATGTGGTTCATAATTCAAAGGGATTGGAGGTCTCCCTCTCAGATGGTGCAACATATTCAGCCGATGTGGTTGGGGCAGACAGTGATACGGATTTAGCAGTTTTGAGAATACCCGCGTTCAATATCAAGGCGGCCGAGCTTGGAGACTCGGATAAATTGCGGGTGGGTCAGCTCGTGATTGCTATAGGTAACCCCTATGGGTTTCAGACGTCTGTAACCGCTGGTGTTGTCAGCGCCACCGGAAGGTCTATGAGGAGTCAGTCCGGCAGGCTAATTGAAAACGTAATTCAGACCGACGCTGCTTTGAATCCTGGAAACTCAGGCGGACCGCTGGTTGATAGTAGTGGGAAAGTGGTCGGCGTGAATACTGCTGTAATTCAATCAGCACAGGGGATATCCTTTGCCATACCGATAAATACGGCTCGCTGGGTTGCTGGGCTGTTGATAAAAGAGGGAAAAATTAAAAGGGCGTATCTGGGGATTAAGGGGCTGAACAGGAAATTAAACAGAATTGAGGCGAGAAGGCATGAGATTGGCAATGAATTTGGAGTAGAGGTACATGAAGTTCCTAGCGGAGGACCGGCATACCGGGCAGGCATTCGTAGCGGCGATATTATAGTCGCAATCAATGGTTACTCTGTACAGAGTGTAGATGATATCCACAGGTACCTGACCCGAGTGGAAGTCGGGACAAATTTAAGAATAAAGGTTCTGAGGAACGGTGAAACGCTTGAACTTAATGCCGTCGTAGAATAGGCAGGTTAGATTTAGTGTTTTGAACAACAGACCATGAGCGACGTTTGTAAACCTCACCTATCCGAATTTGAAATTTTAACCACGATAGGCGGGACATTCGTGTCCCGCTGATTGATGTGTTGTAACTGGGGGGGGACTTAATTGCTCCATTTTTATTGGCGACCTGAAGGTCTTCGCTGCAATTTGAATATTAATTTTCAACAATCCTGGAGGGATCTGGATATTTAAATTTGTAATTCAACAGTTTCTTCAATTTCTTATTGCTCACAATCTTGTAATTGCATGCCTCAGATTCACTAAATGCTGGTGGGGTTTGCCCGATTAACTCCGCCTGCTCGGTGTAGTATTGCTTCCTCGTAGGGTGAAAATCAGCACAGGCATTGAACGTCTCTCCCCAAATATTCTTTTTTATTACCCTAAAAATAATCTCTATGCAATCGTCCCGATGAATCAAATTAACGGGCGCATCACCACTCGCCAGGTCCTTCTTTCCCGCTAGGAATTTTCCCGGCATGCGGTCATAACCTATCAATCCGCCGAACCTTATGATTGTTGTTTTGAACTTTTGTGATTCTCGCAATAGATTTTCAACCTTCATTAAGGCTTTCCCAGATGGTTTGGTTGGCTTCGGTTCAGGGGCTTCATAAACCTCACGATTTATGTCAGGATAGACGGAAGTGGAGCTTGTGAAAATTATATGTTTGACCGTTCCACTTCCTATAGCTGAGATTAGGGATTTTATTTGGTCTTGGTGGTAATCAATTATGTCGTCTCTTCTTTCGGGCGGAAAATCGATTATTAGCGAGTCGCAATTTAGGAATTCGTCATAATTTTCTCCGTAAATTTCAGGACTTAAAACTATCAGGTATGGCTCAATGCCCTTTTCTTTAATAAGTTTTAATTTATCGGGTTCGGTAGTTGAGCCTTTAACCTTGTAGCCCTTTTTGACAAGATAAACGCCGAGAGGAAGTCCCAACCACCCACACCCCAGAATACTAATTGTTTCCATTTGAACCAAGACGGGCGGGGATTCTACCCCCTTGCTGGAGATTTATTCTATTCACAGGGAACGTCTGGAGGTGCTGCTTGTCCAGCAATTGCCGAGCATCTTTCTAAATCTGCACAGCTTATTTTTTGTGCCTTTATCTCGGGGTCCATGGCCTCATATTCTTCAATCCCAAGCGGGATATTGTTGCAGATGCTCATATCAAAGCCATCGCCCTCTTTGGAAGAATAACTTCCTCCAGCACAGCCTAGATTTAAAAACATAATGGCGATTAATGCCTTTTTCATTCTTATTCTCCTTTTAACGAGTTGTTCTGGTGACTCCTCGTGAAGAGCGATAAAAAAAATTATCACAAACCATATTCTATTGCAACTTCAATGTGAACCACGGTTCGAAAACCTTACCTATCATGATTGGCAGCGATAATAACGATAATGGATAGCCGAGACTTTCCAGTCTCGGAAGTAATATTTTTTCGAAGCTAGAAAATGTCCTTGACAAGCAAACAATACGTGTATATACTCCTAATCATCATGTCGAAGAGAAAGGATAGCGTGGTAAAAGGAGACGCTGCCGAGTTAAGTAGGTACGAAGTTGCTCACTGTAGCGAATGCACATGCTTCAATCTGAGAAAGGCAACTCGTGTTGTGCAGAATCTTTTTGATGAAGCATTTAGAACGATCGGACTAAAGGGAACACAGTTTACTGTGCTAAGTCACATCTTTAGCTATGGTCCGATAACCCTTACAAAATTGGCGGACATCATGTTGCTCGATAGGACTACGTTAGCCCGCAATCTAGCTCCGCTGGAAAAGAAGGGCTTCATAGAAATTAACCCAGGAAGTGATCTTAGAACTCGTTACATCGATATTACCGAGAAAGGAAGGAGGCTTCTATCCAAGGCTCTACCGCTATGGGAGAAAACGCAAGAAAAAATTAAGAATGGCCTTGGAGACCAAAAATGGAACTCCATGATATCGAATATTTCTGAGCTAATATCACAGGTTCAAAATAACCAAAAGTAAAAAATTTTGCATAAGAGAGTGTATATACACTTATCTTAGGAGGTTTTGAGAAATGAAAAAACGTAGATTGAAGGACAAGGTTCTGGTAATTACTGGGGCTTCAAGCGGTATTGAAAAGATCATAAAAAAACATGAGCTTAAATAAACCTTGTAGGAGCGGCTTCTAGCCGCGAATGGCTCTTGGGTTGAGAAAATGTTTCTGACGTTGATTCGAATTAAGGATATAACTGTAGCGGAATCCTTCAGGATTCCATTTATGGAGGGCTAAAGACCTCCGCTACATTTAAAATTTCAATGTGAAAAGTTATATGTAGCTATTTTATAGGGGAATGAGAAAATGTTGAAACTCGAAGATCATCCAACAGTAAGATCGTATAAACAAAAAGTGATAGATCCTAAATCGCTCAAACAGAGAAAGCTCGATTCAGGGTGGCTGCGAGAGCTTTGTCTAGAGGCAGGAGCCGATGACGTAGGATTTGTGGGTATTGATCGGGAGGAAATTGCGTTTGAGAGGGAAGATGTCCTCTCATACTTTCCCCGCACAAAAACACTCATCAGCCTTGTCTGTCGAATGAATCGCGAGCCGATTCGTAGCCCTGGTCGCTCAGTGGCAAACCTGGAGTTTCATCATACGGGCGATAAAGTAAACGATGTGGCCCGTAGGGTCGTTTCAGAGCTTGAAAATAAAGGAGTTCGCGCAATAAATCCGTCGATGGGCTTTCCAATGGAGATGGATAGATTTCCCGGGAAGATCTGGCTTGTATCACATAAAACCGTAGCCGTTGCAGCAGGCCTTGGTCATATGGGGATTCACAGAAACGTAATTCATCCAAAATTCGGTAACTTTATACTGCTTGGCACGATACTCATGGACGCAGAGGTATCAACATACGATCATCCGATCGATTATAACCCCTGCCTGGAATGCAAGTTATGTGTTTCTGCTTGTCCTGTGGGAGCAATAGGATCCGATGGTCACTTCAATTTTTCAGCCTGCTACACTCACAACTATCGTGAATTCATGGGAGGATTCACAGACTGGGTTGAGAACATTGCTGATAGCAACGGTGCAGCGGATTACAGACGAAAGGTGACGGGGTCCGAATCTGCTTCTATGTGGCAAAGCCTCTCATTTGGAGCAAATTACAAAGCGGCCTATTGTATGGCCGTGTGTCCGGCAGGAGAAGATGTGATTGGCCCATTCTTGACCGATAGACCGGGATACCTGAAGGATGTCGTAAGGCCATTACAGGAGAAAAAAGAAACAGTGTACGTCACAAAAGGCTCCGATGCCGAATCTTATGTTCACAAAAGATTTCCTCACAAAAAAACTAAGGCAGTTAGAAACGGAATTGGGCCCACGTCGATAAGGGGATTTGTTGAGAGACTACCGCTGGTTTTTCAGCGGAACCAATCTGAGGGAATTAACGCCACATATCACTTCACTTTTACAGGTGAAGAGCCCTACGAAGCTACCGTGGTCATTAAAGATAAGACCCTCCTAGTTAATGAGGGGCACTCAGGAAGTGCTGATATTCATATAACCGCCGACAGCAAAACCTGGCTGGGGTTTCTCAGGAAGGAAAGGAGCATCATCTGGGCTATACTCACGCGCAAGGTTCGAGTCAAAGGGCCACTAAGACTTTTGAAAGATTTCAGCAAATGCTTCCCGGCGTAATAAAGACCTGAAATTGCAAAAAATAAATCCCGTGTCTAAGTGCTACAATACACCCTGTTTATCTCAATGGGATTATCGCTCACAATCTCATTGATCGTCTGGCTAAGAATTCGGATAAACAGCCCAGGTCATTATAACAAGGGAGTTCAGCACTTTTCTTAATCCAGGAAATAACCAATCGTGAAAAGTTTCTTGTTGACGTAAAGGACTATATATTATTATATTATATGTATATTTTTTAAATTAAGAGATAATGTCCTTTTATGACCCACTCAATCGATAGTTCTTTGTCATCGGGCCGCCTTCCAAGTTATAAGAACCCGCCCGTTAACGAAGTTGTTTGTGGGATGCGATTTCATACCCCTGATAAGCTTCGTATTGCGCATATCGGTTATCTCTGGGATAAATTTCGCGCTGACTATCCGAAGGTCCAACATGCCCCACCGATAGCGCCAGTTAAAGGTGAATTTTTGGTAGATGAGGCAACGGGCGTACCATTACCGAGGGTATGGTTCATAAATAAATCGGATGATCAAGTTATACAATTTCAGGTCGATAGGTTTTATTTCAATTGGCGACGACGGGAAGGCGATTACCCTCGGTATAACCACGTAATCAGTAATTTTGAATTTGTGCTGGATATTATGGAAAATTTTTTTGGGGACTTCGAGTTTGGTGAGCTTAAGCCAATCGAATATGAACTTAGCTATATTAACCATATCCCAAAGGGACAAGGATGGAATAAGATTTATGATCTTCCAAGAATATTTTCAGATTTTGTTTGGAGGCAATCAAAGGAGCGTTTTTTGCCGAACCCTGAAATAGTTACTTGGCAAGCGCAGTTTCCTTTGCCTGAAAAGAAGGGGAATTTGATCATTAATTTAAAGCAAGCGACACGAACTGAAGATCAAGTTCCTTTGCTTGTTCTCGAATTGAAGGCAATAGGATTTGGGGAATCAAAGGGTAGAGAGGCAATTCGTGAGTGGTTTGACGTAGCCCACGAATGGATAGTCCGAGGTTTTACCGATTTAACAACCCCTGAAATTCAGGAAATTTGGGAGAGAGAAGAGTATGCCTGAACTTGATTCGCATATATTTCATAGAAGGCTAGGTGCAGGACAAAAAACCAGTATTGCGTACGGAGACCAATTAATTGAAGAAAGGTCCCCAAATGATTATCCATATACCGATACCGGTTCGTGGCCTTCGTTTCAACAATCTCTAACAGGGGCTCCCTTCAGAATCACGGCGGCCGTTTACCAGGAGGCAGAGGACACTCTCATAATCGAGTGGTCTGAGAACGAAGATCCTTTTACACAAGCAGATTTGCTTGATGTTGGGGAGAAGAAGGTACAAGAATTGATTTTTAGAATTAGAACGTCGCTATCTATTCCCTATCGGGAAATGTTGGCAAATAGACTTCTCACTCTGTTTAATGATGCAAAAGAAGAAGATCCTGCAAGTGTTGGAATAGCAGTCGGATCGCTCCGCAACTTTTATGATTTTCTTCGTACACATACGAATCTAACGTGTCCGGTTCTTTCTTTAACGCCTGACAATAATATCTATGCTTCATGGAGGGGCGAACACAATAGAATGTTGAGTGTACATTTTTTGACAAATGGAGATGTTCGCTTTGTGATGTTCAGCCCAAATTTTCACCATCCCGAAAAACAAATTCGGATTTCAGGAATAGCGACCACTGATACGCTTATGGAAACGGTAGCACGCGATGGTTTATTGGATTGGATCGGAGAATGAAAGGGGATACGATACCTGACAATGATCACATAGCACGGCTATGTCATAATAAACATGTTGCAGATGAACAAATTCAAGCAACTGCATTTCAATTGAGACAAAATGAGGATGCTTTATCTGCGAATTGGTTGGAATTTCTCAGCTGCTCAAGTCGACAAAGCGAAATTGTTGAAATTCGAAAAATTTACTCCGAAACATTTTCGAGCCTGGGGACACGCGCAAAAATAGCGGTCCTTAATGTTGGCGAAGTTCGCGAGAAAGTACTTACCGAAAGCCCAGATAAAAGAGAACTCGAAGTTCTCCATGACCCCTTAGTACGTGATCCATCTCACAGCGGAATATACAATTTGAAACAGGATGACGAACTGATTGCCGAGCTGATTCTTGAAGCAGTACGTGAGACTTACCCCGCTCGTATAGAGAAGTGAGAATGGAAGCTAGAATTTGTGTCAGGCTTGTACAGTTGTATTATCATCATTATCTAAATCATCCTTGCATATAAGCGGACGTCCCCTTTCATCCTTTTGATTTGAATTAGGGTTATAACTGTAGCGGAATCCTTCAGGATTCCATTCATGGAGGTCAAATTATGTGCATCAAGACTGATCCCTTCAATTCTTCGAGAACTAGCATATAAGGGGATGCGTGTGCACTTTGATCAGGTAAAGTTAGATAATCTAACATTGGTATTTAACCTATTAAGACCATTAAAGAAGAAGTTACTTATCTATAATCTTAGCAATTCGGAACAGTGTATAAATATTACAACTATAAATCCAAACTGGATCGAAGAACCCAATAACTTGCCAAAGTTATTAATAACCTCTGGAAACGAAATGTAAGGAGAAAGACGTTTATTAAAATACCTGTTGAATACCGCGTGGTGAAACCACGGGGATGAAAACAGGTTTGCCCTTTGGGCAATAAAGAGTTTAGAATCTGGGTATGAGCCCAGTAAAGAGAACGCATCATGCTGTATA
>JBAUII010000152.1:0-10764 GCA_049682815.1 Thermodesulfobacteriota bacterium | reverse complement strand
TCAAAAACGGCTTTGACCGCTTTGATCTGATTTGCATAACAATCTGTATATAAAATTGCATCCTTTTCAAAGCATGGCTCAACCAAGTACCTTCCCGCCGGATTTACTATCGCACTCCCACCCTGAGCCCAGCTGTAATTAATATGGCCACCATCTCTTATATAATGCCACCTCTCCGGAAAATCCTCTGAAGTAAGAAAACCACATGCGCTGAGCACGAATGCCCCTGCCTCAAAAGCATGTACTCTTATCAATGATTGAAGATTACACAAAGCGCCACCCGGACTCGTGTCCGCATCCAGGAGCTTATCCTCGCCTCTTTTCCAGTTCCCCGGCCAGACCGCTATATGAAAGTCTTCCCCTCTGTGAATCATTGCTGCTCTAACCAGAGGCATATGGTTTTCCCAGCAGATAAGCCCTCCGATCCGACCTATTTCAGTCTCAAAGACCCTTATATCATTCGGACCGCCCTGACCCCAGTACAGCCTCTCAGTATACGTGGGCATAAGCTTCCTGTGTCTCCCAATAACATTCCCCTTATTGCCAATAAAAAGGAGAGAGTTGTAGACAGTACAGCTACCGTGACGATCGTCAAGTTCATTGCAACCCATTACAACATATGCTCCAGCCTCCCTAGCAGCATGTCCTAGAATTTCTGTATCTTCACCAGGAATTACTATTGAGTTTTCCTGAAGCGCAAGCATATAATCTGTCCACTCATGTGGAGGGGTCTCATAACCAACTGTGTAATAGGCTGGATAACCCGGGATAAAGGCCTCTGAAAACGCAATGAGTTCGGCACCATTTCTTCCGGCTTCCTTAATCAATATAGATGCCTTTTCTATCGTCCTTTGCTTATCCATAAAAACGGGGGAGGCCTGAACCACAGCTACTTTTACACTTTCTCTTCCGCCTAAGATCTTTTTATCCATTTCTAAACCTCATAAAAAAAATCGTTTTGAAATTCTTAATATTGTTAAAATCACCAAGGAGCATCTTTCACTGCTGATGCTGATGTCTCAGGAAAACCTCATGTTATTATAATATTCTTATCCTGAGGGCTTGGCTGTTGAGAACCTGCCCTCTCCAGTTTGGCCATGATAAGCGCGAAAAGCCTGTTTTTAAATTCCTCGTCATAGGCACAGATTGACGGAATTATAAATCCCAAAAGCGCTATCTGCAGAAGGTATTCTGTATTTGCCAGGATATATTCCTCTTGAAATTGTCCACCATGCGTTCTACGAAGGTTATTATATATCGAGTCTCCAAGCTCACCAACTACTTCTCCAACGCTTTTGTTACCCCCTTTCTGCCGTGCTGAGACACCTAGATTAAATGCCGCAGTTACATTAGCTAGCAATTCTTCAGGCTGTGGTTGACCCTGTGGTGGACCTTGCGGTTGACCTTGTTCTTCCATGTCTTTAAACCTCCAATAAATAATATAACAGTTAAAACATATTAAAATCTACCCATAATGTATTCAAGTCTCAGAATTTTTTTACGCAATTATTGAGTTTGAATGATTGATTTAAAAAGCTATTAATGTATAAGTATTAATATAAAATCAGAGGAGGGAAATATGGCTAAAGTTCATGGAGGATTTCTGGTAGCAAAGACACTTAATGAGCTCGGTGTTAGAGAGCTTTTTTCACTCAGTGGCGGACACATAAATCCGATCTATGATGCTTGTCAGGACTTCGACATCAGGATCATCGATACCCATCACGAGCAAGGCGCATCCATGGCCGCCGACGCTTACGGGAGGGTCAAGAGAACGCCTGGCATCTGTCTTGTGACAGCGGGCCCCGGATTCACAAACACAGTTACAGGAATCGCCGGAGCTTATCTATCCAATTCCCCTCTAATTCTCCTCTCTGGAAAATCGGGAATCGAAGAAAACGACAGGCTTCCCCTCCAAGATATAGATCAGCAATCAATTATTTCTCCTATCACAAAATGGGCAAGTACAATATTCGATACAAAACGAATTCCAGAATACCTAACCACAGCCTATAAGAAAGCAATCACAGGAAAGCCGGGCCCTGTATACCTTGGGATGCCCTATGAAGTGTTATATGCAAGCTGTAATGAGGAACAGGTCAACCGCTATAACACTATTATTCCTGACTATAAGACTGAGCCTTCGCAGGAATCGATAACCCAAGCGATTAAGATGTTTAAAGCCTCAAAGAGACCTCTAGCAATAGCCGGAAGCGGGGCTTGGTATGCCGACGCGGATAAAGAACTACTAAGGTTTTTAGACAATGTGAAGATTCCGATTTATACGTTAAATTTTGGAAGGGGAATCGTCTCCGATAACCACAGACAATGCTTTGGACCTGCTAGCCTTTCCGGCCCTGTAGCCTTCAAAAAGACATCTTCGGAAGCAGATTTAATACTGCTCTTAGGAATAAGACTAAGCCTCTACATCGGCTTCGGGAGATCCTTCAATCCCGAGGCAAAAATAATTCAGGTCGATATCGATCCCGGAGAAATAGGAAGAAATAGACCGGCAGATTTGGGAATTGTAAGCGACATAAGTAAATTCCTCGCTCAACTATCCAGTTATATTGAGGAAAACTCTCTCAAGCTTGATTATGAGCCATGGTTCAAAAAAGCAAGGTCCTGGAGAGATGAAGAATGGGAGGCATCCGCAGAGATTAGAAACTCTGATAAAACTCCCATCCATCCCCTCAGGGTAATAAAGGAAGTGGACGAGGTGTTGGGCGAAGACGCAATGCTGGTCATAGACGGCGGCGACACACAAGCGTGGACAGATGGAACGTACAGGGTAAGAAAACCAGGCCACTACGTAAAAGGTGGACCACTTGGCTGCATGGGTGTTGGGGTACCGTTCGCAATCGGAACAAAGGTGGCTTATCCCGAAAAGCAGGTCGCGCTCATTAGCGGAGACGGTGCTATCGGTATGAACTTCATGGAATTTGAGACGGCGATAAGGCATAAGATTCCATTCGTGGCCGTTGTCTGCAATGATCAGTCCTGGGGCATGACAAAGCACCAGCTCTGGCTCACCTATGGCAGGGAAAGACCTACTGCGGGTGTCGATCTTAAGCTAACCCCATTTCATGAAATGGTGAAGGTCCTGGGCGGATATGGAGAATTGGTGACGGAACCAGCCAATATTCGTGGCGCCATCGAGAGGGCCATTTCATCGGGTGTGGCCGCGTTGATTAACATAACCACAGACCCCGAGGCCATAAGCCCTTCAACATATGGGCTTACCCAGATGATGCTTCCAAAGGAGAAATGATTTAGCCACGAATTGACACGAATGGGCACGAATAAATACGGCTTTAATGTGATTAAATAAAAAAAGAAAACGCAATTCTTCTCTAAATCGGAGCTCGCAAGTATCCTAAAACATTAAGTAAATATGCCTGCCTGCATTCCAAACCCGTAATACTAATTCGCCTCTAAGCTTACACCTTTTGCTCAGTTTTGAGCTTTATTTCAAGACCAATCCGTCGACAGCCGGTTGGAAACTCACCGATTTGCCACGCGGCTCATAAGATAAATACATTGAGGTCGTATAAGAATCTAACGCAAAAACATAATTTTAAAAACTATTAAAAAAACCACTTGACAAAACATCAAAATTGTAATAGTGTGATAAATAAATGAATATTCACTTATTAATGCTGTGTTTATTTGGGAATATGGGAGGAAAAGAAAATGAGTATTTGGGCTAAGATGGTTTTAGACTTGATTGTTTTTGGATTTGCCCCGGCTATCATCACGACATCTATCTGGGCGTTCTACCATTTCGCTAGAAAAAGGAGAGCATAAATAACAGTAGACCGATAACTTTTATGTCTGAAAGGCCAAAAAATCTTGATTCGCCGGGAGAGTTTATCCTTTTAAAGATAGATCATCTTGACATTGCGATACAGAATAAGATCGAAGCATTGCAGGAGGTAATTGAAAGGATAGAGCCGGGCATGAATGTGGAGTTAGATATAAAGCTCACGCTTATATCTGAAACAAAAAAGCCCTATCGCATCTGTGAGGGGAACAATGGCGTCCCGGACGAATTGGACTCTTAAACCAAAAATTAAATGCGCCATGAGGCGGCTGAGATGAACCTTAGATAGAGCAAGTCTGACCCACAACGTGGTAATAATTACTTCTTCTTCAGCCACGGGAATTACGGGTTCTCTCATTGCTCTCAAGTGGCGCGAGCAGGCGCATTCAGCCCTACCGCCACTTTCTTTCCCATGAAACGTAATTCAAATATATAATATTTCAGTCTTATTACATAGAATAATAATCTTTACTCGGCCTACAGTTGTGTTTTGAGAAATTCATATGTTAATTAAATGGCTCACATCACATCGAAATAAGATTTGGCCATCCGCGGCAATAACATTTGTTCTGGTTGTTACCGCATTTCAACTACGTAACCAGGTACGCTTTTGGTTTTGTTCGTGTGGGAATTTCTATCTGTGGTCGGGTGATGTCTGGAGTTCGGACAACTCACAACACTTATTTGATCCTTATAGCTTTACCCATCTGCTGCATGGGATCATATTTTTTTGGGTACTCGTGTGGATCATACCACGGCTCTCATTAATATGGCGACTCTGGCTAGCTATTTCCATCGAAGCGCTTTGGGAGGTGATAGAAAATTCAGATTTCGTCATCGAGCGATACCGGGAAGAGACAGCGGCCCTCGGCTACCAGGGCGACACGATTGTAAACTCGCTGGGCGACATCCTAATCTGCAGTGTCGGATTTCTGTTCGCCTATCATCTAGGAATCCGCAGGTCGCTTGTGTTATTTGTGGTGACGGAGGTCGTGCTACTCCTATGGATCAGGGACAGCCTAATTTTGAATGTCTTGATGCTGATCTACCCGATTGAGGGCATCAAAGAGTGGCAGGCAGGCCATTAGGGTCAAGGGGTTCACTTGCCGCGTAAATTCCGTTCCAACTGGCCGCCGCCCTGAAAAGCTATGCCACGTGACTACCTGGTCTTGGATTCCACGTGATGTGGTTACATTCCAGTTTTGCTGAATTCAGACCTTTGGAGCTGGCGAGAAATTAAGTATCTCCTCTCTAAAAGTGATTAAATCGGACAGATAACTTAAAACTTGACAGTTGACATATTATCAAATAGAATCGATGAATAAATATTCACTTACATCCCTTCTGAGGGAAATGAGTTAAACCATGGCTAAGCCAGTTACTAAACTCAAATCTATCGAAGATACAGCTATCAGGCTCTTTGCCTCTAAAGGCATTAAAGAGGTCACAATAAAAGACATTGCAAACGAAGCCGGATGCTCTGAAGGAGCGCTCTACCGCCATTTCATAGGTAAGGACGAAATGGCTTGGGCGCTTTACACACGCGAGGTTGAAAAATTTGGAACTAAGCTTAAAGACGTGTTAAAGGAAAAAAAAGATTTTTCTGAACACATTAAATCAGCAGTCGAGCTTTTCTACTCGTTTTTTGATGATGACCCTCTTACATTTTCATTTATCCTCCTCTCTGAACACAACTTCCCACCCGAAAAAAAAGTAAATCCAAAACTCAATCCATATAACCTGGTCTTCGGGTTTATCAAAGAGCGAGCAAGAAAAGAAGCTTCAAATATTCAAGATCCTGAGCTTAGCGCGGCCATGGTCTTGGGGTTAGTGCTTCAGCCGGCGACCCTAAGGGCATTAGGACGATTAAAGGGTCAAATGAGGAAAAAAACAAACCAAGTTGTCCAGGCGTGCTTGAGGGTTCTTAAGCCCGAACATTCACATTTAACCACAAAGACACGGGAAAAGCGATGAGCTGTCCACCTGATACCGTTGATTCGACTCAGCCTGCAGGAGGTAAGGGATGGAGAATACTTTGGATGCTGAATCGAGATCCCAGAGATCACAACAGAAAACAGGCCCGAATTCCTCTGGATTTTGAATCACGACTTCTAGTTTCGCGTCTCTGCAGTTAGATACTTAAGTCATGGGAAAGATATGATTGAAAAAAAACTCGAGCACTGGGCAGAGAAAGAACCCAGAAAAACCGCTCTTCAAATAAAACACGCAGACGCGTACCACCGGATCACATATCCTGAACTATGGAACCTCTGTCTCAAAGCAGCCTCACAACTCAGAGACTATGGGATAAATGCAGGAGACCACGTTGCACTTTACGGAGAAAACTCCCCCTGCTGGGCCGTTTCTTATCTCGCAATCCACCTTCTCGGGGGAGTGGTGGTTCCTTTAGATGAGCAACTAAGCGCCCAAACTGTTTTACGTTTCCTTAGATTCTCAGATACAAGCACTATTATTGCTGACGAGAATCATTGCCATCAACTTGAGCCTCTCATTAACGATTCTGATCCGAAGATCCAGCAGTTTTCAATCGAATCCATGTGTGGAACTGAGCAGGCACCAAATGGATTTAAGCCACACGAGCAAACACCAGATGACCCTATGTCAATCATATTTACCTCGGGCACCACAGGAACCCCGAAAGGAGTGCAGCTTACCTGCGGAAACGTTATGAGCAACGTCGAGGCAGTTCTAAGCCAAATAGAGGTTTCAACAAAGGACAACATATTAAATATACTCCCGCTTCATCATGGATTCTCATGCACAGCAGGACTATTGACGCCGCTTTTTGCAGGAGCTACCGTTACGTTCTCTCAATCCCTTAAAAGTATCGACTTACTCAGCACCATGAGGGAAACAGGGATAACTATCTTCCCTGGCGTGCCAAAGCTATTCACGCTCCTTGATAGAGAGATTTTCAAAAAGGTTGACTCTCTAAGCTTAGTTCCGAGGATGCTTTTTTGGGTTTTCTACACACTGTCAAATTGGGTAAGAGAAGCAACGGGGGTTCGTATTGGGAGGTTATTATTCAAAAAAATCCACCGCCCTTTTGGGGACAGGCTACGATTCTTTGTCAGCGGCGGCGCAAAGCTTGATCCAGAGGTGTCCCTGCGCTTTTTAAATCTGGGGTTTCTTATGCTCGAAGGCTACGGACTTACGGAGACGTCGCCAGTTATTTCAATAACGCCTCCAGGACGCCTGAAGCCGGGCACGGCGGGTAACCCTATTCCGGCAGTCGAAGTCCGCGTTGATTCACCTGATACTGAGGGGATAGGCGAGATATGCGTTAGAGGTCCAAATATTATGAAGGGCTACTACAAGAACGATGTTGCTACACAGGAAGTAATTCGCGACGGTTGGTTTCACACCGGCGACCTTGGAATGATTGACTCAGATGGCAATATAGTCATCACAGGAAGGGCCAAAGAGGTTATAGTACTTCCATCGGGGAAAAACATCTATCCCGAAGATGTGGAAAAACACTACGAAAACACCCCGCTTGTAAAGGAGCTCTGTGTGCTTCCTTCCTATGCCGATCATGACACGGTAAAGGGGCTTAGAATGGTAGTCGTTCCCGACCTAAAGGAACTTTCTGAACGCGGCGTATTCAATACACGCGAGCGCATAGGCTCAGCAATAAAACTCATCGGCGCCAGCCTCCCCTCATATATGCGCATAACCGAACTCGTGCTCTTTTACGGTGAGCTACCCAGAACAAGACTTGGTAAGCTCAGACGAAGCGAGATTGAAAGGCTTATAAAAGAACAGAAAAGCGCTTCGCCGGAAGAGCAGCAAGCTGCTTTTTCCCTAGAAGATAAAGCTCTAATTGAAGCGCCTCCCTCTGTCAGGTTTCTAAAACGACTCCAGGAAATTGCCGATCTAAAAGGCCCATTTTCCCCAAGACAAGACCTCTTGATAGATCTTGGACTCGACTCCCTCACCCTAGTTGAGATTACGGTGCTACTTGAAAACGAATTTGGAGTGGCTTTAAAAGAGGAAGAGTATTCCTCTATTCACACGGTTGGGGATATCTTGAAACGTATAAAAGATGCCTCTGCCAAGTCAGAGGGAGAAGAACACGAGCTTTCGTTGAAAACACTCATAGAACAGCCTGCAGAGGTTCCACTCAGGGAGCTATTTAACCTGAAGCGAGGGCTAATTAAGCGTTTAATTATGAGAATAATACAGGCTGCTCTTTCTATTATAGTTAGAGTTGCTTTTAGAATTAAGGTTAAAGGAATCGATAAAATTCCCAAGGCTGGAGCAGTTCTTTTATGCCCTAACCACCAAAGCTACATTGATCCTCTTCTCATCTTTGCCCTACTGCCCGCATGGCTGGTAAACAGACTGATGTTTGTTGCTTTCGGTGAGTTTTTTAGGAGACCCCCTCTCTCTTGGATTGTGCGGCCGTTAAGAGTCGTAACTACCGGCAGTGCTCGAACCCTTCGTGAATCACTTAAGCTTTCCTATGAGGCACTTAATTTGGGTATGGCAGTCTGCATCTTCCCTGAGGGAGGGCGAACTACTACCGGAGAAATCATGCCACCTAGACCTGGACCGGGAATCCTGAGCGTTGAGACAAAATCCCAAATTGTTCCCATTCTCATAGAAGGTGCCATAGAGACCCTTTCTCCTCTTCACCCGGAATTTAGATTTCCAAAGGTTAGCATTACTGTAGGAGACGCAATCAATCCTCCTGAAGATGGCAATCGGTCAAAGGAGCTTTACCAAGAGATGGTGGACCAATGGAAAGAAAGATTGCTCGAGCTTCAGACTAGAAGAACTGGAAATTGATACTAATCCAGTTTGTCTTTGGTCGTTTGTCAGTTGTCAGTTGTTTTAAAATGCAATCGACGAGGAACTGAGTACGCCGACAAATAATTAGGGACAGGCGACAAATGAGAAAGAGCAGCTCCAAAACGATTTTTGGCTGGTGCATGTACGACTGGGCAAATTCAGCGTACTCTACAACGGTAGCCGCAGGGCTCCTTCCGGTATACTTCGCCACTGTCGTTGTAGGTTCTGATGGCTTCACGATTGGAGGCATCACTTTCAGCGCCACGACACTCTGGGGAATAATCGTCGGTATGGCTGCTCTAACCACATTTCTTGTGACTCCCGTGCTTGGTTCAATCGCAGACTTTGCGAATGCCAAAAAGCGTTTTTTACTTCTATTTGCCTACACGGGTTCGCTCTTCACCTTATTTCTCTATTTTTCTAAAGAAGGAGATGTGTTGAGCACCCTGATCATCTTCTTTATTACACAGGTGTGTTTTATCGGCGCCAATGTATTTTACGATGCTTTCCTCCCCCACATTTCAACCAGCGAGGAAATGGATATGATCTCCAGCAAGGGTTTTTCATACGGGTATATAGGGGGAGGCCTCCAGTTTGCGCTGACGCTTGCGCTTGTCGCGGGACACAACATCATTGGAATATCCCAACCCCTAGCGGTGAGGATAGGCATACTGGGCGCGGGGCTTTGGTGGGCAGGTTTTACAATCTTTACAGCAAAAAATCTTATTGAGGCGCGTGGAAATAGTTCGCGTTCAGAGCATCAGGGGGATCTTGGTTTGTCTCCCTTGGTATACGCTCGCGTGGGCTTTTCACGCCTAATAGAGACCACGAAGCACGTTCGGAGGTTTCGACACCTTGTGCTTTTTCTCATAGCCTACATGCTCTATAACGACGCAATACAAACGGTGCTGGATATGGCAACCATCTACGGAGCGGAGGAGCTAAAACTCTCGGCAACACCACTACTTGTCACGCTCCTGATTATTCAGTTGGTCGCCGCCGTTGGGGCATTTATATTCGGCAGGTTCGCGGCGTTTGTCGGCACAAAAAGAGCCGTCATGACAACGCTCGCACTGTGGTCGTTGATCGTTGTTTATGGCTACTTCATAAAAACGACCAACCAGTTTTTTGCGGCAGGTGTCATGGTCGGAATCGTTATGGGCGGGTCTCAGGCACTCAGCCGCTCCTTTTACGGGTCTATCATTCCAAAAGAAGCGAGCGCCGAGTTCTACGGCTTTTATACTGTCTTCAGCAAATTCTCGGCAATCTGGGGCCCCTTTGTCTTCGCCTTCATTCGTCAGACTACCGGCTCGGCAAGAAATTCAATTCTCTCACTCGTAGTTTTTTTCATAGTTGGGCTTGTTCTCTTGTATTTTGTCGACGAAAAAAAGGCGCGGGAAGCAAAGCTAGCCGGTGCTTTTTAGCGATGGTGTCCGTATTTACTGGCCTGTTGGATTCCGCCCTTCATTTAACTTTCTCACGAGGCAATAGTGACGGAAACGCCCCTCAGCGAAGATAAACCCCTCTTCGACAGTGTCAAAGGTCTCAGGCCTTGACGGGCTGTTGCCCAAATCCCCCGGTAATAAAAAAATTTGACACAAAAAAGCTCAGAAGTGCTATAATCGGAGAAAACCTGAAGGAGGACAAATAATCCCAGCCATGATGAGCTACGAAGATCCACCACAGAGTAAATTATTCTACATTGGGGTCAATATAGATAAGAGGATACGTAAGAACCATCCACTCAGAAGAATAAGAGAGTTAATAGATTTTGATTTTATTTACAATGAGGTAAGGGATAAATACGGCTATAACGGCAATGAATCAATCCCTCCACCAGTGATACTGAAGCTGATGTTACTTCTGGTACTTTACAATGTGAGGTCTGAAAGAGAGTTAATGGATACACTAGGAGAGAGGCTAGACTGGCTATGGTTTTTGGGGTTTGATCTTGATACAGAGATACCGAATCACACTGTATTGTCGAAGGCAAGGAGGAGATGGGGAGAAAAGGCGTTCAGGAGTTTTTATGAGCGGGTAGTATTGCAGTGTGTTGAGAGTGGATTAGTGGATGGTAAGAAGATATTTGTTGACTCAAGCCTGGCACAAGCAGACGCATCAAATAA
>JBAUII010000151.1:0-59928 GCA_049682815.1 Thermodesulfobacteriota bacterium | reverse complement strand
GCTCTTCTTTATCCACTTGCTTGACATAGATTCAGCTTATTTTATTATGCTGTTCTAGACAAGCTCCTTATATTTTATCAAAATTGGGATCTTTGGTATTTGCCACTTTAATCACAAATTTTGAAACAAATCTATCTCAAAAAAAAGTCTCACAGTACAATTTACCAAAAGGAAAAATTCAATTAATTAAAAGTGAGTCAAAAACCATATTTTCTAAAGCAAGGAATGTGCTTAACCTCAAAGGTGATAGAGTACTAGAAAAAGATTACAACGGTTTTAGAAAGACAATCCTAAGCAAATATCCCAAATTTATTATAATTGCAGATGACATCGAAAAAGAGATTAATCCGAAAAAGGCTATTAAGACCGTAGGTGCCGAATACCATAGGAAAAAAAATATTTCTGATTCAAAAGACTTGCAAGTCTATTTTACTACTTTGGCTCTTGAAATTTTTATTAGAAAGAATAATAGGCTGCCGTCCAGCAAGAAGGATTTTGAAGCTTTTAGCAAAATTATATCTAAAGATACTTTACAGAAATTTTCCCAATCGACTTTCAACAATATGGAAAAAAGCATGCAGTCATTGGTAAAAAAATTGCAACTCGATAGGTCTTGGTTCAACAAAAGATTATTAAAAACATGGGGAGAACCTTTATCATTGTTTCAAGCATTACTGCACACCTCTTATGAATCAGCTTATTATTTTCGGGGGGGGATCCCTTCAAAAGTAAAAAGTAGTGATAAACACAAGGCAGAAGCATTGCTAAAAATTCATGCAAGGGCTTTAAGAATTTCTAATGAAATTTTTGTATTGTTATGCAATGGCTTTCCTGATGGCGCAAATTCAAGATGGAGAAGCTTATATGAGCTAGCAGTAATATCTTTCTTTATTTCACAAAATAACGATGAGGTGGCGCAGAGATATCTAGAGCATGAAGCAATAGATAAGCTTAATAGAGCAGAAAGCTATCAAAAACACCATAAGAAATTAGGTTATCCACCGATAAAGAGAGATTTAAATAAATTAAGAAAAATACAACGAAATCTTTGCGCCAAATATGGAAATTATTTTAAGAATGACCATGGCTGGATTCCTAAACGATTATGGAGCAATCAGGATGGTATAGGGTTTAGTTTTATAGAAGAGAGTGTCAAGTTATCGCATTTAAATCCATTCTATAAATTGTCATCTAGTCAGGTGCATGGCGGTTCTGGCGGATTTTATAGTCTAGGTCTAATAAATCAAGATGAGTTTCTTCTGATTGGTTCAAGCAATTATGGTTTAGCCGACCCATTACAAAACGCATCAATCTCGATTCATCAAATTACCGTAAATTTGTTAAATCTCTCCCCTGATTTTGAAGGAGTAGTATCAATGTTCGTGATGCATTTTTTTGTAGATAAAATCGCTCTAAGTGCAATTAAGGTTCAAAAGGAAATTGAAAAAAGAGAAAAAAGTCTAAAATTGCATTAGGAATCCTCGCATAAATCCTAATTGTACAGTTCAAGAATTAGTGCCCTCATTAGGCCTTTCCCTTATAATACTTCTCTTCCCTTAATTTCTCCAAAACCAATTCTTTAATGAAAGTAGAGTGCTTCATTTCCTTGTCAAAACAATACTTTCTTAACGCCTGGTACTCATCCGGGCGAAGGAATAAGAAGTTCCGAGGAATTGGAAGCTAAGAAGAACCCCGGTGCCAAGGCCAGTCTGACTTTGGGCTCTAGATAAGGAGTGGATCAGGCTTCCTCTTCCAGAACAGCAATAAGATTACCTGCTGAGGAAATTACCCCGCCAAAATTTCCACTCGCGACTGAAGCAGACACCGCACTCATAATACCAAATATCGCTCCGGCTATCTTAAATCCTTTTTTTAAGTTCTCTAACCTAGTAACCGTATCTTCCACGTTATCTGTCGCTTCTCTTAAGACGTTGGCAGAATTTTCAATTTCTTGAGCTGTAATTTTAATTTCTGATGCAGAAAGCTTTGTAATCGATGAGTTGATATCAATGAGGGCAAGTCTCAGGACGTCAGTCAACGTTCTACTTGCTAAATCATTCCTAAGTCGATCCCTTGAAGCATCATCATCCTCATGTTGTTGAATTATGTATTCTATGGCTATGTTCTTTAGTTTCACGATCTCTTCTTGCAATTCCTCTAATTGCTGAAATGACAAACCAGTAAAACGCACTTTTAATGAAGATAATGCGCTTTGTAACCTCCGAAGGTAGCTGACTATTTCTTGAAATTGCTGATATTGTAATTCTACATTCGATTCTTCGGGCATCTATCCTCCCATATCTGCTAATCAGAACCGCGAAATGCTTTTTCCATCTGGTCTGCAAGCTCGCCAACTTTGTTTGAGTATTTTTGTACTTGCTTCGCTATTTCTTTAGAGGTCAGCTTGTTGCGATTTTCGTAAATTTCCTGGTGTGTTGTTTCAACATCCCGTAATGCTTCTTGCAATTTATTAGCAGCATTTCTCTCTTCATCTACGGAGCCTAGTAACTCTGTATATTGCACTAGTCTTTGCTTCAAATTGACTTTCTGCACTTGCAATAAATTGAGCAAAATGTAATTAGACTTTAAATCAGAGTTCGTCATAGATATCTGCTTATACTTTTCATTAAGTGAGGGATCAACCAAAATGAATATGACCGGCTTACAATAAAAAGTTACTAAGGGGTCTTTATCAATCAAATTTCGTTTGTATTTGCAGCCTCCGATTAACTTTTCCTTCACGATTGGCTCCGTCCCTTCTATTCGCTTTAAGAGTTCATCACTATCTTTCTGAAATTCGTTAATTGTGTCAGTTTCAGAATCAAGTTGAATTTTGTAAATATCAACCACCTTAATCAAGCCATCCACGGTTTTCTTTACGTGAGGATTCGCCATTTCAATAGCATCTTTTAGCTTCTTTTGCCTGTACCCCTCAGTTGTTATAGTAAAAAGCAATTTTGCTATCGAGGAGATTGCAGCCACTTTAGGATCATCAAAAGGCTTATTATCATCAATGACTACTTTTCTCATGTTGTTTTCCAGAGTAGCTATTTCCTTATCAAACGTCACAACATCATTAGATGCTAGTTTTCCGATGGCAACTGCATACCCCCTTAATACATCATTGGCGTCATAAACTCCAACAAGGCTGTTTTTAAGTTGATTACAATCCGATAGATAGTCCTTAGATAGACTTTCAGGAGGAGGCGCATCAATGGTATAAATTTGCTCCATCTGCCTTGATGAAAATTCTACTCGGCGATAACAACTCTCAGGCATATCATCTGTTATATCATTGAATGATGAAGAAGTGGCGATAGTTGATTGTGAAAACTCCCTGATTGCAGGGAGATTAGCAGCACATCCACCAAAAGAAAGATTTAGTAGAACCAATATAATAAGCTTTTTCACAGGATTGTAGTTCATATTAAAACCGCATATTACAATATTCCATAACAGTTTTTTTTCTACTTTGTGCAGTTTACCTGCTTTTAAAGGGTTGGCGTTTAATCACCTCTTGCTAGAATAACTAACGGTTTCTATTGATTTTTGAACTACTTAAAGTGACAATATCAATAAACTGTTTGGCACTCCATATCAGGGCACGAGACAAGTTAATTTACTATTATTTGGGTGTTATCCATGATATTGTGTGGAGTATATTTGTCAACAAAATACCCACTTGATAATCAAAATTGAAAATGTAGTGAAAAACGAAAAGTGTCAGGAGGTAATCTTGATAACTAAATGGAAACATCCTGGCGGCAAACTGAGGGATGAGGGAGCAGAAAAACTCACTGATAATGAACTTCTTGCCATCCTGATTTCCACAGGCATAAAGGGAAAACCTGCTGAGAAGATCGCCACCGAAGTACTAGAAAAGTTTGGATCACTTGATGGGATTGCAAATCAGCCTCTCGAAAGATTGCTGGAAATAAATGGACTGTCCGATGTGAAAATAATTCGCATTGCGGCAGCGTTTGAACTGGCACGCCGAATCATGGAGCGAAGTAGTTAAAGTCTAATCAATGGCAAAGAAAACAAAGCTCACTGAAAAACCTATCCGTATTCCTGAGATACGCAAGACGACTTGGGATGAAGCCGTTGGGCAGTATTTGCGCGAAATCGAGCCATTAAACAAAGAGCAAGCCCGCTCACACCGCTTTACGGCGCTTCTCCAGCAACTCCTCGGTGTGGAGCCGAGATTCATCGAGGACTACAGTCGAGGTGTTGAAAAGTACATAAAATCTGGGCAAAAAGACCGCATACTGAAGGGCAAAGCAGATAACCTCTTTGGAAATGTAATTATGGAGTTTGAGGCAAATATTCCCAAAAAACTCGCAGAGGCTAAAGACCAGCTTTGCCGCTATGTTACTATTCTCTGGTCTCAGGAATCCCTCGAAGCGCGAACACCTTACATCTGCATCGCAACAGACGGAGTTCGATTTGTAACCTATTCACCTACAGCAGTGAGTCCAGAGAAGCAAGACTTATCCCCTAATGATATTGAACTCCATGTGCTTGAAGAAGTGGACTGGACAAGGCTAAAACCTCATGAAGTTTTCTATCTGCTTGACCGCTACTTTCTGCGTAAAGAGATACTTCCGCCCACAAGCGAAACGATTGTTCGTGATTTTGGTCTAAGTAGCCACGCCTTTAGAACCGCAAACCATGCGCTTACTAACCTTTGGCAGAAGCTAAAAACCCATAGTGCTTTTCTTGTAATTTATGATAGCTGGGAGAAATACTTACGCATTGTTTACGGAAGCGACGTTGCAGGCGATAAGCTCTTTACCCGTCATACCTATCTTGCAACCCTAGCTAAACTCATGTCCTGGATGCGAATCACAGAAAGCGCTTCCTTGCCAGAAGGGATAGAAATTGCCCGTATGCTTGAAGGTGAGTTATTTAAGAGGCAGGGAATAGAGAACTTAATCGAGGAAGATTTTTTCTCTTGGCTTGCACGTGCAGAAGCCCTAAAAACCGGAGTTGAAGTTGTGAGGTGGCTCTTTAGCCTGCTTCAGAATTACAACCTCCGGGAGCTATCCGAGGATGTGCTTAAGTCTCTTTATCAGGAACTCGTTGACCCTGAAGCACGACAAGACTTGGGCGAGTTCTACACTCCAGACTGGCTTGCGCACCGAATCGTGAGAAAACTTCTGGATACCAACCCTAATGGTACCGTGCTTGATCCCGCCTGCGGTTCGGGGACTTTTCTTTATCTTGCCATCAGGGAAAAGCGGGAAAGGTTTGGAGACTCTTCCGAAACCCTGAAGCACGTCCTCGGCTCGGTCTACGGCGCCGACGTGCATCCTTTGGCGGTTATCGTTGCCAAGACGAACTACATACTTGCTCTTGGGGACTTGCTCAAGAAACGCAAAGGCATAGTCTCAATTCCAGTTTACCTTACAAACACAATCCGGCTCCCCGTTCTCAAAAGGGAAACAGACCTTTGGGGATTGGGAAGCTATGTTGTGGAACTTAATGGGCGTGAGGTTCTTCTACCCGAAGCGCTACTCGACGACCTAAATGTTTATGACCGTGCTATTGAACTCTCCAAGGACTTTGCCAAGCACAACAAAGGGAAATCAATTAACAAAGAATCTTTTCATAACTTTCTAATAGCTCAGCAGTTTCCGCTGGCTAAAAAACCTTCCCTCGTCGATGCTCTCTTTGCTATTGCCGAGATGCTGAAGCACTTTATTGATTCCGATAGAGACAGTATCTGGTCGTTTATTCTCAAAAATATATACAAGCCCCTTTTCTTCAAAGGAAAATTTGATTTCGTGGTTGGCAATCCACCCTGGATTGTCTTTAACAGCATAAGGGAGCCTGAGTATCAGAGGTTCTTAAAGGAGCAAATCACAGAGCGATATAAGTTACTAAAGGGGCGAGGCGAACTCATTACGCACATGGAAATTGCAACACTTTTTCTTGTCCGCACGGCCGACCTCTATCTCAAGGCAGGTGGGATGATAGCTTTTGTCTTGCCCAGAAGCCTTTTCAGCGGCGACCAGCACGACGGGCTTCGTCAGAGGTCATTTGTGCTTAGCGAAGACAAAGAGCAAATCCTCATGTGGAGCGAAATATGGGACTGCGAAAACATCACTCCCTTATTCAACGTCCCTTGTTGCGTCTTAATTGCGGATAAGGATCAATTCGTAGAATCTGCAACGACCTATCTTCTAATCCCAGGGCAGATTCTTCAAGGCAATCTTCAACGGAAAAACGCCTCTTTGAAAGAAGCTGAGAAAGAATTGGTGGTAACGGATGCAGAGTTTTTTCTCAACAAGCGCGGCAAACGCTCATTTTGGACAACCGAGAAAGGCAAGGACACCCTTGAGGGTAGTTTTTACGCAAAGCACTTTAAGCAGGGTGCAACAATTGTTCCACGTTCCTTCTGGTTTGTCCAGATAAAATCTTCACCTCTTGGTTTTGACACGAGTAAGCCCCCCTTGGAGACTGACCCAAGGGCTATACAGTTTGCAAAAAAGCCTTATCATGATGTCAGGTTTGAGGGCAACCCAGAAAGCAATTTTCTTTACGCCACCCTTCTTTCAACGGACCTCTTTCCATTTGGACACCTCGACTACCGTCTGATTATCCTTCCAATCAAGCCCGAGGGCGACCACTACGTACTGGTTGATAGGGAAACAGCAAATAAGGAAGGGCTCTATGGGCTGGAAATGTGGCTTGTGCAAGCTGAAGAAGAATGGAGAGTAAGGCGTGGAGCTAAGGCAGAGAAAATGAACATCTACGACAGGCTGGACAGGGTTCATGGTTTAACACACCAAAATTCGCAAGCAAAATATCGGGTGATTTACAACACATCCGGTACAAACCTGACTGCGGCTATTGTGGAGAATGAGCGAATCGAGTTTGGAATCGGAGCACAAGTAATTTCAGCAAGAGGATTCATTGTTGACCACAAGACTTATTGTTGTGAACTTAGTAATCATGATGAAGCTTTATTTTTGGCTTCAGTCTTCAATGCACCTGTGACTGACAAGCTAGTAAAACCTATGCAGAGCCGTGGCTTATTTGGAGAACGTGACATTCACAAAAAGCCACTAGAACTTCCTATCCCACAGTTCAAATCTGATAATCCGATTCATCGCCGTCTGGCCGAGTTGGGTAAGGAATGCACCGCAAAAGTAGGGAAATGGCTTGCAGAAGGCGGTGCAGGTAACACTAAAAGCATCGGCAGGCTGCGAGGCATGGTAAGGAAGATGCTTAGTGATGAGTTGAACGAGATTGACAGGCTGGTTAAGGAGATTCTGGAATAAAACTGGTTTTGTTTAAGACGGAATTTAATACCGATATTGACTAAAAGAGGCGACGTATTACTTCATTGTTTTTTTAAACCAAGTGAGCTAGTACATGCGTCCCCTATTGTTTTTGAAGCGCGCACAGGACTAGAGTGAAAGACAATTTGAGAGCTTAGAGCAGGCTATTTTGTGCAGGAATTTTAGAGGGGAGTCGTGGTCTGCTGTCTGTGCAGAGACTTAGCGAGTTTTTGATATTAGTGACTCGGAGAAACGATCGTGTGGGTCTTTACTTTCAAAATCAACAAAAAATCACCTATAGAAGCCGACTCTGAGAAAGATGGTGTAAAAGTATCCATAAAACTCGGAGCCGAAAATCTAGTTATTGAAAATGTGGATGTAAATAATCAAGAAGACGCATTAAAAAAAGCAGACGAAGTAGCTAATAACTTTTTAAACACACTATCTTGGAAATTTGGTGTGGATATTGGAATTAAGACCGACAGTATACGAAGTGAATTTATATACGAAAGTGGCAAAACCACGGTTTATATTCAACTTCTTGAAGGAGTTTCCATAGACGACGGGTCCTTAACAATAAAGAAAATAGATGCCGATGGAAACGTGACTGAAACCTATGATTCAAGAAGACCTGGAAAAATAAATGTTAATTCTTCTGAGGCAGCATTTTATCATAGACGTGGGAGACTTTCTTCAGACCCTTTCGATAGGTTCCGAAATTTCTATCTGGTTGTGGAAAATATTGGCGACCGCATCAGAATATCAAAAGCAATTTGCCATCTTGACGAACGACCATTATTGGAACTGGCATTGAAAGAATGTTTTGGATCTGATATCAGACCGTTGGATAGTGTGGCAAGAAAAGTTCGAGGATTTGATCTTAACGTTGACGTTATCTCAGATGTTGCTAAGTTTTTGTACAAGGGGCATAGATGTCAGATAAATCATTCAAAGGCTTTAGAAGATAAGAAAATTCCGTTCAATGCCGAAGCTGAGAAAGAGGTTAAAGAGGCTTTGCCCCTGATAGAGTTCGTAGCCAAATCGCTATTGGAGTATGAAGAACGAAACTTATAGGTTTGGTAGCAATCAAGTGATTTTAAAAGGGGTTGCTCTTTTGCCCATGATTTAAGATGATTAACTATCAACAGAATCATCATGAATCCATACACGGTAGTAAGTATAAGTGGCTGTTTCAATTGGTATATGTGAAGCATTTCCATATTCATCATTTGCTGCAATACATTTAAGCAGGTCATATGAGGATTTGTGCGCAACAGACATTAAAATATTAGGCAAGTAGTCTTTTTTACCAACATCAGCACTACCATATGCTAAAGTAAAGGATTTAGGCAAATAAAAATCTCCAATTAGAGGCAAATCCCTTTTATTATATTGCGTGTGACTATCAAGATCGTGGTCAGTAATCACGCAAATCTTCATATCATTTTTAAAATTAGGATTAGCCATTACACCTCTAATAAATAAACGTAAACCTGTCTTCTCTGGATTATGCTGAGGATTTCTAAATTCGATACAATTAACAGGCATATATCTTACGAGAGAACCCCCGAACGTAAGTGCATGGCTAACTTCACAGAGTACAACGCATGTAACTGAAACGACTTCCTCACCTATTAAATGTGTATTTGTGTCTACACATGTAAACTTGGGGCCAGGCATGCAAATTGACTTTTCCACAGGCAACGGAGTTATAAAGTTAAAAGGGGATAAAGCCCTTTAAGCATACTCCTTTAATTTTCAAACGGGCCGACATGGGAGTCGGCCCCTACATTTAACGGTGGTATATAGATTATAAGCTTTTCTTGCTATTTCCTTAACGACGGCATTATGTCTTTTGAGAACTGCTCAATCGTCTTAAACATCTCATTGTCATCCTCTACATCTAGATCGAACATTATATGAGAAACGCCGATGGATTCGAATTGCCTTACCTTATGGATGATTTCTTCTATCGTTCCATGAAATGAAAAGGTATACTCTCCCCTCGATTCACTGAAATCGGGTTTTTTCACTTCGGTAGTTTTTAAGATTCTAAGCCTGCTTCTGATAGAGAAAACGAAATTATCCAGATTCCTTTTCTTTTCTTCAGCAACTCTTCTTAAATAACCGATTTTCTCTTCCATTTGATCAGGGCCTAGCCATACGGGATGCCATCCGTCTCCCAGTTCGACAGCCCTTGCGATTGCCCTTTTACTTATCCCTCCAATCCATATGGGTGGATGCGGTTTTTGAATAGGTTTGGGATAGAACCTTATTTTGGAAAAGCTGTAAAATTCTCCGTCGAATTGAGGCTCGTCTTTTACCCAAAGTTCTTTGAAAATGTTTATATACTCATCCGCTCTTTTACCCCTTTCATTAAACGGGATGCCCAGTACATCAAATTCTTCTTCCATCCAGCCAGGACCGACGCCAAAAATAACCCGTCCGTCTGAAAGCACATCGATCGTCGAGACCATTTTTGCAACAACTATAGGGTTTCTATAGGGAAGGATAAGTACGCTGGTTCCCAGTGAAATCTTTTTGGTCTTTGCCGCTATTGATGCGAGGAGAACAAAGGGATCATAGAGGACTTTGCTAAATCGTCCTTCATATTTTGTAGGAAGAACAACATGATCGCTTATCCAAATTGAGTCAAAACCTAGCATTTCGGCTTTTATAGCCAGTTCAAGGTTTACCAGTGCATTTACGTCTCTGTGAAGAGGAATTACTATTCCAAATTTCATAGCGTATTTGTTTGAATTCGATTAGCTTATCTGAGATAATCTATTCTAAACTCATCGTACTTGTCGTTTTTAACTTCTTTGTTTTGATACTGAAACGAGTTCAGCACAGGTACAAAGAAGCAATCCTTCGATAGTTCGACCCTTAGATAAACTCAGGGCTCACTACTCAGGACAAGGCCGTCCAAAATCCTCCTTAATCCTCCTTTACAAAAGGAGGAATCGCACCCGGGGGTAAGTCCCTCTTTCTTAGAGAGGGATTTAGGGAGATTTTTAACGTCTCCGCTCCTGATTTTCTTAATACTGAAACAAGTTCAGCACAGGCCGCAATTTTTGGAAGGACGTTTAAGTCCTTACAGTGTAAGTACTTCGATTTACAGTCTCCGTGTAGCAGTTTCTTATTTTGGACAAGCTTGACCACAATTATTATCTCCTTATTGCTTCCATTATCCGTCTTGTATGCGTGGTTTTGTTAAGCACATAGAAGTGTATTCCATCTACTCCATTTGCTATCAGGTCCTTTGCCTGGCTTATACATTGACGAACACCGATTTCATGAGCCTTATCATCGTCATCTACTGCTAAGTTCAGTTCAGATTGAAGCTCTGGAGGTATGCTGGAGCCGCACATCGATGTGATGTGCTGAATCTGCCTGACAGAGATTATCGGCATGAGACCAGGAATTATAGGCACGTGGATACCCGCTTCCCTGACTTTCTTCACAAAGTTGAAGAAAAACCTATTCTCAAAGAATAGCTGAGTAATTATGACATCCGCACCGGCTTCTATCTTCGACTTCAGGTTGGCTATATCTTTTTCCATGCTATCTGCCTCGAGGTGCTTTTCGGGATAACCGGCAACAGCAATTCCAAGTCGCTCAATCCCTTCTTTTTTTTCGAATTGTCTTATGTGTTTTACCAGTTCATATGCGTGGGAGAGTCCATCAGGCGGCGGGACAAATGTTTCCTCTCCCCGGGGAGGGTCTCCGCGAAGGGCGATAATGTTTCTGATGTTTGCTTCATAAATTCGTCTAATAATTCCATCGAGTTCGCTTCTGGATGCTCCCACGCAGGTGAGATGACATGCTGTTTCCATATCGTATTTATTCTTAATTATCGATGCGATCTCGAGCGTTCTTTCTTGAGTGGAGCCAAGCGCACCGTAAGTGACTGTCATGAAATTGGGTTTAAGCGAGATGAGCTCAGGGATGATGAGCTGGAGATTTTCCATTCCCTTATCTGTCTTAGGGGGGAAAATCTCGAATGAGATTATTGGCTTTGGATTGTCTTTATAAAATTCAGGTAAAAGCATGCTTTTTAGATTAGAGAATCAGATTACTCAATCAACGAGCTCCATTCAAGCATGGCGGAATCGTCGTCGTGGATACTTAAATTTATTTGAATTGAAGTATATGGTAGATTGTTAGTGAGTAACTGAAAATGACTCTCAGAGAAAAGATACCAGAGGATTTAAAGAGCGCGCTAAGGAGTAGGAACGAACTTGAGCTTTCTGTCCTGCGAATGCTCCAAGCTGCGATAAGAAACAAGGAGATTGAAATCAAAAGGGGCAAAGAGTTTCTAACCGATGAAGAGGTTATAGAGGTCATATCCGGAGAAGTCAAAAGGCGTAAGGAGGCTGTGAGTGAATATACCAAAGCCAACAGGCAAGATCTAGCAGATAGAGAAAAAGTCGAGGTCGATATACTAATGAGATACATGCCGAAGCAGATGGGCGAGGAAGAAATAAGGCTGGAAACGAGAAATGTAATTGATGAGGTTAAGGCACTTTCTCTTAAGGATATAGGGATAGTGATGAAAAATATTATGCCTCGACTCAAGGGGAAAGCCGATGGTTCGTTAGTCAATAGAATTGTAAGGGAAGAACTTGAGAAAAAGGAAACTTCATAAATTGGATGGCATTATGCGACTATTAGTTAAGATCCTTTTTGTATTAATTGTCATATCATTTTACCCACTTATATCAACGAATGCTGAGCTCCGCGTGGGTGATAAGGCACCCATATTCCGTGCGAATGATGAAGAGGGTAACTTGGTTGACACGAATAATTTAAGAGGGAAATGGTTGGTGCTTTATTTCTATCCCAAGGACGATACACCTGGTTGTACGATCGAGGCGAAACAGTTTACGGATTTATATGAGGACTTCTTAAAAAATAATGTCTCGGTATATGGTATAAGCACTGACACAGGGGAAAGCCACTGTGATTTCAGAGACAAATATAAGCTTAAGGTTCCACTAATACCCGATGTCAATAAAGAAATAATGTCGTTATTTGATGTCGAGGTCTCAGATGGATTTGCCTCAAGAGACACGATTATTATTGACCCTTCCGGTAACCTTGCCAAGGTGTATAGACGGGTTGGACCTTCCGGACACCCAAAAGATGTTTTGGATTTTATTAAGGAAGTTTCCGAATAAGTCCGTTTTATTTCAGATAATTTCGCAGATGGATGAAGCACAGCCACAAATAGAATGAGGAGTATAGTTTATGACAGAAGTCGCAGAAAAGATATTAATAGGTTCTGAGGGAATTAGGTGGGATCTTTCCGACTTGTATTTGGGTTTGGACGACCCTCAAATTAAAAGCGATCTGGAAACTGCTTTATCGAGTGCAAGAGAATTTGAAATAGAGTATCGAGGCAAGATTAGTTCTGATGGAATCTCATCTTCTATGCTGCTGAGGGCGCTTGAGGAACTGGAGTCTATTACTGAGACGATAGGGAAATTACTCTCTTATGCATATCTCGAGTTCGCGGCAGATACAAGCAATCCCACGCGCGGCGCATTTTTAAAATATGTCGAAGAAAGGTCCACTGAGATCAGAAAACACCTAATCTTTTTTGAGCTTGAATGGATAGCGTTGCCCGATGAAATCGCGGGTAGGTTGATAGGGGATCAGGTTCTTTCCCGGTACCGACACTTTCTTAAACAGGAAAGGCGTTATAAACCACACAAGTTGAGTGAACCCGAGGAGAAGATCTTAGATGAAAAGGCAAACACTGGCTCGCGAGCATTTATTCGACTATTTGATGAGGTTATTAATAATATCCGATTCAGAGTGAGACTTGACGGGAAGATCAAGCACCTAACAGAAACAGAGGCACTCGCGCTCCTTTATGATACTCGAAGAGATATACGGCGGGCGGCAGCTAAAGGTCTAACAAGAGGGCTTAGGGAGAACATCCATGTACTTACCTATATTTTCAATACCCTAGTCGAAGACCATTCCATAGATGACAGGCTGCGTTCTTACCGCGATCCAATGGATTCCCGTCACCTGGATAATGAGATAGATAAAGAAACTGTTGATACCCTTATGACGTCCTGCGAAAATAATTTTGATCTGGTAGAGGAATATTATAATCTGAAGAAAGGGCTTCTTGGCGTAAAAAAGTTTTACGATTATGACCGATATGCACCGATCGATGCTGAAAAGATAACAATAAATTATAAAGCGGGTAAAGAGATCATCCTCGACTCGTTTGCCGATTTCTCGTCTCGTCTGTCCGATATCGCGAGAGAGTTTTTTGACAAAAATTGGATTGATGCTGAGATAAGAGAGGGGAAGAGGGGGGGCGCTTTTAGTCACAGTACAGTGCCGAGTGTTCATCCCTATGTATTTACCAATTACTCCGGCAAACTTCGCGACGTCATGACACTGGCACATGAGCTGGGTCACGGGATTCATCAGTATCTTTCAAGAAATCAAGGATATTTTCAATGTAACACACCTCTCACAACAGCCGAGACGGCCAGCGTCTTCGGTGAGATATTGGTATTTCATAGGCTTACGGAATCGGAAGAGAATTCCCGGGTTCGACTTTCACTCCTTTGCGGTAAGCTCGAGGACATTTTTGCGACTGTATTCAGACAGGTCGTACTGACCAGATTCGAGGAAGAACTCCACCACGCGAGAAGAGATAAGGGTGAGCTAACAGCCGAGACCATAAGTGAAATCTGGATTAAGGCCAATAAAAATATGTTTGGACGGTCCGTGGTGCTAACAGAGGATTACAAATGGTGGTGGACTTATATACCTCATTTTATTCACTCTCCCTTCTATTGTTATGCGTACTCATTTGGTGAGCTTCTGGTGCTGGCTTTATACAATGAATATTTGAAGGAAAGGGATAGTTTTGTTCCCAGATACATTGAGCTTCTTTCGTCGGGCGGTAGTGACTCGCCAGAAAAACTTTTATCGCGAGTAGGTGTAGATATTACAGATCCGGAATTCTGGCAGGGTGGGCTTTCGATTCTTAGGGGTATGGTAAAGGACGCAATCGAGCTCGCTAAAAAACTCGGTAAAAAGATTTAATCTTGTTTACAACCGATTTCACCTAAGTCTTTGAGGTGCTGATCGATTTCGTGCATTAGCTCAAGGTCGTCTTTTGCGTTCTCACAAGCTTTGGCTAGAAAAAACTTTGCTTTCTCCACATTACCTAATCGATAGTATAAAACACCCATTGTGTCCATCGCATAAGCGGGGAAACCTTCATTAAAGGCGACTGCGCTCGTGAGGGTCCCAAGTGCCTTTTGATAGTTCTTTCCAACTATCAAATATAGTGAAGCAAGGTTATTGGCAGCCTCTAAATTGTTTGGGTCCCTGGTCAGGGCTTTTTGATAATATTTTTCGGCTTCAGAGTAATTCTCCTGCTTGAGAAATACATTTCCGATATTGACGAAGGGTACGATTAATTCATTATTTTTGCTCAATGCCTTCTTATATTCTCTGATAGCAAGTTCGTACTTTCCTTCATTTTCATATGCAACACCCAGGTCGTTGTGTTCTTCGGCGGTCAAAGGGTCCTTCATCAATAGAACATTTATTGGAAGGTAACCACACCCCGAGATAATGAAAGAAAAAAGAAAAATGAAATAGGCTGGTCTAATTGAATGTGATTTCACTTTCTGACAATAAGCATGAGCCTGTTCATCTTTTCCCACTCTTTGTCCAGGTCTTTAAAGTTGATTTCCTTGCTGCTTGTGAATCCGGTGTTAATGATAAAGGTTTCTTTACTCTCGTTGTAGCCATATACTACATAGTAATGTGGAACGCTTACAACCCAGATTCCCAGGTCAACCAGAATGATTGAAGGGATGCCTTCATCAACGAGGGAAATAAGGGTGTTTTCATCTCCGTTTACCGTGGAAGCGTTATAACCCATTTCCCTTGCGAAATTCTCCATATCGGAGATCAATGCCCCTTTAAGCTCAGGGGAATAGACCTCCTTAGCTATTTCATCCTGGCTGACATTTTGGCCATAGAAGTTCATGACAGAGGCCATTGCTGCTGGGCCGCAGAACTTATCCCTCTGTCTTACAAATGGAACGTTTCTTATGATCTTAGCATTGTTTATGGAAGATATATTTTCAGAATTAATGTTTTTTTTAGAACAGGAGGAAAGAAGCACCACACTGGTCAATGCTAATAGCAAAGTGCAATTTTTAAACAGCATCATATTTTCAATTACGAGTCTTATTCACCCCTTTTTACTTAACGTCAGGAGCACTAGTAAAAGAATGATGGCTACCGCGATGGTTACAATAACTATCACAACTGCTGCCCCAGCGTCTCCTCCTGCAGGCATCCGGTCAGAAAGGGAGGCCAGCTGATGGACCTGTTCATCGCTCATTGCCTCTATCTTCGAGAATACTTTTTCATCGGACAGTCCATAGCTTTCTAATCTCTTAGCTATTATTTTATTCTCAAGCAGTCTGCGAACCTTTTTCTCATTATTCTCTCTGGCGTGTGACGTGCCACCCTTCGATAGGATCATTCTTGAATCGACTATTGATGCCTTCGCACTGTTAGAAATCAAGGCAAATTGCGTAAAGCTCACAACCACAATCATACTAGAGATCCTATAAATCGTATTTGCGCCAAGCTTCATCGCTTCCTATCCGCCTTTGAACCCAGATTAGCACATGTGTTAATGCGTAATCTAAAACCACTATCAAAGAAAGTACCGACCTTAAGGCTAGATCAAATTCTCCTCAGTACTATAAGTAGTATGATAACAATCACGAATACGACTAACACTACAACGGCTATAGCCACGCCACCGTCTCCACCCGCGGTTATTTTGTCTGAAAGTGCGGCCAGCTGATGAATCTGTGCATCGCCCATTTTGTCCAGTTTTTGATTTACTTCTTCAGTTGAAAGCCCGTGACTTCTCAATTTTTCGGCCACCAGCTTATTCTCAAGCATTTTGCGAATTTTAGTCAGACTGACTTCTCTTGATTCTGTGTTAGCGTTACGGGACGACAATATCTTTGAATTAATAATTGCTCCCTCCGCGCTTTTTGAAATCAGGGAAGCAGGAATAAAACTCGACAGAATGATAATAATAATGGATATTTTATAGATTCTACTTTTGATTAACATTTTCCATACCTCCTTTTGAATTGTTATATTTTACCCGCAACTGGAGTTGTTTAGGAAGATAAAGTCTTATCCTTAAAACTTTCGCCGCTTATTGGAAAACATCAATTGCTTTTTCATTCTTCTAATCGAACTCCTAATGTTTCGATATCAAAAAACAGCGGTAACTAATACCAAATATTGATTATATTCAATAATATTGCCATATTCTTCAGCGACTCAAATTACTTTTCTAGTCTAGACTGCTCTTTAAAAGGAGCAAATGTTAAAATTTGCCCCCCGCCGTTGAATTATCTTCTCTGGTTTGACTGACTCTAAATTATCGAAAAAATTAAATCCCAATATTGTCGCAACCGCTCGTATCTACCGTGGCATTCCCAACCTCGAAAATATCTCCCAGTATAATACATGAGAATGCATCGAGTATAACCTCAGAGTTACCTCGTGCGTCAATACCGTTAAGATGAATTTCATCGCCGGCCGAAAGATGTGCGCTTGAAGTACCTCTAGTAATTAAGCAGTCACTAGTTGCTTCGCAAGTTATATCCTCGTCTGCGGAGACTTCCAGAACTGAGTTTCCACGAGTATCAAAACCACTACCGCAGTCTCCAAATATGACGTTTTCTGCATCGAACGAAAGGTGGCAATTCCCGGCTAAGACACAAGGACCTCCATTTCCATCAATCACTATGTCTTGACCCTGGTCCGCGACTAAAGAGATTGTAGTATTTTCGCAACGTAGAGGACCTTCAAACACGGTATCCACAACTTCTGCGTCATTACCTTGAAAATTGACAAGTACTATTATAATAACTGCGTCGACAGGGGGAACAAAAATTACAACGGATTCCTCATCGCCATCTGACTCGAAAATCAGGGTTACATTATTTCCGGAAAAAGAAATGGGTACTACACCCACGAAGTCGCCGTCAGGTTCAACTGTGACCACATCTTCAACCTCTCCGTCCACTATAAATGTAACAATTATTTGATCATCTTGGGCATTGGCTGTTTTCGACAATGTGAAAAAGTCTTTAATCTTTGCTAGCATGGATGGCTTATTATTCTGCGGCGCCATTGCGACTACGCTTTCCACGTTTCCTCTTATGGTTGTGGTCTGTCCGCTCGGTTGACCGCCCCCGCCCCCATCACCACCGCCTCCGTCACAACTTAGCAAACCTATGGATATACTAAGCATTAAGAATGCTGTGAGGTAAATGCTTCTTCGTAATTTTTTCATTTTAATCCTCCAAATTAATTAGTTTAACGTTCGCGTTAATTAACCATCGTCCTTATTGATCATTTTGATCCTATTTTTGGCCTCGGCAACGATCTTTTCATATTTACTTTTATCCGCAGATGCCAGGCCGATGAACTTATTGTATTGTTTAACAGCTTCGTCATTATCTCCTTTACTTTCGTAAGCGAATGCCAGCGCAATATGTGGCTCAGGAAACTCAGGATTGATCTCAATCGCCTTCTCAAATTCACTTATGGCGTCATCATATTTCCCCTGGTTGGCTAGTACGATGCCAAGATTATAATGACCTAGTAAATAATCTGGATTTAGCCTGATCGCGGTTCTGAATTGTTCCTCAGATTCCTTCAATCTTTTCTGAGCCGCTAAGGTCAAGCCGAGGTTAACATGAGCCTGTATTAATTCTGGGTTCGCCTCAAGGGCGCGATTTAGATTGTCAACGGCTTTATCATAGATTCCCTTGGTATAATAGATGTATCCCAGGTCGTTGTATGCGATGCTCAAATTCGGGTTTAATTCGAGGGCCTTTTTTATGTATTTGGAATCGGGATCCGCACCGGATACGGTCCAGAGGATATAATAAGCCTCGGCATCATTCGGGTTAAGTTCGATGGCTTTTTGGGCCTCTTTTCTTGCATCTTCAAACCTGCCTAAACCCCTGTAGCTCGCTGCAAGAGCGCGATGAGACACCGAAGAGTTTTGATCAAGCTTCAAAGCCGTCTGGCTATTACTTAAAGACTCTTTGAAGAGCTGGCTATCCTTTTCAACAAAGTTTTGTTCATTCCATAGGCCCATGAATGCATAGGCCTCTCCGAGTCCGGCATAAGCAGGAGCATAGTTGTTATTGATCTCAAGTGCTTTTTCATACATATCAATTGCTTCGCCCACCCCTCTGGCATTAAAAAGCAAGTAAGAATTTCTCGCTTTTGTGTAAAGTTCTGTCGCCTCTTCCCGCTTCTCCTCGGGCGACGAACACCCAAAATTTAAAAGGGTAGAAAACGACAAGTAAATAATCATGAAAATCCACGCTAATCGTATTCCCACTCTTTTAATACTAGTAAAATTTCCAAAATTGATCTGCATAATGATATACCTCCTATACCATTCGGGTTTACTCAATAAGGCAATTTTTATTTGTGTTTATGTTTATGCCCATGCTTATTCCTCACTTTGAAATTCTTATGTCCGCTATGTATGCGATATCCTTGATGTCTAGGGTAATCGTAAAAAACGTGGCGTTTAAATTGTCCGGGCGGGCCTCCATGTGGGTGAAAATGGTGACGGCCGGGATATATTATTATGGGCTGTGGCCCTATTATCACAGCCGGTGGATATGAATAGTATGGATATGAATAGTATAGCGGACTTACTATTACAGGAGCAGGTGCAACGAACACGGGTGCAGGTACTCCTATGCCAAAACTCAAGAACGTGTTTGGGCTTATTTCAGTTACCAACGACGCCTGTGCAAAAGCAGGCGCGGCATAGTAAAATGGAGAAGGAGCTACAAAAACAGGAGCAGGAATTCCCAGTCCCACACCCAAGTTAAGGAATAGGTCAGTATCGGCCTTTGATCTCATTGGAAACAGAATCAAAGAAATCAAAAATATGAAGCTAGCAATTAATTTTTTCACCTTTTTGCCTCCATTGGAGTTTTTTGTCATTAATTTGATCTCGCTTTTCTTAAATTTTTGTTTATGAGTAATTATGAGCAAAATGCATGCCAGGAGAGTGGCTTTAGAAATTAATAGTATCAAAAGGGAGTTACGAATCCGTTTTCTTAAAGTTGATGTCAAAATTATTCCGACTGTTAAATATCTCACTGCACCACTGCGCAAAATTACACAGTTATATCTTTTTATTTGAACAGGCCTGAATTAACTGGAAAAGAATCATGGAGAGTGTTTATGTAAAGCGAGATATGTCAGGGAAAAACAGAAGCTCAAAATACTTCTTATTTAGCATTCGTAATATGATGATTGTCAGAGCGTCAATGCGGTTTTAGTCGGCGTTAATTTATCGGACGCGAGGATACCCTACTATATTAGGTTTTGATCTATTTTGTTATTCCAACATACCCATCCTCTTCATTTTATTCCTCAGTGTGTGGCGTGTAATTCCCAGCATTTCCGACGTCTTGGTTTGGTTCCACTGATTTACCTCCAGAGCGCGTTTAATGATGTTATCCTCTATTCCCGTTAGTGACGCATTGTCTAAATCAATTTCGAGAAACATCTTTCGATCGTCGTTTTCAATTTTTACTACGTTATCCCCGTCATTCTCCTCAAGTTGCATATAGGATGGGCTTAACTCGTCTCCTTCGCTCAGTATCACCGCCCTTTCAATCGTGCTCCTGAGCTCACGAACATTGCCCGGCCAGCCGTAATGGGTTAATGCGCGCATTGTGTCATCAGAAATTATTTTGATGTTTTTGTTTAGTTCAGAATTAAAATCATTAAGAAAGTACTCGACAATTAAGGGAATATCTTCTCTTCTCCTCCTGAGGCTCGGCATCTCAAAATTAATAACGTTTAAGCGATGAAATAAATCATCTCGAAAGAGATTCTGTCTTACAAGTTCTCTGAGGTCCCTGTTAGTTGCTGCGATTACTCTGACGTCAACTGTGATGTCTCTGATCCCGCCGATCCTTCTAAAGGTTCTTTCTTCGACTACTTTTACAAGTTTTGCCTGTAATGTCTGGCTCATATCACCAATTTCATCTAAGAATATGGTGCCTCCATGTGCCTCTTCAAAAATACCTTTTTTCATTTTTTTTGCGTCCGTAAATGAGCCTGCTTCATGGCCAAATAGCTCACTTTCCAGGAGTGTTTCGGGTATCGATGCGCAGTTTAACTCCAAAAATGGTTTGTCAGCCCTTACCCCGTTATAATGCAGTAACTTTGCTACAAGTCCTTTGCCGGTTCCGGTCTCGCCCGTAATAAGGATGGTTTTAGGATCAGTAACAACTAATTTTTCTATTAAGTTTATTATTTCTTTTATCGCCGGGCTCTTGCCAATAAGGTTCTGGAAACCAAACTTCCTTTTTTCTACCTTTATGGACGTATTGAGGTTGTTTCTGAGCTCTTTTGCATTTAGCGCGTTTCTTACTATCACCTTCAGCTTGTCTACAGGGAATGGCTTTTCCAGAAAGTCATAGGCACCCACTTTAATGGCCTGAACGGCTGCTTCAACATTTCCATGGGCGGTCATCATTATGGTTATGGGTAGATAATCAAGGCGATCTAAATTTTTGAGGACCTCTATTCCTTCTTTATCGGGGAGTTTTAAGTCTAGCAGGATCAAATCTGGGGATTCCTTCGTAGCCGTCTCGATTCCATCATTTCCGGTGTGAGCCGTAAATACTTTGTAGCCATCTTCGGCAAGGGCTTCCTCTAAGTTTTTGCATAGGTACTCTTCGTCATCTATTATCAATATACTGTGCGTCATAGTCATATGTTTAGCACCTATTCTCTGTCAAAGACTTGTTGTATGATTGATTCTTAAATGCTCCGTCCCGTCTCTATTAAACTGGGTTTTAGCTTTTAGCTTCATATTCATCTTCTAAGTTATCAGGTATGACAAGTGTAAATATTGATCCCGTCCCTACGTCGCTCGAGACGATTATCCTTCCCCTATGTGACTCGATAATCCTTTTAGAGATTGCAAGTCCTAACCCGGTCCCGGTCCGTTTAGTTGAATAGAAGGGTTGAAATAGTTTCTCTATCTCCACTTCGGGAATACCGCAGCCAGAGTCTGAGATTTTTATGTGCAATTCGTTTTTGTGGATTTGAGTTTGAACCGTAATGTTCCCGACCGTTCCGTCAATTGAGTCAATTCCGTTTAATAAAAGATTTATGAGGACTTGCTCTATCTTTTCCGGGTCCAGACAAAAAGAATCTCCACAATTTAGATCTTTGTCAATTCTAATCCTTCTTTCATCTGCTTTAGGGCTAACCAGGGCTATGGCCTTTTCCACGATTTCGTTTGGTGAAATAGTTCGAAGATATAATTCCGGAGGCTTTGCTATTTGTAGCATATCTTTAATGATACGGTCCAATCGGGCTACCTCTGATAAAATCTCAGAAACCTTTTGTCTTTGTTCATCGTCTGGCGTTTTGTTTTTCATCAGTTCAAGGGCTATCGATATACCGGATAGAGGATTTTTAATTTCGTGGGCGATTTTTGCGGCAACTTCCCCAATAGTGGCTAACCTCTCCGTTTTTATGAGTTCATTTTGCATTTCTTTTATATCTTTGGTCGCTTCCTCAATTTTTTCTTCTAGAACCTCGGTGAAACGCTTTGTTTGTTCAAGGAGTCTCACATTGTCCTCGTGAGTGACCTGTATATTCTGAAGCATCTTGTTAAATGAACTAATCAGCTCATCTATTTCGTTTGAGCCGCCAAGATTCTCGACTCTATATGAATACTCTCCTGAACCGACGGATTTAGTAGCATTGACCAATCTTAAAATCGGTTTTGTGATTTTTTTTGGAAACAGTACAGCTATTGCTCCGCTGAACAACAGCGCGATTCCTACTACCAAGAAAATGTTTGTATAGGAATGCTTGACTTGCTGATCGATAAGCGATAGTGCCTGATCGATCATTTCGCTTCCAAACTTTTCATTTTCGGAAGTTAATTCCTTATTGCTGGATTTCGAAATCAGTTTATACAGAGTTGTATATCGTCCTTCTAAATTCGAAGCAGCTTTATCAAGCCTGTAGATACTGTGGATGGAAAAACCACTTATTAGGATAATCACAAAAAACATTAATGCATATCCTAAAGTAATCTGCTTGCTGAGCTTCAAAGGTTTAAGGACCCCTTTAAATAGAATAGAAGGCTTTTTAGTATTCTAACTGTTTTAATAATTATATTTACGTAATAATTTTAAAATATTAATGAAGGGTTAGGAATATGAATAATATCTTAACTTCGATCACTTAGAAAGGTTTTAATTATCAATATTTATTGCCTGTAATTTGAAGCATTCAGTTTCTTACAAGGTATTTGGCTGTCTTTGATCGATGCTAATTATCTAACACTATTTAATGTGTAATTTTTGAACATTTCGAGATGATTTTTTCTTAAGCACCGATCGTTCCATCTGTAACTCACTGTAAATATTGCGTTATTGTCAGAATAGGCAATATAGGTATGGTTCTTGCACTTTAAGCTTGGCAAAATGAAATTTTGGGGCCAAATAAAAAAGAAGCACTAATTCTACGTATCCTCTTTAGACCCAATGATTTGTGTATTCAATTCGAAGTTTTGGCTCCCTGATTTAATTGTAAGTTAGGAAATGGAGAAAAATATGTGGATCAAAAAAAGGTTATTAGCACTTTCATTATGCTTAACGCTTATTCTATGCTCCGGATGTGGGTTCCTCGTAGGCGCGGCCGCCGGAGGAGCGGGTGGCTATATCTTAAGGGATAAGGGATACGAGGTACAGTCTCCCGTTACAAAAGAATGAGAGCAGTGATTTCGATGTTTGTCCGTACTCACAACCCTGTTACATATTTACACAGTTATCATTGTGCAAATCTTTACTATTCAACACTTCAACACGATCCCAACATTATTTCCTTTTTATACTAACTAGCCTGGAATGCGAAAGAATTTTGATTAATGGCCAAGTTGGCATGGATCTTGCGATACACAGGGCAAAACCATTTTTAGGAGGTAATACATCATGAGAAATTTGATTTTCTCCACACTATTTGCAATGGCGCTTGCGGTTGCGGGGGTAAGCTCATTTGCGTATAGCGGGCAGGATAAAGATGCCCAAACATACAAAAGCACAGAGCAGAGCGAAGAGCATAATGTTAATGCTCAAGACGAAAGCGGGGATATGCGCGGGCAGGAGTATATTGTTAAAAAGGGAGACACTCTAGCAGAAATTTCCGAAAAGTTTCTGGGTACACAAGAGAAGTGGCCAGAAATAGCTAAAGCAAACGATCTCGACAATCCCGATCAGATCGATGTCGGCGATCATTTACTCATACCCGATGCTTCAGGGAATAAAAAGGATGAATTCAGTCAGGAACCTAAGGAACAAAACCTAGGGAACACACCTGATACGGCTGGTAAGAGTGACCAAATGGATGAGAACGCAAAGCCAAAGCCGTGAAGAAAATGAGAAATTGAGACAAGGGTCAAATTCGAGGGCAATTAAATTCCCCTGATTTCGTAATTTGATTCTTGAAATGAATACCCATCCTTCCTCGGATACCGTTGTGGGTATTACCCTTGAGGTGACCCACAACGGATAAATTATCAAAAATGTAGATAAAAAAACCGCGAGGAGGTCGATTTAAATGAGGAAGTTGGATCTAACGATACTCTCAACCTTAATCGTTATTTTTTGCAGTGTCAGTGTAATTGTTACCATTGAATTTTTACCGATAATGGATGTCAAAAATAAAGTTCTTGCAAAGAATGGAAGAGATAAGTTTCAAGACGTGCTTAAGGCCACTAAGTCAAATACTAAAAAAGGAATAATGAGAGAATATATTGTGAAACAAGGCGATAGTTTATCAGGTATTTCAAAGAGATTCTTCGGTTCTGGAGTTGAATGGGAGGTGATAGCGGATGCTAACAATATTGAGTCTCCTAATGACATTCAAATTGGCGAGCGTCTGCTTGTCCCTTTTAGATCCAGCAAAGGCTATTATCAAAAGGGAACTGCATCATGGTATGGTAATTTATTTCATGGCAAAGAAACAGCAAGCGGTAATATTTACGATATGTATGCTTACACGGCTGCGCACAGAAACTTGCCGTTAGGATCGAAGGTAAGGGTTATAAATTTACGAAATGGGAAAGATATTATAGTTAAGATAAATGACAGAGGACCGTACATCAAAAATCGGATTATAGACCTCTCATATTCGGCTGCCAAATCGCTGGGGATAATTGATGGGGGGATTCAAGACGTAAAAATTGAAGTTGTATCAATACCAAATGTATAACCGTTGACTTAAAGAGGTTTTTATGAACTGGGACCAGGCAAATAGGGGTATTTAAGGAAATGGCTTAAATAGGTTAAGTGATATGTTGCTGGAGGTAATCGAAATGAGAAAATTAATGTGCTTTTTGGTAATTACAGTAACGCTATTTTTCATTCTGTTAAATGCTTTTGCTGGAGATGGAAAGCAATCAAAACTGGATACGCATGAAGATAGTACAATTGACAATTCGAAATTTATTACGTTCAAAGGCGAAGAAGGTCAAGTGAAAATATTTAAGACTCTGGCATCTCTGAGAGTTGATAAGGGCCAAATAAAATTTGAGGTTGGGGAATTTATTCCAATTTATAAAGAGCAGACTAGCATTCCAGATTATCGGAAGTACTTTGAATGATCGGAAAATATCGATGATTGTTACCGATTACAGAAATAAATTGCAATCTTTTGAGGCGTAATAATCGCAATTCAAGTGTAGGATAATGCACGATAAGGTGACAAATTTTTCTTTTTTCTGTCTAGCATATCTTTTTCACTTTGATACACGTTTATGGTAAATCGTTCAACGTACGGTTCAAAAAAGCTACTTTAAGTTTAATACTAATTTTTTTGGAGAAGGAGTAGCAACATGAATATTTGATGAAGTCACAGTCCCAATCGTTCGCGGTATGATCATCATGCATGTCGAAATAATTTTTGTCCGAATTGTTTGCATATAATCCAACATATCGTTACTGGTAATAATTTAGACAGCTCAATTGTTCAATTTCAAACACAGAAATGCATGAAAGTTCAATGAATTTAAAACCCATGAGTTATAACCTCCTAAGAAACCTTATTTTTCAGGATTCGAATATTATTGGCATCTATATTGCACGAGTCTATGTTCATATGAAGGGAGGTTATCTCCTGTGAGAATAAAAATTCTTCTATTTACAGTAGTTTTACTGCTATTTCTACCTTCGAATACCTTCGCGCAGAAAGACACGAGCGATACAACAGAAAAAGAGGATAGGTGGTTAAAACCACGTGTAATTTCACTTGTACAAGGAGCGACAAGTCATAATCAACAGATTTCTTCCGGAGAAATAAAACAATATCATATCATGGCTGAGCCCTTATCACATGAATATAACTTTAACGATATGCTCAAAGATAACATGGCTTGGGATAAAGGCGTACCCTTTCAGAAGTCCCATCCTGAAAATTACCGTCTATCTGTTGGGATAATTAAGTTAAACAAAGTTATGTGTGGTGCAATGTTACGGGTCAAATTTCATTAAATATTTTGCTTACATGGATATTACACGCGTTTGAATCCGAAAATCTATTGCAAGGTGGTAGGTAGCAGAAAAAAAACTTTTCTTAATCTTCTGGAAACGTAACTAACCATTAGTACCTTGAGCAAGGTTGGTTTGTTACATATTATCATTGTTTAAACCCTAAATAACATGCTAAAAAGTTGATGCATGAGAACTCAAATCATAATAAATGTAATTAACGAATTGGTATTTGAAATTAATTATAAGTGTCATAAGAAATTGATCTTACTAGTCAAGCCCGATACCTAATAAGATTTAGTATTAAATTACTTTTTGGATCCGAGTGTAAAAATCGTATTTCACAAGAATGAACAAAGAATCTAATAGGACACAAATTTATACCGGTATATTTACCAATCTTTTTACCACTATTTTGGCTATATTGTTCTCCTTATGGCTATACAATGCCGACATAAATAAAAATCTAGAAGTAATCAGCAACAAATTTGATAACATTTTATTGGATAATGGAAACACGATTCAAAAGGATCAAGCAAAAGCTCTAGCCACAATGTATTTGAAAAATATCAAATTGGATATGATTTTGAGAATTCAGTCTTACTTGAATTCGGATTTCAATGAGCATCTTAAAAACAAAGATATTAATTTAATTAGTCTAACATTAGAGAATATCTCAGAGGAAGTTATTCAAGACACAAGGGCAGGTTTGATAAATTTTAAAATTTTGGGTGGTGAAACATTTGAAGAATTCTTGAGAAGAGTGACCCCGATTGATTCAGGGATTATCCAATCGGCCAAGTTTGAAATGATTAATGAGATCAGCGAATCAATAAGTCATGGCAAGACCAAGTCTGAAGAAATTGCATCTGCTTTGCTATTGATAATCGACCGCGCGGGGAAAGATTCCGAATTACTAATAACGAAAGAACTAGATAAGATTTACTCGTGAAACTTACAAGGGATAAAATCTGTTTATATAATCGCGGAGATTTAAGTTAAGTTCCTTATTCCAAACATGGTCTAGAGAAATAGATCCTGCAACGCATATTTTATTCACATCCAGTTACTTCTAATAATCTAGTTGATAGGGCCAATATCCAAGGCTTTTAATACAAGGAATACTCACACAGATTATAATTGATGTGCATATATTTTTGGCGGGCACCAATCTTGTCTAACAAGTAAAGATTGCTAGTGTTAAAACAAGTCTGAATGATAAGGAATGGGTTGAGATGGGAACGGAGTCCAAAATTTCCATTTTAATTTCATTTAAACCGGTGAATTTCCTGTAGGGTGGTACAGGGTTTCGCGCTACCTGTTGTTGCGAACACATTCGCTTTCGTCAACCATGCCCTGTAGCTTGCGGCAGGCCGTTTCATTTATTATGATTATTAAAGCTTAAGTCATATGACGCAGGTTTTGTTTAAGATTAAATTGGATGTCAATCAGGTGGAGTCTGGTTTAAATTTATATTGATATAGGTCCTAAAGTCAAAGAATGAGCACAAAGGACATTTCCGTATTGGTAATTCTTATCTTAGTTGCTGCGTGCGCCTCCAATCCATTTTCTATAAATAATTTCAATAAACGCCAAGACAGGTTGGAAGCCGAAGTCGAGAAATTATCTAGCGAATTAGCGGAAAGTAAGATTGAAAGAGACAAGCGGATTTCTTTGATGCAGCAAGATATCGAAAGCATCGCAAGAGATTATTCATCACTTAAGAAGAAATTAGACAGCTTAGGGAAACAAACCTCGACTTCTGATCCTGCCTCAGCTAAGTCGCCCGATAATCTTTATTCATCCGCCGAGTCGTTTTACCATAAAAGAAAATATGAGGAAGCAATAATAGCCTATCAGAAATTCATTGATGCTAATCCTAAAGATAACAGAGTGCCAGATTCATATTTGAAACAAGGGATTTCATTAATTAAATTGGGTAGAAAAAAAGAAGCCAGATATTTTCTTCAGACAATAATTGATAAATATCCAGAATCCAGTGAGGCTAAGATTGCTAAGGTTAATTTAAAAATCTTAAACGAGTAAGGCTTAAAAGAAAGTCGCTCCTGAACCAGAGCAAAGAAATTGATCCCAGATAGCTTTTAATAGAAGAATGATGAATTGAAAAAGAGATCCGTCCGATAACTAAAGTCATATCAAAAAAAATATTCGTGTTTAATACTTAACCACATTTGAGTTACATTTAAAAACCGAAAGTTATTTCTGACTCCCTGTAAGTTGTTCGAAAATACACAATTTCTATTGTCTATTTTTTCTACATTTAGGTGAAGAAAGATCACAATTCACAGCGTCTGTGTGATTTAACATGTTGAATACGTTAGGAGTTTTGCAGTGTTAACACGCTTGGCATACATATTGCAACCTAACATCTCAACACAATTATCTTGTTATGTGACTTTTATAAAATCAACGAAAGGAGTGAATAAATTATGAGAATCCAACTATTTTCAATTAAATCGATGGCCGTCGAAAATCAAGAAAAGATTTTAGAGACATTTGAAGGTCAGCACAAGAACCACCATTCAAGATCCGAAGTCTGTAAAGTTTTTGGAATAGTTAAAGGGACATTGCTTTGGTTTTTTCTACTGGCGGCTGTCATCGTCAGTTCAGTCGTTGTTTCATCGGAAGAAACATTTGCAAGCGATATGGTCGGAGCCTACCCTCGGTACCAGCCGTTACCTCCACCAAACCCGAGGGACGAAATCGCCATGAAGGATGTATTTTTTGATTTCAACAGTTTTAGTATCAAAGAATCCGCAAAAGCCGTACTTAAGGAAAATGCTCAGGTTCTAAAAAGCAATCCTGAAGTAATTGTATTTATTCAGGGATATTGCGACTCAAGAGAGAATACGGGTGAAAACCTGGGGTTGAAAAGGGCTTATGCAATTAAAGACTATATTGTAAAGCAAGGAGTGGAGCCGCAAAGGGTTAACTCAGTTGATAAATGTAATGAATCCTATGTCGGTTTAACAACAGATGAAAGTCCTTGGAGACTTGATAGAACCGTCCATTTTGTCACGTTTAGGACGAAACGGAAAGCGTTCGATGTAGCTGTTCATTAAATTACATAAATATCCTATCGCCATTTCGGGATTTATTTGTTCCCACAAACCACAACCAGCCTAATTCTTGTATAACACAAGTCACTATTTCTGATTTTTCATAGTCGAGGAATTTTTAACGATGAAACTAAGAATAATAGTTGAAAACACCAAGGAAACGGACTCAACGACTATCTCTAATAGTATGCCTATACTTACTCACGGAGAGGTTGATGATTTTTTTGACGATATGAACAAGTCTGAATTTTTATTCGAAGATTTAACTAAATCGGAAAAAGAAAAAAGAAAACGAAGTGCTAATAGGGGAAACCTTGAAAGCCTTAAGTCTTATTTTAAGGAAATATCAAAAGAGCCTCTTTTAAAGCCAAAAGAAGAAAAAAAGATATCAGCGATGATGAAAAAGTGTGATGACATGATCGCAAAAATAGATACCATGATTACAAGTCTATTAAACCAGAAGGATCAAATTAAGCGCAAAGATCATATAGATGATGTATCAAAAGAAAAGATCTTATTCAGTAACATTAGACGCTTAGAAAATTTATCGAAATCTTATGCTGATTTGGCAAAGATTTTGAGATCCCGCTTTATTAAGGCTAACCTTCGATTGGTGCTCAGCATAGTACAAAAATACTCGGGGAGAGGGCTGCCATATTCTGATCTAATTCAAGAAGGCAATTTAGGATTAATGAAAGCCGTAGAAAAATTTGATCATAAAAATGATTTTAAGTTTTCCACTTATGCTACATGGTGGATAAATCAATCAATATCCAGGGGGGTCAAGATACAGACAAGCATACCCCGAAAACCTGTCTATCTTTTAGAACAGGCAAATAAGGTATTTCGAACCAAATCGATTCTTACTATGGAGTTGAGAAGAACGCCTACTACAGAGGAGATCGCAGAGAGGTCGGGGATTAAGGTTCAAAATGTTACGAGGATTTTGGAATCGCCCAAACTCACGCTTAGTATTGACTTACCTGTGAATGAAAGCGGACATACATTATTGGAGTTCATTGAGGATAGTGCTTTCCCTTTACCGGATTATTCAATTTATAAAGCAGAGCTTCGAGTAAAGATATCTGAATCCCTTTCGGTGCTATCTCCGAGAGAGCGGGAGATAATAAAGATGCGGTTCGGATTAGTCGAAGAGAGTACCTATACCCTCGAGGAAATAGCTAAGAAGTTTCAAGTTACTCGCGAAAGGATAAGACAAATAGAGGAGAGTGCACTGAAACAACTATCCGTTTCAAAATTCGCAAAGATACTGAGCCATTATCTGTAGCATAAATGATAGTCAAAATGAACTTGCTAACTGGGCATGAATCGCCGCGTTTTGTGCTTGCTTCAGGTAATTGGCCTATTAAGGTGTGAGAAATTGAACAGTTTTTATTGTTCAATAATTCACTCTTCAATGAATCAACAACTTCTATTAAAATCAGAAACTTTCAGAACCCTCTGTGAACATTAATTTTTATTTGTTGTCGAGTATATTGGCATGTCTATTGCAACTCTCATGGATATTAAATCTATATACAAGGAGGTGAAAATCATGAGAAGGTTATTATCGCTTTTGCTAGCCGGGTTTTTTCTCTCTGCCATTTTGCTTGTTGGTACCGTTCTAAATGCTAGTGCGGCACTTCCTCCGAACAATATGATCGGAACAGTCACACTTGTTGGTGACAACACGATGAAAATATTGGACGATAGTACTGGTATAGAACATGACTTCAAGATCTCTGATTCTCAAGAAGAAAACCTCACTACAGGCTATACGGTAGAGCTGCAAACGGTAAACGATAAAATTGTTTCATACACGGTGCTGGGCATTCCAGCGGATGTTGAACAGATCGTCTATTCAACTCGTGGCTTCGAAGAGTTTTAGAGTTGACAATAAGCCCTTAAGCAGGGATTAAAAGAAAGCTAAGTCGCGGGGTATTTAAATCTTTGTCTTTAGAAAGGACACGGATGAGCCCTGCGACTTAGCTTAATCATTAAATTGTATGGTTAATTACGTAATAATTCTCCGTCGATTAAAGAGCACTGACCATTAATAAGAAGTCGTAATAAGTTCTGCATTATGAAAATCCTCAAATCCACTGTACATAGAGTTAATCAATTCTATTGGTTTAAAAGCCTTATATGCGGTCTTGTAGTTTTCTAAAACATTTTCTACCTTTGCAAAAGTTCTGTATGACCTAACCATGATTTTATGATTGATTTCCATGTTGCTATTTTTGCTAAAGGGTGTTGGTATGGTAGTATAACAGCCTATGTTGCAAGTGCTTACAGGCACAATAAAAGGTAGGAAATTAAAGGTTCCAAAAGGCAGAGCAATCCGTCCAACCACTAGCCGGATCAAGAAATCGATCTTTGACACGCTTGGCAATCTTCACGGGTTAAGGGTGCTTGATATTTTTGCGGGCTCCGGAGGCCTTGGAATTGAATCATTGAGCAGAGGCGCATCACATGTAACCTTCATAGAAAAAGACCCTGGCGTTTTTAAGTTACTCAGGGATAATGTCGCTTCATGTGGGTTCTTAGACAAGGCCGATATAATCTGTGATGATTATGAACATGCCACTAAAAAGCTTGGACAAGAGGGAAGTAAATTTGATATCGTTTTTATTGACCCACCCTACAGTTTATACGAGAAGAGGGAGGTTCTGGACTTTGTCAATCTTGTAACAAATTGCGTTGATTATGGATCGATCATCATCATTGAGCACGAGCGAAATTTGACTGACGAGGCCAAAGGGTTTTCTCGAGTAACTAGATCATTTGGCGGTACAAAGGTTAGTTATTTTAGAAGGATGAGTTGATGGATAAGTATGCAATATATCCTGGTTCATTTGACCCGTTTACATACGGTCACCTAAATATTATTGACCGTGGAGTAAAGATCTTTGACAGTTTAGTAGTTGCTGTTGCTCACAACGTATCCAAGAAGACGATCTTTACGCTGGAAGAACGGGTTGAGATGCTTAAGGAATTATTTAAGAGTCGACCCGAAGTAAAGGTAGATTTCTTTGAAGGGTTGCTTGTTGATTATGCAAAAAAGTTGGGTACAAACATTGTGCTTAGAGGCATGAGGACGGTTTCGGATTTTGAATCGGAGCTACAGATGGCTCTGGCGAATAAGACTTTATATCATGACCTTGAGACCGTTTTCATGGTTACCGACAGTACATATTCACACATTAGTTCATCATTAATTAAGGAGATTATTACCTTAAATGGCTCAGCTAAGGAAATGGTTCCATCCATAGTCGAATCCAGGATGAGGGAAAAACTATTACAAGGTCAGGAGAGATAATACGGATGAAACTTGCTTCAAGAGCTCAAAGGCTAAAACCTTCCGCAACACTGTTAATAACCGCAAAAGCGAAGGCGCTCAAGGCAGATGGCATTGACGTTGTGGGATTCGGCGCCGGTGAACCTGATTTCGACACACCCCTAAATATCAAAGATGAAGCAAAACGTGCAATAAATAATGGATTTACAAAGTATACTCCCGTAGGCGGTACTGACGACCTGAAGAATGCAATTATCTTTAGATTGAAGGAAGATTATGGCCTTACTTACGATAAATCTGAAATAATGGTTTCCTGTGGCGCGAAGCATACGCTTTACAACTTAACACAGGTCATCATAGAGGAGGGAGATGAGGTAATAATAGCATCTCCATACTGGGTATCTTATCCCGAACAGGTAACCTTGGCCGGCGGGACACCAGTGATTCTCGAGACCCGTGAGGAAGATGGTTTTAAGATAGATCCTGATGAGCTAGAGAAAAAAATAACGTCCAGAACCAAGGCGTTTATACTAAACTATCCATCAAACCCCACGGGTGCCACATACAATGAGGAAGACCTCCGAGAGCTTGCAGGAATTGCTTTGGATGCTGGCCTGATAATAATTTCAGATGAGATATACGACAAGATTATTTACGATGATTTGACTCACACGCCAATTGCAACGATTGGTGAGGATGTTAAAAAATCTACTATACTCGTGAATGGTGTTTCGAAGTCTTATTCTATGACGGGATGGCGTATAGGATATTCGGCGGGCGATAAGGATGTCTCGAGCGCCATGAGTAAGCTTCAGGGACAGTCAACGTCAAACCCCACCTCCATTTCTCAAATAGCGGCGATAGAGGCGTTTAAAGGTCCCCAGGATGAAGTCGCAAGAATGGTAAGCGAGTTTGAGCGAAGAAAGAACTATATAGCCAAGAGGCTAAACGAAATTCCAGGCATCACATGTTTTAATCCGCAGGGGGCGTTCTATGTGTTTCCAAATGTCTCTAACTTCTTTGGCAAGAGCTACAATGGTAAAGGAATCAGGAATTCTGTAGATTTTTCCGAATACCTCCTTGATGTGGCGAAGGTGGCAGTGGTGCCAGGCATTGAATTCGGGTCGGATGAGCACGTTAGAATATCGTATGCCACCTCGATGGAAGAGATAGTAAAGGGCGTTGACAGAATTGACGAAGCCTTATCAAAACTCAGATAGCCGGAATGCTACCTCATATTTATTTCTTGTTTATACCTACCTTATTGTAATACCATAGATTCTCAACCCAAAGTTGTTATATTAAATTACGAAAATGATAAAAATCGGCATTTCCATTTCTTTAAGTGGTAGGTATTGGATTCAGGGTAAGGAGAGCTTTGAGGGGCTTCTTCTGTGGACAAAGGACGTCAATGATTCTGGCGGTATTTTCCTCAAGGATTACGATAAGAAGGTTCCCTTAAGGCTTTTCCACTACGACGATGAGAGTTCCGCGGATAAATGCAAGAAGAATGTAGAGAAGCTGATTCTTAATGATCGGGTTGATTTATTGATTGGGCCCTATTCCAGCGGGCTCGCCTTGGCCGTTGCGCCACTAGCAGAGGAATTGAAAAAGACGATTTGGAATCACGGAGGGTCATCCGATGACATAACGAATCGAGGCCTCAACAATGTTGTTAGCGCGATTACTCCGGCCAGTGAGTACTTTAAGGGAATCATTGAAATGGTAAGAAAAATTGATGGTTCTGCACGAGGGATTGCCGTATTTGGGGCGGAGGATAGCGGTTTCGCGGCCAACGTGGCATTTGGCGCCAAGGTACATGGCGAGGATATGGGCTTTGAGGTGGTACAACATATATATCAGTCAGGTATAGATGATTTCACGCCCCTCCTTCGAATGGCAAGAGAAAGGGAACCTGATTTGATTCTGGGTGCCGGACGGATGGAAGATGACTTACTACTAGCGGAACAGATCTTGAGAGATAGAATCAAGGCAAAGGCGATCGGGCTTGTGGTTGCCGGTATAAAGTTATTTCACGAAGAGCTTGGCGAGAGGGCTAACGGGTTTCTTTCATCGAGTCAATGGGAACGGGGTATGCGAATAAAACCAGACTTTGGTCCAACCCCGGCACTGTTTTTTAATAGTTTCAAGGGCGAATACGGAAAGGAACCTGATTATGTTGCTGCACAAGGATTTAATATTGGTTTAATTATTCAAAGATGTATTGAGGGGGCAGGAACGCTCGACGGCGATGCTCTTAGGGAAGAAGCAAACAGAGCCGACTTTAAGACTTTCTACGGTCATTTTAGGATAGATCCTGTTACCGGAAGGCAATTAGGACATCGAAATATCATAATTCAATGGCAGGGCGGTAGGAAATACATCGTGTGTCCTGAGGAGATGGCGGAGGCAAAACTGATGTACCCAGGACCTTGGTTTTGAACCTTATAAACTTTGCTTCTCTTTAACTTATCTGAGTTTATCGTGAGACGTTGATAGGCGAGGTTTTCCAACCCCGCTTTACCAATACAGGGCTCTAAATAGATAAATTTTTTAAATATTGAGATCATGCCTTGACAATCTATCTATCAGTAGATAAATTATGGGGCATGGAAGAGAGGTTTAAATCCAATGAAGTTGTACAGGAGATACTGGATCTTGCGCAGAATCTGTTACAAGAGCGGGGATACAACTCCTTTAGCTATCGAGACCTATCGAAACAAGTCGGTATCAAAACATCAAGTATTCACTATTACTTTCCAACCAAAGGAGATCTGGCAAAGGCGCTCGTGATAAGATATAGGGAGCATTTTAAGACCGCCTTTTCCCAGATTGACACCCAGTCAAATGATCATAAGGCGAGACTTGAGCTCTACTTGAAGCTCTTTATTGACGGCTTCAGATCCTGCAGGAGAGTTTGCCTCTGTTCTATGCTTGCCTCTGATTTTGTTAACCTTCCAGAGGGCGTCCAGCAAGAGGTAAGAGGCCTATTTTCGGATAACGAGGTGTGGATAGCTAAAGTCTTAGAAGAGGGTCGTGACTCAGGTGTTTTTGATTTTAAGGGATCCCCTGAGAGAATGGCCAGAATGATTTTTTCTGCGCTTGAGGGTTCTACAATCTCAGCACGGATATTTGAAAATGAGCATCGATTATCTTTTACGTCCGATTGGATTATGAGAATGCTGCAACCAAAAAGCTAGCGTAACAATTTTATCATTACGTTCTATCAATAAATAGATAATTTTAAGGAGGGAAAAACATGCATTTAAACGCAACGGAATCAAGATCTAATAATGCGGCTAGGCAATTTCAAGATGATAGCCCTTTGTTCGAGCACCGTGGTTTGGCTGACGAAGAGCTTGTCAGGATGTTTGTTGAAGAAAGGGACGAAGGAGCGTTTAACGAGATCGCTAATCGTTATGGAGAGAAGGTGTTTAGACTTGCGCTTAGAATAACACATAGTACACATATTGCGGATGAAGTTCTGCAGGAGGTTTTTTTAACCCTGGTTGAGAAACTGGATTCCTTTCGCGAGGAGTCGACATTTTCAACATGGCTTTATCGAGTAGCTACAAACGCGAGTTTAATACAGATCAGGAACAGGAAGAGACATGGTAAAAGTATGAGTCTTGAGGATTATGTCCCATATAATGAGAAAGGAATGCTATCGGAAATTTTACTTAAGGATTGGAGTTACTCTCCCGACGAGATATTCGCCGGGAAAGAGGGTATGGAAGTAATAGAAAGGGCTATCGACCAGTTACCGGAAAAGTATAGGATAGTATTTCACTTGAGGGATATAGAAGGCTTATCTAACGAAGAAGTCGGGGATATATTGGGGCTGAGTATTTCTGCAGTAAAATCCAGGATCCATCGGGCTAGGCTATTTCTTAGAGATAGCCTGTCTGATTACTTTTACGAGCGGATAAAGAAAGTATGAATCCATTTACGCTTTATAAGTATCGTAAAGGAGTATGACATAGGAGAATATGATTAGCAACGAAAAAATTGTAATTGGATGTAAGAAACATCAGGGGATAGGCATCATAATCCGTTAAATTTTTTAAGTACGTATTCTACCTAGTAATAGATAGATAAACCGAGGCAAGGAGGGAAAGTAAATGAAAGGCCTTATAGCAACAGTGTATCTGATACTTAGTTTCTCAACACTCTCCTTTGCTCAGGGCTACATATTCGGAGTTTAAACTCCGATTGAGCAAAGGGAGGTTATTGACGTGGTAAAGGGAGGACAGGTTGAAAATGGCTTTACAAGTTTCTACCTAAGTCCTAAGACAGGGAGAGCGATGTTGTGTTCGGCGTGGGGGTTCAGGTTAATCCAGGTTCATGACATTACAGAGATGGCGAGTGTCACGCGGGCTTTGCCAAGGTGACTGTTTCATTTATAGATTTTCGATACATTACTTTTCGACAAAAATCATATATAAAAAGGGGGACGACAATGGAATTAAAGGAATTAGTAACTGATCTAAATTCAATGATACTTCAAGGAAATTCTTTGGAGGCATTCGAAAAGTATTATGCCGAAGGTGTTGTGATGCAGGAAAACGAGCTTACCCCTACCGTCGGGAAAGATGCTAACAGAGAGAGGGAAAAGGAATTTTTCTCAAAGGTAGTTGAATTTAGGGGTGCCGATGTGAAGGCGGTTGCAATTGGCGATGGCGTTTCCATGGTTGAATGGTTTTTTGACTACACGCACAAGGATTGGGGGAGCCGCGCATATCATCAGGTCGCGGTTCAGCGCTGGAAGGATAGCAAGATTGTTCATGAAAGGTTTTATTACGGCAGTTGAATAAATTTGAAGAGAAACTCTTTCAACAATTCAAATCACAAGTGGCTATTGATTATTCAACATAGCAAGTACCGTAGTCAGGAATTCCACCACCTGTTTCCTGTTCCTCAAGCCAATCGAACTGGCAATAGCACACCCCAATTTCACCACAGTCGTAAGAAGTACTGCACTTCTTTCCCTGATTGCAATCGGAGCATTTCACCGGTTTAGTGATAATATAAAGAGCGCTTGCCATAATCATTAAGAACAAGATCGCGCTGATAAAAAATTTTTTCATCCAATGACCTCCATCCTTCTTTGGTATACTACCCAAATATTATTTTTATTCTGTTCCTTATTTTTTAACGCTCCTGGAGTAAAAAAGGTGTCAGACATTTATTATATGATTTCAAAATCAAATCATTCATTCAGAATAGAAATAAGGGATTTCTACCAACCGACTTAATAGCCTGCGTCTTCAATGTTCCACAGCTCCCAGTCCTCATCGCGATCCTGCCTATGCTGTATTTCATCAGTATATGTCTCTTGCATATAATTAATCACGTTGTCAGAGACGCCTATTTGCCTTAAACGTGCATATGCGTTGCCGTCAAGCTTATAGACTGTCTTAGATTGTTCAATTTCATTTATTATTTCCTGGTCACTGGCTCCAGCCTTTGTCATCTCGATAATGTCTGGAACTGTAACCTTGGATATCCCGTTGCTTCTGACAGATGCACAAGATCCAAGAAATAGTATCGGGAAGAAAACCATAATTAAAAATGATGTCCATCGTATGGATCTATTCGATTGAGCCATTTCCTCTCCTTTGACGCTATACCTACAAATTTTAATCTGGAACTCTCCGTGTTCTATTTTAAACAGTAAATATTCAGATAACAATAGTATTAACGCATAGATTTCTTTTTTGTTTCGTTTTCGTAAGGAGAAGTCTTTGGCATTGCCTAGGTTTTGTCTCAAGAGGTAGTTTTAAAGCGGTTGACAGGTCATTTATTTGATTAATAATTGTCTTCTATGCGTAGTAGTGCTTTGATCTATGTGTTCATCGGTTTAATTGTGGTTGTATTATTGGTTGCCTATTTCGGCCGAGAATCCTTTTCCGATTCAGTTGACAGGTATTTTTGTTATCCCCAAGAGGACACTTTATTGCCTGACGGGAGTTATTATAGCTGCCTTGTATGCGTTGACAGAACCACCGGAAAGGTCGACGAATCCTGTAATAAGTTTGAGAACTGATTCCACAGGTTTTCCTCACGCACTTGTGGGGAGGATTAAGGTTGGGGGTAAGATTCATTCAACTGAACGCATTATCAATCTTAGCATTTGCAATATTTCTCATATAATTGGCAGTCACGTTTATACGAAAGGCAGGATTTTCCAATCCCGCATCGATAAAACGATTAGGATGTCTTTTATGTAGCGGAGGACTTAAGTCCTCCAGATAATTATCGGATGGAAACTGTTTGGACGGACTCCATGTTGACAGCCCTCGAACAGGGGTGAAGGTAGGTAAGAATGCCTATTTTCAGGAATTAGGGCTTTTCACCATAACCGAAGCTCATACGTTCCTTTGTCAATCGTAGCACCGCTATTGACCGGAGAGCCGGATGCGGGAGATCCGCACGTCCGGTTCGGAGGGAGGGGGAGAGCTAATCACTCTCTCCCTACCCCTATTCGATTATATTCAAACTTATCATCACATATGGATAGGCGGGATTTTCCAACCCCGCTTGGCGACCTAAGTAGGGCTTATTCCGCAGCCGCTCGTCCTGAGTTCGTCTTAAGCTCAATCGGAGAGATTAGTCGAGAAATCAGAAATATCTGTTCACCTGAGCCTGTCGAAGGGGCGAAGGATGATTGGGGTTTTCCTCATACTCCGACAAGACCATACGAAGCCAAATGTGGGGCATTAGAAAAGCGCGTGACCAACGAATAAGCAAGTAAACAAAGCCTGACCCTGACTTCTTATATATGGGATAGATTGTGACTTTTTCTAACACCTTCTGATTTGTGAATTCGCGTTTTTTACAGGTAGGCCAACACGAATAAATCAACTCAGCTGTCAAGCTTATGTTTGATAGGGATGAAATCCCTCTATGTTTATTGGCTCAAAATATTTATTGTTAATCTCAACAAGCAAAATGAGGGGATCGGCATCTTTGATAAAGTCTGGAATAACAGGTGTGCCTTTTAAGGTATCCGTTATTGTCTTATCACGCCATCTAGCAGGATTTTTGACCTGGTCGAAATTAAATGTGTTATTGTGTGCACATCCATTCCGAACATGACGAAAAAACTGGATTGTTGGCTCGAGAGCGATAGTACTATATGTTGATGTTTCTTTCAAAAATTCCCAAGTTGATATTAAAAATATTCTATTAATTTCTGTAAAAGCCTCACGTAAATTCTCTGGCTGTTGCAATCCTTGACTACGTATTTCACTTATGATTTTCTTTACTTCCAATATTAAACTTTGGTTCTCGTACGATGAGGCGATTGCTGCGGAGGGGAATTTTGCAATCAAAATTTCTTGAATATCAGAAATTCTTAGTACCATTATGCCAAGGTACATTTCTATATATGCTTTATACATTTTATGCGTCAGAAATTTTTCCATTAGAATTAATGATACCCAGCTTAAGTACAGCATAAAACACTCAACCTAGTTCACCCAACCGCCTCTAAGCCTTGCTCATGCCACTGTATAAGTCAACCGTTTTAACTAGTGAATTCCCTGTAGCTTGCTACAGGGTTTCTGCCGGCGTGTCATTGCGAGCGTTAGCGAAGCAATCTGCTAGGTTAACCCTATAATGGAACGGGTAATCAAATGCTCTGCCAATGCCGAAGGAGATTGCTTCGAGACTTTTTAAGTCTCCCGCAATGACATCTTGAGGTATAAGGAGATGACAGAATACAGGATGCCGGATCTAACATTGTTTCTAGCCCTTATGGAAATCTAGAGATTTCCGCTACAATAATATTTTTCCGTAATATAATCGAATTGCTTTGATTTGGAACAAATCGTTATTTTTCAGTTTAGATACGAAATGAAAATAGGTGCAAATTATTTGGGAAAAGGAAAATGTGAATTTGTGGTCTGGGCTCCCTTTCGGCAAAACGTCGAATTAAAAATCATTTCGAGTCCTGAGAGAACTGTAACGATGAATAAGGATAAATTGGGTTATTGGCAAGCTGTGCTGAAAGATGTCTATCCCGGTACACTCTATTTGTTCAGACTCGATGGTGAGATAGATAGGCCCGATCCGGCGTCCCACTTTCAGCCAGAAGGGGTTCACGGACCATCACAGGTAATTGACCTAAACTCGTTCCATTGGGGTGACGGTAATTGGAGGGGGGTGGATATCGCTAACATGATAATGTATGAGATTCATACCGGAACGTTTACTCCGGAGGGCGCCTTTGAGGCGATAATTCCCAGACTCGGCGAAATCCTTGATCTCGGAATAAATGCAATCGAGCTAATGCCAGTTGCGCAGTTTCCAGGGGAAAGGAATTGGGGCTACGATGGGGTATTCCCTTATGCTCCTCAAAAGAGCTATGGAGGTCCGAAGGGACTAAGGAGACTTATCAATGAATGTCATAAAAGGGGGATGTCCGTTATTCTCGACGTTGTCTATAATCACCTTGGTCCGGAAGGTAATTATTTCTGGGATTACGGGCCATATTTCACAGATAAATACAGAACACCCTGGGGAAATGCGTTAAACTTCGATGACGCTTATAGCGACGAGGTAAGAAATTTTTTCATAGAAAACGCACTCTATTGGTTTCAGGAGTATCACGTTGACGCGCTTCGACTGGATGCTGTTCATGCCATATACGATTTCAGTGCGAAATTCTTTCTCGCGGAGCTTTCCGAAAAGGTTGAGGAACTTTCGAAAAAGGGGAATAGGGAGTTTTATCTAATCGCTGAAAGCGACTTAAATGATTCCAGGATAATAGAGAGAAGAGAAATTGGAGGATATGGAATCGATGCACAGTGGTGTGATGATTTTCACCATTCGCTTCACACTTTACTTACGCGTGAGCATTTAGGTTATTACGTCGATTTTGGAAAGACGGAGCATCTCATACGAGCCTTGAAAGAAGGATTTGTTTATTCGGGACAATACTCACTATACAGGAAGAGAAGACACGGTAATTCACCAAAGGAACAATCGGGCGCGAGATTTGTAGTCTATTCGCAAAATCATGACCACATTGGTAATAGGTTACACGGAGATAGGCTCTCCACTCTGATTTCATTTGAAGGATTAAAACTTGCAGCCGGTCTGGTGCTGCTTGCCCCCTACGTTCCATTCTTATTTATGGGAGAAGAATATGGTGAAGACGCGCCATTCTTATATTTCGTGAGTCATTCTGATCCTAAACTCATAGAGGCGGTGAGAACGGGAAGGAAGGGGGAATTTGAATCTTTCGACTGGAAGGGCGAGCCGCCTGATCCCCAGAGTCCGGCGACCTTTTTCAATTCAAAGATAGATTGGGAAAAGAGGCATGATGGTTCACATAACGTTTTGTTAAATTACTATAAAAAGCTGATAAATCTAAGGAAAGAAATTCCAGCATTATCTAATCTGGATAAGGACAATCTTGACGTATGGGGGTTAGAAGAGGAGAAGGTCGTATTTATGAGAAGATGGGATAATGAACAGGACACGCATGTCTTCCTGATCTTTAATCCGAACGAATCAAATTCAGACATCCGTAGCCAATTTCCAGACGGGAGATGGAAGAAATTAATAGATTCTTCTGAAGAAAAGTGGAATGGCCCGGGAAGCTTAATGCCTGAAATCGTTGAATCTGGAGGGGAGTCTGGTATCGGAGGATTTGGCCTGATTCTCTTCAAGAGATTATAGGGCTGATATCCTTTCGGACCTCTAGGGAAACGGCCTCTACAATTATCTCTAATGATCAGCCGGAGGTGTAGATTTCTTCGAACATTAAGGTATCTTGATGATTCCAAAGCCGAGCTCTGGGAAAATCTAAATGAAACTTGGCGAATATAAAATTGAACCACTTAGTGTTTTATTGGTGTTCATTCCAATTAGTATCGCTTTGGAGCTTTTGCACGTAGATAAAATTTGGATTTTCGCAACATCCGCGTTGGGAATTATCCCACTTGCCGGATTCATAGGTAAAGCGACAGAGGAATTAGCGAAGGTCGCTGGTACCGGTCTGGGTGGTTTGTTGAATGCTACATTTGGTAACGCGGCGGAGTTGATTATTGCTCTAATTGCACTGCGCCGAGGATTATTCGATATAGTCAAAGCGTCTTTAACAGGTTCCATCATCGGGAATATTCTCCTTGTTCTTGGAGCGAGTGTCCTGGTAGGGGGTATTCGATATGATAAACAGGTTTTTAATAGAACAGCATCCAGCGTTGGTTCAACCTTATTGGCATTGAGTGCTATAGGACTGGTAATACCAGCTCTCTTTCACATGATTGTTATTGGGCAACCAGCGATTGAACATGAGCTCAGTTTATTAATTGCAATAGTTCTTTTTATAACTTATTTTCTTAGCCTCATTTTCTCACTTTACACGCACCGTCATCTCTATTTGGGTAAGGCTGCCCTGATCGAAGAAGAGCGTCCTGAGTGGGGAAAGAATAAGTCCATCATGATATTGATCCTAGCAGTGGTGGGAATTGCGCTCCTGAGTGAATTCCTTGTCGGGGCTGTCGAAGTTACTGCCGAAACATTCGGAATGACGGACGTTTTTATAGGCGTGATTGTTGTTGCTATAATAGGGAATGCTGCTGAGCATAGCACAGCCATACTTGTCGCCTATAAAAATAAGATGGACCTCGCGGTGACCATCGCAATCGGATCTAGTATCCAGATAGCACTTTTTGTTGCACCAATACTTGTATTTATGAGCTATCTTTTTGGTGAGCCTATGGATCTTATCTTTACTGACTTAGAGGTTGTTTCGGTCGGCATTTCCGTCTGGATTCTCAGTCTGATAGCCCATGATGGTGAATCTAACTGGATGGAAGGAGTTCAATTGCTGGCAGTTTATCTTATACTTGCCGTTGCTTTTTATTTCCTTCCCTGACGAGAAAATATTGTTTAATAAAGTTTGTCTTTGTCCTTGAGTCGGATAGATGCTTAAATTGGTTTTCGTCGATTCTAGTCATTGCTTCCAAATTTTATTACTCTGGACAAACTGCAGTTTTTGAATAAAATCTTTCCGAAATAATCTTATTACCCAGTCTAAGTAAATAAGCATATTAAATATTTTTATAGAAAACCTATATGCAGCGGAACAGGTTGATTAATGGTTCAATGAATGTATGGCCTGGCCAACCCTATCCGTTGGGGGCGACCTGGGACGGCGCTGGGGTCAATTTTTCCTTGTTCTCCGAAAATGCAACGGCTGTGGAGTTATGCCTGTTCGATAGCCCGGAAGGGGTAAAAGAAATAGCGAGGGTACCCATAAAGGATCAGACAGATCAGATTTGGCATTTATATCTACCCGAGGCCCGTCCGGGTCAACTGTATGGTTATAGGGTTTATGGACCCTACGAACCAACGGAAGGTCACCGCTTTAACCCGAACAAGTTGTTACTTGATCCGTATGCAAAGGCTATTGCCGGGACTTTTAAGTGGAGTGATGCTTTATTCGGTTACACTGCGGGTAAAACCGATGCTGATATATCCTATGACAAAAGGGATAGCTCTCTGGGGACTCCGAAATGCGTAGTTGTTGATCCGGCATTCAGCTGGGGAGACGATAGTCCACCGCGTGTACCGTGGCACAAAACAGTCATATATGAACTGCATGTAAAGGGCTATACGGCTCTTAATCCCGAGGTGCCGGAGGAGCTTAGGGGTACTTACGCCGGTATCACGTGTCCACCAGTGTTGAAGTATTTAACCGATCTTGGCATAACGGCCGTGGAACTGATGCCGGTGCATCAATTTGTGGCCGATAAAGACATTGTCGACCGGGGGCTTACCAACTACTGGGGTTATAACTCTATCGGATTTTTTTCACCGGATTCAAGGTACTCAAGCTCAGGTGTGATGGGTCAACAGGTATCCGAGTTTAAGACACTCGTTAAGACACTTCACAGAGAAGGTATTGAGGTTATTCTGGATGTGGTCTACAACCACACGGCTGAGGGTAATCACCTGGGTCCAACCCTCTGCTTTCGGGGCATTGACAACGCCGCCTATTATCGCTTAATGGTTGACAAAAAGAGATACTATGTTGACTACACAGGTACCGGAAATACTCTGGATATGACCCATCCGCGTGTTTTGCAGCTAATCATGGATAGTCTTAGGTATTGGATACAGGAAATGCACGTAGACGGTTTTCGTTTTGATCTGGCATCGGCGCTGGCAAGGGAGCTTCATGAGGTGGACCGTCTAGGGGCATTTTTCGACATAATACATCAGGACCCTGTCATTTCTCAGGCGAAACTTATTGCCGAGCCATGGGATCTTGGTGAGGGTGGTTACCAGGTGGGCAATTTCCCGGTTCTATGGGCTGAGTGGAACGGGAAATACAGGGATACCGTCCGGAGGTTCTGGAGGGGTGACAGAGGCCAGGTAAGCGAATTGGCTTACCGTCTGACAGGCAGCAGCGATCTGTACGAACATGGGGGGCGCCTCCCTTATGCCAGTATCAATTTTGTGACGGCCCATGACGGTTTCACCCTGCGTGATCTCGTAAGCTATAACGAAAAGCATAATGAGGCAAACGGGGAAGCTAATCAGGATGGAACCGATGATAACTTAAGCTGGAACTGCGGGGTTGAAGGTCCAACCAATGACCCTTCCATCCTTTCAATCAGAGCCCGCCAGCAACGTAATTTTCTCGCCACGATACTTTTCTCTCAGGGAGTGCAAATGATTTTGGCCGGGGATGAGATTGGACGCACTCAGCTAGGCAACAACAATGCCTACTGCCAGGATAACGACATTTCATGGGTTGATTGGAGCCTGGACCAGTCAAAGCTGGAGCTGTTGAGCTTTACAAAAAAGTTGATACGGCTTTTTCATCATCATCCGGTTCTCCATAGACGTCACTTTTTCCAGGGAAGAAAGATTCTAGGCTCTGAGGTAAAGGATCTCACCTGGTTTCGGCCAGATGGAAAAGAAATGACCGAAGAGGACTGGAAAAACCCCGAAACGCGGTGCATAGGTCTTCGTCTGGCGGGCGATGCGATTGAAGAGGTTGACGCCCGTGGAAACAGGATATTGGATGACACGCTTCTAATTCTTCTAAACGCCCACAATGAGCCTATTCAATTCGTATTGCCGGCACATAGACCAAAAATGCGTTGGGAGCTTTTAATTGATACAAGAGAGGCTACGGGCGTGAGGGCCAGTCGACCCATGGCGGGAGGGGTGCCATACAATCTTGAGGGAAGATCTTTAGCCCTTTTCAGATTAAGAAGTCCTGAGGGTTCGACGACGCGTAACGAAGATGATTGGCCAGTGTAAGCCGGCCGAGCATATGTGGTAAGCTTTATGATATGTATATACCTACCGCCACATACAGGATTCAGTTCACTCCTTCATTTGGCTTCAAGGAAGCCCGTGAGATAGTGCAATATCTTTCAAAGCTTGGAATTTCCACTTTTTATGCATCCCCAATATTTAAGGCATCAAAAGGGAGTACGCACGGCTATGATGTCGTTGATCCCAATGAGTTAAATCAGGAATTAGGCTCGGTTCAGGATTTCGAAGATCTAATGACGGATTTAAAGGGCTTTGGCATCGGGTGGATTCAAGATATTGTACCCAATCACATGGCTTACGTCTCTGAAAATCATATGCTTATGGATATCTTGGAGAGGGGCGAAAGGTCACGATATTTTAATTTCTTTGACATCGATTGGCATCATCAATATGAAAGCTTAAAGGAGGGGCTGCTAGCGCCGTTTCTAGGGAAGACGTATGCACAGTCTCTTGAGGAAGGTGAGATTACACTAGGATATGGAAGCAATGGTTTGACAATAAATTATTACGACTTGAAGTTTCCTTTGAAGATAGAAACATACATCAATGTCTTAACATATAGGTTAAGAACATTACAGGAACGTCTCGGTGAGGAACATCCTGATTACATAAAGTTTCTTGGGGTCCTTTATGTCCTGCGTAATCTTTCATCTTCTGAAGTCAGACCTGATGACGATCATGCGCAGATAAATTTTATAAAGAGGCTGCTGCGGGAGTTATACACAAAAAACACTATCATAAAGAATTTTTTAGAAGAGAATATAGATATATTTAACCGAGGATGGGGGGAGAGTAAGGGTGTTAATCTATTACATAATCTCCTTTCCCAACAGTACTTCAGATTATCATTCTGGAAGGTTGCGACTGAAGAGATTAATTATAGAAGGTTCTTCAACATAAATGAGCTCATCACCTTGAGGGTGGAAGACGAAGAAGTTTTTAATCAAACTCATTTGTTTACCTTTAATCTGATCGAGGAAGGGAAGATCGATGGTCTGCGCATTGACCACATTGACGGACTCTATGATCCAACCTTGTATCTGAATCGAATAAAGGCAAAGGATAACGAATTGTATATGGTTGTCGAGAAAATACTGGAATTTGATGAAGATCTTCCTGAGTTCTGGCCTGTGCAAGGAACAACCGGTTATGATTTTTTGAACTATGCTAATGGTCTTTTTTGTAATAAAAAGAATGAAAAGATTTTCGCCAAGATATATAAAAATTTCACAAACTTTGCGATACCCTATTATGAGCTCGTTGCTGAAAAAAAAAGGTTGATCATAGGAAAACATATGGCAGGTGACATTGATAACCTTGCTCATATCTTAAAGGTAATATCAAGTAAGGATATCAAAGGCAGTGACATAACTCTTTATGGTCTTAAGAGGGCGTTAGTCGAGGTAATGGCTTTATTTCCGGTATATCGCACGTACATAAGTAATGACATTATGAGAGAGAGGGATCAAATTTACATTAGTACGGCAATAGAGGGCGCAAAGCATACAAGTCCGGGTCTCCTCATCGAATTGGATTTTATACAAGGCTTTCTTCTTTTAAGGTTTGAAGGCGAGATGAATGCTGAAGAAAAAAAGAAATACATGGACTTTATCATGAGATTTCAACAATTTACCGGACCTCTCATGGCAAAGGGTTTCGAGGATACTACTCTTTATGTCTACAACAGACTATTGTCCCTTAATGAGGTCGGAGGGAGCCCCGATAGGTTCGGAATAACTGTTAGGGAATTTAACGATTTCAACAAGGAAAGACTAGGCCTGGGGCCAGACTCGATGAATGCTACTTCAACCCATGACACTAAAAGAGGGGAGGACGTTAGGGCAAGAATTAACGTTCTCTCAGAAATTCCTAAGGAATGGGAGAGATTTATTAAAACAAGTTCAAGAATTAATCGAATTAAAAAAAGGATCTCAAATGGTAGGGCGTTACCAGACCATAATGATGAATATTTTTTGTACCAGACTTTAATCGGAGCATACCCCTTCGATGAAAATGAGTTCCCGATCTTTGTAGAACGGATTAAGGAACACATCATAAAGGCTATCAGAGAGGCCAAGGTCCATACCGAATGGCTAAAACCTGATAGCACTTATGAGGATTCGTTTCTTTCATTCATAGATGGGATATTGGACCTATCTTCGGAAAATCAGTTTATGGATATATTCCTACGTTTTCAAAAAAAGGTTGCTCACTATGGAGTATTTAATTCTCTTTCACAAACACTTCTGAAGATAACATCGCCCGGGGTACCGGACTTCTATCAGGGAACGGAGCTCTGGGATCTGAGCCTTGTTGACCCAGATAATCGACGTCCTGTGGATTTTTCCCAGAGGTATAGACATCTAAATGAAATCATATCTAAGGATAAAGAAGACAATGCTAAATTAATTGATGAACTGATCTCCAAAAGTGAAGATGGAAGAATAAAGCTATTTCTTATTCACAAATCGCTCAAGGCAAGAAATGACAGAAAAGATTTTTTCCGGGAAAGCGACTACATCCCATTGGTGGTAAGGGGGAAATTCAAAGAGCACGTGGTGTCCTTTGCAAGGAAAAAGGGAAAAATCTGGTCAATTACCGTGGTGCCCAGGTTGTTGGTTAGCGTGGTCAATGAGGATGAATTTCCAATAGGTGAAAGGGTATGGGAAGATACTCATATTTTACTCCCGAAAGAATCTCCCGATTCCTGGAAAGATGCTCTTACCGATAAATTCATAAAGGGCGGATCAATTCTACGCGTCGGAAACATCTTGGAGCATTTTCCGGTTTCATTACTCTTGAGTGAAGGCATGGGTGATTTATGAAGTGCAGAGGCAGCGGTATACTACTCCATGTTACTTCCTTGCCGTCTCCCTTCGGCATCGGAGACCTGGGACCTGGAGCATATGAATTCATAGATTTTTTAGTTGAAACAAAGCAGAGTTACTGGCAAATTCTCCCTTTGAACCCCACGAGTTCTGTGTTGGGTAACTCACCCTACAACAGCCCTTCTGCTTTTGCTGGAAACCCTTTGCTCATTAGCCCTGAACTTCTCATGAAAAGGGGTTTTATATCTGAGTCGGATCTTAATCCTGAATATTCCTTCAATGGGGAAAGGGTTGATTATGAAAATGTTGCAAACTATAAAGAAGGCATTCTCAGAATCGCTTTTGAAAAAAACAAAAACAGGTTGTTAACAGATTCCGAGTTTGAGAGGTTTTGTAATGTCAATTCGTATTGGCTTGAGGATTATGCTTTGTTCGTGTCACTGAAGGAAAGTTTTAAAAATGTAGCGTGGACAGGGTGGCCAGAAGAGATAAGGGATAGGACTGAGGCGTCCTTGAGAGATTATAGGGGGAGATTGGAGGATAGAATAAACATGGCGAAGTTTTATCAATATCTATTTTTTGATCAGTGGTCCTCTCTTAAAGAATACTGCAACGTCAGAAAAGTTAATATAATAGGAGACGTACCAATTTACGTTACCTTTGATAGCTCGGATGTTTGGACTAACCCAGAGGTGTTTAAATTAGATGAGCAAATGCGCCCCAAATTTGTTGCAGGAGTCCCCCCTGATTATTTCAGTGAGACCGGACAACTATGGGGTAATCCGGTGTATGATTGGGAATATCTACGAGATACCGGATATTCATGGTGGATAAAGCGATTGGGACACAACCTTAAGTTGACTGATATAATTCGGCTCGATCATTTCAGGGGTCTCGTTTCATATTGGGAGGTGTCCGCTGGAGAGGAAACTGCAGTCAATGGGAGATGGGTTGATGTCCGGGCGGAAGATTTCTTGACAGCATTATTAAAAAGGTTTCCAAATCTTCCTGTGATTGCTGAGGATCTTGGCATCATAACGCCAGATGTGAGGGAGGTTATGAATCGCTTTGATTTTCCTGGTATGAAATTGCTTATATTTGCCTTCGGAGATGATTTCCCAAATGGTGCATATCTACCACATAATTACTCCAGGAACTGTGTTGTGTATACAGGGACTCATGATAATAATACCGCAAAAGGGTGGTTCAGGTCTGAGGCGAGTCCTCAGGATAAAAAAAGGCTCTTTAGCTACATCGGAAGAGAGGTGGCGGAGGAGGATATAAACTGGGAACTAGTAAGACTTGCTATGGAGTCAGTGGCGAATACCGTGATTATACCGATGCAGGATATACTAGGTCTTGGTGAGGAATCAAAAATGAATTTACCGGCAACGTCCGATGGAAACTGGCAATGGCGGCTTAACCCGAGACAGATAACTTCTTTTCTATCCGAAAAACTTAGGGAGATTACAGAAACATACGGAAGGGCTTAGTTGAAATGAATCACACAATTAACGAGATTAATCTTACATGACTAAATTCCATACCCCCGATTGGGTAAAGGACGCCGTTTTCTATCAGATATTTCCTGACCGGTTTGCAAAGAGTTCAAAACTTCTAAAACCGTCCAACCTCGAATCATGGGATTCGAAACCAACAAGACGCGGTTTCAAGGGGGGCGATCTTCTGGGTGTTCTTGAAAAACTGAATTACTTGCAGGATTTGGGAATCAATGCAATCTTTTTGAACCCTGTTTTCAAGTCTGCTGCAAATCATCGTTATCATACATATGATTATTTTAACGTAGACCCACTCCTTGGTGGGAATGAATCGCTTCGTTCCTTGCTTGACGAGGCCCATGGACGCGGGATCAGAATAATCTTAGATGGAGTCTTTAATCACGCCAGTAGAGGATTTTACAAATTTTACCATATTCTTGAGAATGGTCCCAGTTCGCCATACATCGACTGGTTTATTATAAAGAAGTTTCCTGTGGATGCTTACAACGAAAATCAAGAACCAAACTATGCAGCCTGGTGGGGGCTACATGCCCTGCCGAAATTTAATGTCAAGAATCCGGTGGTTAGAGATTTTTTATGCAGTGTGGCCCGGTACTGGATTGGTTTTGGTATCGATGGATGGAGGCTCGATGTTCCTGAGGAGATTGACTATCCCTTGTTTTGGCAGGAATTCAGGAGAACGGTTAAGTCTTTAAATCCCGATGCTTACCTGGTGGGCGAGATATGGCATGCAGCAAAATGGTGGCTTGAGGGTGACAAGTTTGATGCGGTGATGAACTACGTTTTAAACAGGGCATGCGTTGGCTTTTTTATTGATAAAGAAGTTGATGAGACTCTTGTCAGGGGTATGGGTTATGCACCTGTACCGCACCTTGACTCTGAGCACTTTGCAGAAACAATTGATCGTCTATTGAATCTCTATGACGATGAAGTTAGCCTTTCGCTGCTTAACCTGCTGAGTTCTCACGACACGGCTCGGTTCCTGACCCTTGCGCGAGGGGATGATTCTGCATTTCGTCTGGCGGTCCTGTTCTTAATGACCTTCCCTGGTGTTCCTTGCGTGTATTACGGTGATGAAATCGGGATGGAGGGCGGGCGTGATCCTGACTGTCGAAGATCATTTCCATGGGATAAGGCTAAATGGAACCATGATTTATTGGATCATTTTAAGCGTTGTATATCAATAAGGATAAAATATCCTTCGCTTCGCCGTGGTGATTTCAAAAGGCTTTACGCAAAAGAAGATATTTATGCCTTTGCTCGGCGATTTGAGAGTGAGACTTTAATCGTGGTTCTTAATGTTGCGAAGGCAATGCGTGCCCCAAATATACAAATAGATGACCTTCTCCCCGAAGGAGCTTCACTTCGTAAAATTTGGGACAATTCTACAATTAGCGTTCATGATGGCTTTATGCACGAACTTGTGCTATCCCCTCGGTCGGGATCTGTCTTCCTTGTCGAGAAGGCTAATAAGAAAATCTCGGAAACCAACAATTCACCTTCGATATATTGAGTAAAGAGATCTTCGATTTGCAATCAAAGGGTTGCCATTTCAACATTGTCGAAATTGCGACGATAGAATTTCATATAGTCTACCTTTCGCTCTAAGGCATCGATCACGGCGTTGTTGAAATTCACCCTTTCAAAGGACTGGGCACTGCCTAGCCCGCCGGGACTGAATACGTTTATTTCCATCAACTTATCACCTACTATGTCCAGCCCGACCAAAAACATCCCATCCTGAACAAGTTTAGGCCGAACCATTTCCGCCAATTTAAGGTGTGCTTTGGTTACTTCTGCCTCTCGCTTCCTTCCTCCGGCATGAATATTGCTCCTCATATCGTCGCCGGTTCGCACACGTCTGAACGCAGCGTATTTACCCTTATAACGAAGCGGGCGCCCGTTCATCACAAAGAGACGGATGTCGCCTTCTATTGCGGCGGGTAGATATTCCTGTGCGATTATATATCCGTCTCGATTAAGTGACTCGATCATTTGATTCAGGTTTGGGCGGTCTTCGGGTCTAACCAGAAAAACTCCCGTACCACCAGAGCCCTGTAAGGGTTTCAGAACAGCGGAGCCGCCGAGATCTTTGACAAATTTCTTGATCTCGTCCCCATCTTTAGTAATCAATGTTTTTGGCCTTACCTCCGCAGGAAATAGTTGAAAATACATCTTGTTCAACGCCTTTGACAAGCCATTAGGATCGTTTAGAACTATTACACCATGCCTCATCGCGACCCTCCCGAATATGATTCCAGCGTTTTGCGCCCAAGGGCGGGAAATGGCGTCAGATGACGGATCGTTCCGAAGCATCAGAACATCGAGATCGTCTACTGTTATTCGCTCAGACTTTGCCTTTTTGCCCTGAAGATCAGATACATAAATCTCCCTTGATTTGTAATTTTGCTTTGGAGCCGATCTGGCTCTGGCATGGATTTTCTCGTCAAGATCGTACGCTAAATCGGCAGCACCCATCACCCAGGCTTCATGACCCCGGTTCTTGGCTGCCATTGCCAGACGCGTTGTTGTATATCCTGCCTCTTCAGTCATGATGTCATTTACGATAAATCCGATTCTCATTATGTTTTCCTCCTTTCGATTAGATCTAGGAGTGAAAGGCCGCCTCGTAAACGCTCAAGCCGTTCACTTGCCTTTGGATCAGCTAGATATCTGGGTCTTAGTGGAGCAGGCCTAAGGACCTTACGATACTGAAGCTCTTCGATAATGGGGAGATGACTTGCCGAAATCTTACCGACAAACAGGGGTTCTAGCTCGCCGCCGAGTTTTAGGTAATCCAGCAAATTTTTTAGGCCCCTGAGATATATCGCATCTTTAGTGAGCCCTCCACCCCTGTACACCCTTAACGTAATGATAAAAGCGGTTCGTTGCTCGAAGCCATAGTCGATGTAAAGCTTCTTAAAAGTATCGACAAATGTTGCACCTTCGACTAAACACCTTACCGCTATCACTCGACCCGCGAGAAGCCTTAGGCGCGGCCTGCTCAATCCCCCTACGAGATACTCTGAGATTACCGCAAGACCCTCTTGGAGTTCCTCATATCCCGGTAAGCCGGTATAGAGCTGGTGAAATGGCTGGGCCCTGCCATTGTAGTATGTAAGAAGATGGGTGCCGATCTCATGCTGGATTAGGGCCTCAACCCTAGACGGAGGGATACTGGTCTTACTTCCGATTAGCAAGTGACCCCGGGAGACCATAAGTCCTGGGGATATATCATCTCTGATCTGTACTCTGGCAGCAAATTCCGGGTAAATTCGACGGTAGTATTCGATTTCGGTAGAAGCGTATCCCGCAAATTCCTCCGCATCTAAAATTCTCGCTGATGATTTCTCCCGGCTTCTAGGAGGAATGCGATTTAAAATAATGTTGGCAAATTTGATAATTTCTGCTTCTATTCCACCATAAAGCTGCAGGCTCCCGTACAGGAAGCGCCTTGTCCCACGGTCATTAATCATTGTAATCTGTCTATCCAGTTCGGCGACCTTGTCTTTGAAGAGATGGGCTAGTGTCGGGTCCTCAACCCTCTCGGTACGGATTGAGTAGAGTTTTCGCTTCAATAAAGCTGGGTCGAAAGGTCTCGGTCGGTAGTAAAATGCGGGTTCGCGTTCAAATTTCTTCCTTTTGAACGCTAACCAGGCTTGCTCGGAATTGGTAGGTGTTACCTGAAGCAGAAAATCAAATGCATTGCTCACTTCGGTTAATTTATGGTCTACTTCTTTGACTGCCTTCACGACTGCCCTTCGACCTAAAACATAATAGTGTTTGGGACGGCGAGTAGTATGGGTTCTTGTGAAATCGAAAAACGCCTCTTTGAGGGCCCTGGCAATGCCGTGGTGGAGATTTTGAAGCACCAGGGGGTAAACCTTTCCTGATTTTCTATTACGATAAACGGGTCTTATTTCAACTCCAATCAGTTTGCTGCGGGTCTTAATAGCTTTAGTTCGACCTATGAGAGGTTTTAGACCGGGGGGGTGTTCTTTTTTCCCATGTATAACCTCAACAGCCGCTGACTCTTTGAGTATTCGGATCCTTTTAAGTCCCTTCTCCAGGCTTTCAATTGTAGTACTCAGAGAACCCATCCTGCGCTCCATCGTAAATATTCGTGAAGCAGGTTTTAACCTCTCCAGCTGAGATTTGCCGGTAACGTTATTACTTGAGGACCAGATTTCTACAAGAAGGAAGGCGCCGAAAAGTGAGGAGAGGGTGTTTACAACATTCCAGACTAGTTTAGCTACGCTACGATGATATGACCCTTCTCCAGGAGCGATCAAGTACGAGGCTTCTCCCAACACAAGTCGTCTTGTTCCTTTGTCATTCCACGCAGGCGGGATTCGATAGACACATAAGAAAGGAAGCTGCCTGTCAATGTGAATACGACCTTTTTGAGGCAGCTTACGACGAACAGGTTTGTTGTTTGTCAACCGTTCGCATATCGAGCTAATGAAACGATCGGTAATTATGCCTGTCTTGGGTTTAATTAAACCGGTCAAAATTTCTCAAGCTCCCCTAAGATTCCCGGTACTGTCGATTTTAAGGCATCGCTAATTGCAGCTAGCTGTATACGGTCTGGGATACCTGTCCACTCGTCCATGAAAAATTTTTTGAATTCGATGGCCAAGGCGCATCCCTTTTTGGGGAAGTTTTCATGAATCCATCGCGGGAAATTTCCACCGCGAAACCTTACATTTTCCCGTACGTCGAGTTTTCTCCCTAAAAAATCAAAGTTCCTAAGATCAGAGATAAATCGATCCACTATTGGAGACCAGAAATCCCGATCCATAGTTCCCGTTCCAATGTTGACCTCTGGATTTTCCTCAGGATCCGATGCCGGTCCCCCTGGTCCATTGCGTCTGTGATTGTAGGTATGCAGGTCAAATACAATAAAGCGGTCGAATTTGCTAACCAGGTCGGAAAATAAATTCTTCATTTCTTCGTAGAAGGTATCGTATACTTCAAGTGAACGTTGAACAAATTCGTTTGACGGGTTGCTCTTCCATACTTTCAATCCCCATGCATCTTCCGGGTGAATGTAAACTGCTTTTTCCCGTGGACGGTTCAGATCTACCTCAAATCTCGATCGGAAGGCCACAAATCGCGTCTCAGCTACTACAGTCCATTCTCCTGTGAAAGGATCTTCTTCGTGCAGTCTTGAAGCCTCATCCAATGCGAGCAGTTCCGAAATCTCTTCTCTTATGTCATGACCATTGTGAATAGCAGCCGCTACGAGGCGATTATTACCAACAGTTAATTTCCACAAAGTTTCATTCATACAGAGTGTTCGAAATGCTCCTCAAATTAATATTACTCTTTCAGCTGCCAAAAATGGTTAATTTACCATACCATTAGCTTTTTGAATTTTCTGGAAAAAACAATATAATCCTATGAAAATATGTCAAAACTTACAAACTCTTAAATCTAAACATATGTACAGCGCATAATGACGATGAGGAAGATCTATCGGTCAAAAAAGGATAAAATGATTGCCGGCATATGTGGCGGCCTAGGTGAAATGTTCGAAATTGATCCGACGCTTATGAGGCTCGGGCTTGTGTTCATAGGATTAGTAACGGGAGTCTTACCTTTTATAATAGCTTATATTATAGGTTGGATTATTATTCCTATGAACCCTGAAAACGAAGAAATTTCTTAGTTATTTCTTATTACGTAATATAAAAACGGTTTCGATCAATTTAAGAGATAAAAGACGGTATATATGCCCTTTGAAGTGAAAAAGTTAGATAAGTATGAGCAAGGGGGTGTTCTTGACGCGCAAGTGAGAGACTTTTTGAATCTCCTCGCGCAGATGAATGTGCCGCCCTTAGAATCTATGACTCCATCAGAAGCCAGGGAGTCAGGTCAAAGACTTCAGAGTCATGGAGTTCCAGTTCAGTGCTCAAGGTATAACGGAATGATCCATGACTTTTTTCTTTTGTTGGGACTAGTAGATAGGGCTAGAGATGCGATGGATGAAGCTTGCAATTCATTGCGAGATGCTCTTTTTGGATAAAGATTTTAATCAATTTCTATTCAACGTGACGTTTTCACCTATCGGTGTTCAATTGAGGGCTTTAGATTTTTATGGCGATAATGTTAGAGTCCTTTTGTAGTTCCAACTGGTCTCACTTATTATCCCAAGAGGATTACCAAATAAGGTAGTGGTACGCAAACGTGAAATGGGATCCAGATTGCTACAATAAGTTCAGGAAACAGAGAATGGAGCCCTTTAGGGATCTACTAAAGCTGGTGAAAATACGGAAAGGTATAAGTGTTATAGATTTGGGTTGTGGCACTGCTGAAACAACGGAAAAGTTGGCAGATAAATTACCAGGAAGCAGTGTGGTTGGAATAGATTCTTCTCGAGAGATGTTGCAAATGGCAAAGCTGAGGAAAAGGCCTGGGCTGAGGTTTAAATTATGTTCAATAGATGAAATAGGAGGCCGGTGGGATCTGATGTTCTCTAATTCAGCCCTGCATTGGATTGATAACCATTATGATTTAGTAACAAGACTATTTTCTAAGGTAAAAATTGGTGGCCAACTAGTTGTCCAAGTTCCTTCAAACCATGATCATCTGACTCAAACACTTCTTAAGGCGATAGCTGAGTATGATCCATTTAGAGAAGCGCTTAATGCATGGGTCAGAACTTCTCCAGTCCTCTCGATTAATGAGTATGCTGAGTTACTCTTCAAAAATGGAGGAACGAATATTGTTACTTATGAAAAGGTTTATCCTCATGTTCTGAATGATGTTGATGCCGTTATTGATTGGATGCGTGGGTCGGTGTTGATTCCTTATCTTCGTCGTTTACCGAAGGAGTTGCATCAAAGCTTTATTGAATTATACAGAAAAAGACTTTTGGAGAAGTGGCCGAAGGGTCCGATTTTTTTCCCATATCGCAGAATATTATTCGCTGCAACTCACCCTTGAACAGGGATAACCACCGTGAGACTATCGTCCGGAAGAGCCGTAGTACAAATAGCATTGCAAAAAAAGATTTAAGAGCTATCATCTATCGATGATTGTCCATGAGAAATGGAGGATAAGTCAATGAGAATCACGCACTTTAAGCGTTTTCTATTCGTAGCCCTCTTGATTTCCTGTCATTCAATTTCTTCAAATGAAATTAAAGTGATAAAGCAATTTCCCATTGATACACTGGATGATGTAATTACGAAATCGGGGGTGCAGATTGACAGCAAAGTTTCGAGTGATGGAAAGGGTTCTCTAAAGATTACTGCCACAAAACCTACCGTAGTGAGGCTTCTTGAGATTGACGACATTGATGTGGAGAGCGCGACCCTTATTTATCGGGCTAAACTCAAGACAGAAAATGTGGATGGAAAGGTCTACCTGGAGATGTGGTGCCACTTTCCAGGAAAGGGAGAATTTTTCTCCCGGGGACTAACAACACCGCTCACAGGGACAACAGATTGGACGACCGAGGAGACTCCATTCTTTTTGAAAAAAGGAGAAAAGCCGGATTATGTGAAACTGAATATTGTAATCGACGGCGCGGGTACGGTCTGGATTGATGCTATAAGTCTTCTGAAGGCTCCCCTTAGTTAGAAAATCACAGGAGTTTTATACTGTCTCTACTCCGGGTCTACTATCGGCTGTTGAAAAACGTTTTAGGAATAATTTCATGAATCGCCCTTTTTCATTAATTGGATTAGTAATACTTGGATTCTTTTTCTGTTCCTCCTCAGACATTCGTGGGTCAGTAGGCGTCGCAGATTCGAATAATTATGAGTCTATCGATAACGCCCCGGTGTACGGGTACAAGATTGTTAATTCGTATCCACATGATCCCGAAGCCTTCACCCAGGGATTAGTATACGAACATGGATTTATGTATGAAGGAACGGGCTTACACGGAAGATCCTCATTACGAAAGGTCGAGCTGGAAACGGGTCGGATATTGCAGAATCACAATTTGCCAAATCAGTATTTCGGTGAAGGCCTCACAATTCATGGCGATAAGATAACTCAGTTGACCTGGAGATCAAATGTAGGATTCGTATATGATAAGGAAAAATTTTCACTAGTTAAGAAGTTTAACTATGCAACTGAGGGTTGGGGTATTACGTATGATGGTAAGAACTTAGTCATGAGCGATGGTTCGAATACCTTATACTTTCTGGATCCAATAACACATAGAGAGATAAATAGGATAAAGGTGACGTATGACGGCCGACCGGTTGCCAGACTAAATGAATTGGAATATGTTAATGGTGAGATATTTGCGAATGTCTGGTTGACTGACATTATCGCAAGGATATCACCCGAGAGGGGAAAAGTGATTGGATGGATCGACTTGAGAGGTCTCTCCGATAACTTTGGTGCCAGGAGAAGGGATCAAGTTTTAAATGGAATCGCTTACGACCATAAGGGCGATCGATTGTTTGTAACAGGAAAGCTTTGGCCAAAGATATATGAAATCAAGCTCGAACGAATCAATTGAATTTTGGATCGCATAATTAGATATATTTATAATAGAAGGTAATTGAATGATGTCGGCCGTGTTCTGGATCATAATTATTGTGCATTCATAAAAAGTCATGATCTTGTGTATCTGACTACTTACATCCTAGATCGCTCGGTATAATAATAATTTGGGTAACGGGTTCTTACACATTGATAGAGGGGGTAGAATCAATGGAAAAAGAGGCTGTATTATCAGGTGTCGATATTGATAAAGAGATTTCAAGGATGTTCGATTTAGCTAAAGAGATGTTCCTGGTCACCTGGGACGGGTTCAAGAAGCTGGATGAAGAAAGACTGCGTGAGGCTGAGAAGATTGGAAAGGAGTTGCATGAAAAAGAAAAGATGCTTACACTCTCGATAATGGCAGGATATTCGACCGGAGAGAATGTGAGAGATGAAATAGCCATAGGTCATATTCCATCTCACCTTGAGAGAATTGGAGACAACATTGAGCTGCTATCAAGATGCAGTTCAACAATCATAAAAGAGGGTGTATGCTTTAGTGACAGGGCAATTAAAGAGATAAACACGTTATTTGATAATGCGATCGTGATCCTTCAATCCGCCGGTGACATATTGAAATCAAATGATAAGGAAAAGTTAGTTAACATTAGAGCGGAAGGGAGAAAATTTCAGGAAATTATAAGCGGCTATTCCCTGTCCCATTACGATCGCCTGATCGAAGGCGTGTGTATGCCTAAGTCTTCCTCATCTTATCTGGCAATTCTCGACTACCTTTCGGGAATAGAAAAGCACATTAGAAATATTGTGGAGAGAATGGAAGATTAGCCTGATCAACGAGAAAACTTTTTAAAACAATGTGGATGGCGTATTGGACAAGTTATCTAGTCGACTGGTTTCATTATTAATACTGATTATTTCAGTAGGCTATGGTTGTCCTAGGGACGGTGAGAAAAACATCCATAGAGATATAGATATTATATTTCAAGCTTCAACAATCACCGCTCTTTCGGGAGGCGTATTCGAGGGAGATTTATCTGTCGGAGAGTTGAGGAAAATGGGAGACTTTGGCCTCGGAACCTTTAATGGACTCGATGGAGAGATGATCGAACTGGATGGTAAGGTATATCAAATAAGGGATGATGGAATAGCATATCCAGTGACGAATTCAATGAAAACGCCGTTCTCAGTGGTCACATTCTTCGATACGGATAGGAGAATTAATGTAAGAAGCCCTTTAGATTGTGACAGACTAGAGAAGGTCATAGATAAATTTCTTCCAACGAAAAATATTTTTTATGCAATAAAGGTTTCGGGGTTATTTGAAAACGTTAAGGCCCGTAGTATTTCTGAGCAGCATGAACCATTTCCTTCACTTGCCCAAGCTCTGAAGGGAGAAACCTCATTTGAGCTTCGTTCCGTAAAGGGCACTCTTGTGGGCTTTCGATTCCCCTCGTACATTAACGGACTAAATGTTCCGGGCTACCATTTTCACTTT
>JBAUII010000150.1:0-45503 GCA_049682815.1 Thermodesulfobacteriota bacterium | reverse complement strand
GTGCTGAACTCGTTTCAGTATCAAGACAAAGAAAATAAAATATCAAACGATGGGGCCACGATTAAGCTTGTCCCCGCATGCAACTGGCGGGGAACAATCTAGGATGACGGAAAAGTAAATTTCCGGGAAATTTATTACTTTTTGGATTTTGTCCACGAACTATCTGACATCTACAAGCCCGACAACTTGCACTAACTTCCTAACCCTAAGGAAAAACCGGAGGTAAATCGAGCCCCAGGGATTCCTCAAATTCCATCATGATGTTCATATTTTGAACGGCCTGACCGGATGCGCCTTTAGCCAGGTTATCTATAACAGAGATGATAATAGCCGTCTTGTTCATCGGATTTGATTTAGCCCCAATATCACAGAAGTTGGACCCCCTCACGTCGCCAGTCGCTGGATAATTGTTTTCATCCCTTATCCTTATAAATCTTTGACCATCATAGAAATTACCATAAAGGTCCAAAAGCTCCTTTGTAGAAATCTCGTCCTTGAGCCTTACATAGATAGTCGATAGTATCCCCCTATCCATTGGAATTAAGTGAGGTGTAAATGTAACGTCAATATCTAGTCCTGTATATCTCGATAAGACTTCGTCTATTTCTGGTTTGTGACGATGATCTCCGATCTTATATGCTTTGACACCCTCATTCACCTCGCAAAAGTGATATGCTAAATCGGGAGACCTGCCAGCACCAGAAACGCCCGATTTGGAATCTATGATTATGGAGTCAACTTCTATTAATCCGTTCTTGAGTACGGGTGCTATACCAAGGATTGCGGACTCAGGATAACATCCCGGGTTGGCGACAAGCTTTGCCCTGGAGATCTCCGCCTTGTTCAACTCAGAGATTCCATAGACAGCTTGGGGTAGAAGCTCAGGACAAGGATGATCACCATACCATTTCCTATAATTCTCGTGACTGAGCCTGAAGTCCGCCCCCAGATCCACAATACTGAGCCCTCTGCTGAACAGCTCCTCAACGATTGACGCAGACTTACCATGCGGCAGTGCACAGAAAACAAAATCCAGATCTTTTGGTATTAAGTCGAGGTCGAGAGGCTGGAGTTCTAGATCAAGTAACCCGGTCAAATGTGGAAATACGTCCGAAATCCTCCGACCCGAATGTTTATCCGCCGTCAAGTATGTAATCTCTATATTCGGGTGAATCAGTAGAAAGCGTATTAGATCGCTACCCGTATACCCACTCGCTCCGAGCACAGCAACCTTTTTCTTTTCCATTCGAAGTGAAAATATCTGGAAATTTTCACAATTACAAGTTTCATTAGCTCTCCAAAAGCCGAACGGACACCACAAACTCGAACATCCACTAAAAATCTTGACTCAAATGTCATGAAAAGGTACCTTGTATTCGACGGTATTTAAACAATTATCGATTGGTTATCGGAGGATATCGCAATGTCAATTAAGGTAGGCATAAATGGTTTCGGAAGAATCGGTAGACACATTCTAAGAATAGGCCTTGAAAGGAAGGATATAGAATTTGTTGGCATTAATGACATAACTGATGGCAAGGTCCTTTCCCACCTGTTTAAATATGACTCTATCTTCGGCCCGTACGAAGGAGAAGTAAAAACTGAAAACGGTCATATAATAGTTGACGGGAATAGCATAAGAGTCTTTACAGAAAGGGACCCCGCAAACATCCCCTGGGAGGATGTTGGCACGGAATTAGTCGCAGAGGCCAGCGGAATCTTTAGGACAAAGCAAGCCGCCTCGGCTCATCTTGGCGGTTCGGTCGAGAAGGTAATAATAACCGCTCCCGCGAGCGGTGAAGTTGATTTTACAACTGTCATGGGCGCGAATCACCATCTATATGACCACTCGAGACATAACATAATATCGAACGCATCATGCACCACGAATTGCTTTGGACTGCTTGTAAAAGTCCTCCACGAGAATTTCCGCATAAAGAGGGGCGAGATGTCAACAATACATTCATACACAAATGACCAGAGAATCTTGGATGCCCCACATAAGGACCTGAGAAGGGCGCGCGCGGCTGCGTTATCGATAATACCAACGAGTACCGGCGCCGCGAAGGCTATTGAGTTGATATTCCCCGAATTAAAAGGAAAGCTTAGTGCGGTTGCAATGAGGGTGCCAACCGCTGACGTTTCAATAGTCGATTTTAGTTGTGAGGTGGAAAAAACTACTTCCGTTGAGGAAGTCAACGAAAAATTTAAGAAAGCATCTGCCGAGGACCTTAAAGGATATTTAAGGTATGTTGACCAAGAATTAGTCTCATCTGACTTCATTGGAGATCCACACTCTGCGATCTTCGATTCACCACTCACCAGTGTCGTAGATACTAACCTTGTTAAAGTCATGGGTTGGTACGACAACGAATATGGATACTCATCGAGGGTCGTTGACTTAATCCAGTTCATCGGAGATCGCAAATAGTGGATAAGCTTGTAATCTCCGACCTGTCAGCATCTAGCTTCGACAACAAGCGTGTATTCGTGAGGGTGGATTTTAATGTTCCAGTAAAAGATGGCACAATCAGTGAGGATTACAGAATTAGAAGAGCCATACCCACGATTGATTTCTTAATGGAAAGAGGAGCAAAGGTAATTCTTGGCTCTCACCTTGGAAGACCGAGGGGCATGAAAATATCGAGCCTTTCATTAAAGCCTGTTTCAGTGAGGCTATCTGAACTATTGGGAAAGCCGGTGAAATTTATGGGAAAGGTCATTGGTAAAGATGTCAAAGCTACGGTAGGCAAGCTCAAGAGAGGAAACGTTTTGCTACTAGATAATCTTAGATTCCATAAGGAAGAGGACGAAAATGATAAGAAATTTTCAAAGGAACTGGCATCCCTAGCAGACATATATGTAAATGACGCATTTGGCACCTCCCATCGAAAGCACGCCTCAACCTTTGGAATGGCTTCTTTCTTTGATCTAAAGCTGGCAGGCTTCCTGGTAGATAAGGAATTGAGGTTCCTGACGAAAATCCGGGAGGCTCCCGACCACCCATTCGTTGTTATAGTTGGTGGAGCAAAAATTAAGGATAAGATCAATGCTGTTAAGAATCTCCTCGAAAAGGCCGATAGGGTATTGATTGGTGGAGGAGTAGCCTACACGTTTCTCAAGGCCAAGGGCATAGATATAGGACGCTCAATCACTGAAGACGACATGTTAGACTGGGCAAAGACAGCCTTAAAAGTATACGAAAACAAGATACTGCTTCCTACCGACCACGTCGTCGCAGAGAGTTTTGAAAAAAGAAAAACCTGCATGGTGGTTGATGACGAAATACCCCGAGAACTCCACGGTTTTGACATAGGGCCAAAAACCGTGGGAAAGTATGCATCCTTCATTAAAGGAAAGGGTGTAATTTTCTGGAATGGTCCCATGGGAGTTTTTGAAGTGGACGATTTTTCGTCAGGAACAAGCCACATTGCCCGAGCTGTGGCTCTTGCCACATGGCGCGGAGCAACAACTGTGGTGGGAGGCGGCGAAACGATAGCCGCAATAAGAAAAGCCGAGGTTCTTGATTCAGAAATTACGCACATTTCAACCGGCGGAGGCGCATTGCTAGAATTCTTAGGGGGCCAGCAGCTTCCGGGGATTTCAATTTTAAATGATAAGCATGACTACAAGGAAATACTTTATTCCGTTACAAATTGATGCGAACTCTCATGTTCATAATCAACTCGATACGATATTATAAGATTCTTAAGTCAATAACTTGATTTATTTTTTCTGACGCTTTTTTTTTCACACATAGCGATTGTTTGACCAACTCATATATGGAATTTTTTTTCGTGTAATGTACTATATTACTATATAAAAATACCATTGATGGGGGCATAAAAATGGCCAAGGCAAAATTAAGGGAAACCACGAAAGTTAACGAAGATATAGATAGCATTGTCGGGATATTGGGTAATGAGGCCAGTTATCTCTTAGACCATAAGTGCAAGACTATTCCAAAAAGCCAGTTACATCTTCCTGGACCATCTTTTATAGATGAAATCCTGATCCCCTCCGACAGGCCAAACGCAGTATTGCGAAATATGCAGTTGCTTTTCAACAGCGGTCGGTTAGCAGGCACCGGATATCTGTCTATATTGCCAGTCGATCAGGGGATTGAGCATTCAGCAGGCGCTTCTTTTGCGCCAAACCCGATATACTTTGATCCCGAAAACATAGTTAAACTCGCGATCGAAGGCGGGTGTAGCGCAGTTGCTTCCACATTAGGTGTACTTGGATCAGTTTCCAGAAGGTATGCGCATAAGATACCATTCATTGTCAAAATCAATCACAACGAATTCCTTTCATACCCAAATACCTACGATCAAATACTCTTTGCCAATGTCGATCAAGCGTTTCAGATGGGAGCCATCTCCGTAGGAGCGACAATATATTATGGCTCTCCCGAAAGTCATCGCCAGATCCAGGAAATCACCGAGGCATTTAGCTACGCGCATTCGCTCGGTTTGGTGACCATTCTCTGGGCTTATCTAAGAAACCCCGCCTTTAAAACTAAGGACACTGACTATCACCTTTCGGCTGACTTAACAGGACAGGCAAATCACCTGAGTGCCACTATTCAGGCAGACATAGTTAAACAAAAATTAGCCGAAAATAACGGCGGATTTACAGCATTAAATTTCGGCAAAACAGATGAAAGGATATACACAAAACTCACTTCTGACCATCCAATTGACTTGAATCGCTATCAGGTAATTAATTGTTACATGGGTCGTTCGGGCCTGATTAACTCCGGAGGGGCATCCGGGGAAAATGATCTTTACGAAGTCGTGCATACGGCAGTAATCAATAAGAGGGCCGGTGGAATGGGATTGATAACCGGGCGGAAATCCTTTCAGAAACCGATGAATGAGGGAATAGAGCTTCTGAACGCGGTACAGAACGTGTATCTGAACAATGAAATTGCGGTAGCTTAAGGGCTCCAGCTAGTATCAATCTAGAGATTAAACGTTCTTTCCAACACTCCAAAGGCTTGGAAAAACGTAAAGAGTAAGTAAGGCAAGGTAAGTTATGACCCTTCTTCCGAATGGCCGATGACCAATTAAGGACAAACGATCAAGACACTGCCTTTCTTTTTTCCCCGCTTTCGGAAGGATAAGCCACCATAAATTCTTCCGCTTTTAAAACCATTTCACTCGAGCCAATAAAAATTGGAGTCCTCTGATGCAACTCTTTAACCCCTTTATCCAGGATTCGATTGAATCCATCCGATGCCATCCCTCCCGCCTGTTCTACGATGTAAGACATCGGATTGCATTCATAAAGGAGTCTTAACTTACCATTGGGGGAATCCTTTGTGGCAGGATAAATAAAAATTCCTCCAGTTATTAAATTCCTGTGTATATCTGCTACCATCGAACCGATATATCTTAATGAGTAGGGACGTCCTGTAGGTTTATCATATTCAACGCAATAGTCGATATACTGTTTTACCCCTGCCGAAAAACTGGAATAATACCCCTGGTTAATCGAATATGTTTTCGCCGTTGACGGTATTTTCATATCGGGATGAGAAAGACAAAATTCACCGATTGAGGGGTCTAAAGTGAATCCATTTACACCCTTGCCCGTCGTGTAAACAAGCATAGTAGACGAGCCGTAAATGATATAGCCCGCGGCAGCCTGTTCCGACCCTTTTTGCAGAAAATCATCGATCGCGCAAGTCCCAAGAGGAGAAATACTTCTATAAATTGAAAAGATGGTGCCGACAGAAACATTCACATCTATGTTTGAAGAACCGTCTAGTGGATCAAGAGCAACAACATATTTTGCGTTCTTTGATATTTCATCATCAAATGTGATGAATTCCTTATTTTCCTCAGATGCGATGCCACAACACTGACCTCCCAATCTTAAGGCAGCGATAAACCTTCTGTTAGCAAATACATCGAGTTTTTTAACTTCCTCTCCCTGTATATTGGTAGCTCCTGCACTGCCTAAGATATCTACCAATCCCGCCTTATTTACTTCCCTGTTGACGACCTTAGCGCCTAGTCCAATGTCCCTGAGCAGCCGGGATAACTCGCCCTGTGCGTAGGGGAAATCAGTTTGTCTCCTGATGATAAACTCATCTAAAGTTTCAATTCCAATCATAAAGGTAATATTACCTAAAATATCTAGGGTGAGGAAGCATATTTTTGCATGGCAATACTACAAAGCGTTGTAAGACACCTATCATTTCAATTCACAATCATCTTCTCTTCTACCATTTACTTTTTATTAATTTGATTTGGGTCTTCCTTATCCACTTTGAAAGCGTCTTTAACTTCTTCGGTATTTGTGACCTTTAATATGGCTTTCATGCCCTCTTTCTGTATAACCTTCCTTGTGTACTGCAAATGATTTTTAAAATCATCAGGAACTGTGCTCCTTATAATCTCGAAACTTACATTAATATAGGGAACTACGACCGAGTCCTTGAGTGGCGGATCATCCTCAGAGTAAAAAAATTCCAGGCAAGAAATCAAGAAAAAAATTACAATTACACCTATCACCATGCCCAAAAACCCCCCCGCCATTCTATCTATTAAGCTTAAATGAAGGGTGCCCACCAGCTTTGTCAGCAACCAGGCAATCAGTTGAATTACTAAATAGACCGCCAAGGTAATGATAAAGAATCCGGCTATGCTGGCAATGGATTCATTTCCGATCAACCCCCTTTTTAACAGTAGGATCCCCGCAAACTCGTAGAACATCATGCCTAGTATTATCCCGACAACAATTGCCAGGAATGACAATGTACCTTTGATAAACCCCCGTTTGATACCTAGAAGCGCAAAAAGAGCGATAATTGCCAAAATCGCTATGTCTAACCAGTTCATCAATTATCCGAAGATAACAATATTTAAGGCCGCTGACGTCATTTTATTCCTTTCGAGCAATCTTACATCCTACTTCCAAATCATACATTAACAGAAGGCCGAATCAAATCGATTTGATCTTTTGCATCAGGCGCTTTGACTTCTCCAACATGTTCAGATAATTTAAAGCGGGATGGATTTTTCCAATATTGTCGGGGTAATTTCAGTTGACTTAGAAGAAGTTGAAAAGGAAATCGACTATAATATAAAATCGCCGGTCCCACTCGTTTACCAGATATCAAAATATCTACTCGGCAGCGGGGGAAAACGCATCCGGCCTTCTGTTCTAATACTATCGAGTGGTGCATGCGGTCTGGAGAACGGCAGGAATAGGATCGCCTCGGCGGCTGCGCTTGAACTCATTCACACCGCATCGCTTCTGCACGACGACGTAGTTGACGACGCCAATCTAAGGAGGGGCAGAATTTCTTCAAATAGATTGTGGGGGAACAAAGCCAGTGTGCTAGTCGGCGATTTTATGCTTGCAAGAGCACTCGGGTTAATACAGACGTGTGGTAATTTAGAACTGATAAAGGTTGTCACGGATGCTGCAGCAAAGCTTGCAGAAGGACAGGTGCTTGAGGTAATGAGTGGATTAAATATGATCGACGTCTCCGAGGAAGTATGTTTTGGAATAATAGAAAACAAAACCGCATCGTTGATAGAAAGCTGCGGAAAAGCAGGTGCGGTTCTAGCGGGCGCGTCACAGCGAGTGAAGGATACAATGGGTGAACTCTGCTTCAATTTGGGCATCGCTTTTCAGCTTGTCGATGATGCTCTTGACTACTCTGCCGACGAAAGGGAAATTGGAAAGGAGGTGGGGCATGACTTATACGAAAAGAAGATGACGCTTCCACTTGCGTATGCGCTCAGAGACGCTACTCATGGGGAAAAATCGAGAGTAATGAATCTCTTACAAAACGATTATTTAAATAGTGAGGACCTACCGATTGTCCTTGACCTAGTAGACAAATACAATGGTGCGCGACAAACAAGAAATGCTGCTAAGACTTTCGCCAATAAGGCAAAAAAAGCAATATTAGGTCTACCTGATAATGACTATAAAAAATCTCTCGATCTTCTCGCAGACTACATAGTGGAAAGGAGAAAATAGTTATCTAAGGTATATCATCTGTTTCGAAAATTGAGGAATAAAAAAGTATGGCAGGTAAAAAGAAGGATTGGGCCGAGAGAGTTAAAAAGGAGTTGAAGGAGAGAAAAAAGGTTTTTACCACCCAATCGGGTATTACTCTGGATAGGCTATACACCCCGGAAGATACAAAAGACATAGATTATGACCAAAAAATTGGATATCCCGGCGAATATCCCTTTACCCGCGGTGTTCAACCAACCATGTATCGCGGAAGGTTTTGGACTATGCGCCAGTATGCCGGTTTTGGAACAGCAGAAGAGACAAACAAAAGATTTAAGTACCTACTTGAGCAGGGACAAACCGGTTTAAGTGTCGCGTTCGATCTTCCCACGCAGATGGGTTACGATTCTGATCACCCGATCAGCAAGGGGGAAGTCGGAAGGGTTGGTGTGGCAATAGACTCTCTAGAAGATATAGAAATCCTTTTTGAGGGGATTCCACTTGGAGAAGTAAGCACATCGATGACAATTAATGCCACAGCGTCTATGCTACTCGCAATGTATATGGTCGCAGCGGAAAAACAGGGTGTGAGATCTGACCGTATCCAGGGCACAGTTCAAAATGATCTGCTTAAGGAATTCATCGCCAGGGGAACTTATATCTTCCCGCCCGGACCCTCTGTGAAAATAACCATAGACATCATGGAGTACTGCCGAGACGCTATTCCCAAATGGAATCCTATAAGTGTGAGTGGTTACCATATTAGAGAAGCAGGTTCAACAGCGGTGCAAGAATTGGCATTTATGCTTGCGGATGCAATAGAATATCTCGAGAACGCAAGGAAGCGGGGAATAGACATACAAAAGATAGCGGAACGTGTTTCATTTTTCTTTGCGGTCCATAACAACTTTCTTGAAGAGGTAGCGAAATACCGTGCGGCTAGAAGGTTATGGGCCAGGATTATGAGGGGAAGATTTAACGCAAAGACTGATAGGGCATGTCTGTTTAGAGTACACTCACAAACCTCCGGAGTCACACTCACAGCACAACAGCCCCGAAACAATATCATGAGAGTAACCATACAGGCTTTAGCAGCAGTCCTAGGTGGTACGCAATCACTCCATACGAATTCCTTTGACGAGGCTCTTGCCCTACCGTCGGAAGAAGCCGCCACTATAGCTCTTAGAACGCAGCAGTTAATCGCTTACGAGAGTGGCGTTGCCGATACCATAGATCCGCTTGGGGGTTCTTATGTCATTGAATGTCTTACAGATAAAATAGAAAAGGACGTGAATAATTATCTCGATCAGATCGATAAAAGGGGCGGAATGATTAAATGTATTGAAGATGGATATATAAACCGTGAGATAGAGGAGGCTTCGTACAGGTATCAACTGGATGTCGAAAAAGGGGAGAGAATAATAGTGGGCATGAACGAATTCACGAGCGACGACGACGAACCGGTCGAACTTCTCAAAATTAATCCAAAGATTGAAGAAATAAAGACACAAAAATTAAAAACTTTAAGGGAAAAACGAGACAACGGCAGGGTAAATTCCGACCTCAAGAATCTTGAAGAAAAAGCGAGAGGAAATGAAAATCTTATGCCTTACATAGTCGAGGCGGTGCGGGGCTATGCTACGATCGGAGAGATGACATCTGCTCTCCAAAACGTCTACGGCAGGTACGGACAAAGTGGCTCGCCTGCAAAAGTTAGAATGTAACTGGCTGTAAGTTTAAACATTGGTCCTGTTAGATTCAACCGGCTTTTCAATATATTCCATATCGAGCTTCATCACGAGTGCGTCTTCGCCTGTATCGCTATAGTATTTACGCCTTAAACCAATAGATCTAAAGCCGGCTGTCTGGTAGAGCTTTATCGCATTTTTGTTTCTAACCCTGACTTCCAAAATCGCAGACTTTATCCCTTTACTCGAAAAATATCGCAGACAATCACTCAGTAGCCCCCGTCCTATTCCCTTCCTCCTATGTTCCGGGTGAACGGCTAAGTTTAGAATATGCACTTCGTCATAGATCTTCCATGCAATGATATAACCAACAACTGTTCCATTCATTTTCGATACGCGCTTATATGACCTCGACGACTTCAGTTCCATATCAAACACCTGTCTCGGCCAAGGTGTAGGAAAACTAACCTGCTCGATCGCAATTATTTCATCCAGGTCATGTGGCTTTACTTCTTCTATGCGAACACATGATGAGGGCATCATACTGGTAGAAAAATTTTACAATCTCAATTTAATTAGACAAGTATATTAAATGATTACCATAATTGGCGATAAATTAATTATTCCTTGACAGGCCTCCAAGGTATGTTAACCTCAAAGCAAATTAAAATTGATTATTATTTTCAATTAGTTCTCGAACGGGATCATTAATTGAATCTGTTTAATGTTGCAGGATAACACAGGCATTTTATTAAAATTTCGGAAGGTTATATCCGACCTATTTCCAATCTCCAGGGCATTTAATCTCCTCCTCATCGCCAGCATATTGTTCTTCCTTGCGGCCGGCGTGTCAATCGCGGCTGACGAAGCTGAAAGAATCCTCTCGCTAGTAGATTACATAGGAGGCGACTACAAGAATGCTGTGCATGATGGAAAAATAGTGAATGACAATGAGTATAAAGAGATGGTTGGATTCTCTAACGATGCAATTCATCTTTTACAAGGGCTTAATGTTTCAGGCCTTGATAAATCTAAAACACTGGCCGATCTGGAACTGCTAAATCGCAAAATAGTAAATAAGTCTCCCGTCGACGAAGTTGAAGGTTTATCGAATGAAATCAAAGATAAACTCATATCGGATTACGGAATAGTCCCTTATCCTCAGAATCATCCATCTCTAAATTCCGGGAGGGAGTTATACGTAAAGAATTGCTCCCGGTGCCATGGCATACTTGGCTACGGTGACGGCCCGTTGGCATCAAGCCTTAATCCACCTCCTATGAACTTCACAGACATGAGCTCAACGGCGACACTATCCCCATTCAAGATCTATAACACCACGAGTTTTGGCATACAAGGTACAAAAATGCCCAGTTTCCCCAACCTTTCTGACAGAGAAAAATGGAATTTAGCGTTTTACGTTATGACGTTGGGCATAGACGGAAAAGACGGTACAAACGGTAGCAAACCCCCCTTCGACAAGCTTCCAAGTGAACTAAAGGATTACAAAATTCTCTCCACGCTCACAAATGATGATATTGAAAGAATATTAGAAAAAAGCAACCAAACTAAAGTCGATAAAGAAAAGTCAATCCCCTATGTGAGACTTGGAATAGTCGAAGGCTCGAACCAAAAGACCAACTCACTACTAAACGCACGCACAATCCTCGCAAACTCTCTCGAACTATACAAACAAGGAAAAAAGGAAGAAGCCTACAGAGAGGCTTTGGATGCGTACTTCGAGGGATTTGAAATGGTAGAACCAGGCCTTGCCTTAAAAGACCGGGATTTGACGCTCAAGATTGAAACAAAGTTTTCTGAATTCAGGGAAGCAATCAAAGAAGGTAAATCTACAGAAAGGGTAGAGAACCTGTATCAAGAAATTACATCCGACCTTTCAAGGGCTTCCCTCATTCTTGAGAGTGGTAAACCTGTTGATAAGCTGCTTTCCTTCACTAACTCCTTGGCTATCATGCTACGCGAAGGCCTTGAAGCAGTCTTGATCATAGCCGCCGTGCTAGCCTTTCTTTCCGCGGCTGGAACTAAACACGTCATCAAGTATGTACACTTGGGTTGGATACTTGCTCTTGTAGCAGGTCTTATCACATGGGTTCTGGCAAAAACCTTAATAACAATCAGTGGCGCTCAGCGGGAAATAATCGAGGGTGTAACTTCTCTTGTCGCCGCAGCGGTCCTATTTTACGTAAGCTATTGGTTGATTACCAAGATCGAAGTCAAGAAGTGGAAAGAATACATACAGGGAAAGGTACAGAAGGCAGTTTCGAAAAAAAGCCTCTTCGCGCTCGCGAGCGTCTCTTTCTTTGCAGTGTACAGGGAGGCATTCGAGACAGTTCTATTCTATCAGGCTCTCTGGTTTCAGGCTGAAGACTCCAAGGATGCAATCATTTGGGGACTTATCGTGGGTGTTTTATTGCTCATAGTCATTGTATTTGCTATTTTTAAGCTTGCCGTAAGGATACCTCTCAAATACTTTTTTAGCGTTACGACCCTTTTTCTTTACTTCCTGTGTTTCATACTATTAGGAAAGGGGATAAGAGGATTTCAAGAGGCCGGTATTGTTGGGATTAAGTCGATTAATTTTATACCCCAAGTCGATATCCTTGGCATCTACCCGACTCTGGAGACATCAATTCCACAAGGGATATTAATAATTGCGTTTCTTGTGGCAGTCATCTGGCTCGGCTACGTAAAGAGGGAGAAGGAAAAAAAGGAAATTGCCATAAGCGTATCAAGGATTTCAGAGGACATGAAGCTAATGCATGAATCCTTTGAACACATCAAGAACCATATCATTGAATGGAAGAGGTGCGAGGACATCGACATCGAAGCCGAAGAGCTGGATAACCAGATTCAGGGTGTCATTAATCATGTGGACAACCTTGAACATAAGTTATTGGATTTTTACGATATCGTTTTAAGAAATAAAGAAACCGTTGGTAAGACTCACTGATTAAGTTCTGTTGCTCTTTTTCAAAATGAAAAGGACTTGAAGGGCATTCCAAAAATTGCGTTAAGAAAATTATGAACGAAGACCTTAAAATCCCCTCTAACTCCCCTTTGTAAAAGGGGAGGACGGTGCAGAGTCTATTTTCAGAGGCTGCGCTATAGAGAATCTCCTCCTTTCCTAAAGGAGGATTAAGGAGGATTTCCCGACAGCATTGTCCTGCCTTGAGTTTCATCGAAGGATCGCAGGGCCTGTGCAAAGTCGAAGCGTTGCTTCTTTGTACCTGTGCTGAACGCGTTTCAGTATCAAGACAAAGAAGATATATTCATTCACTTCTATTTCACACGAAACTATCCCTTGTTCACGCCATCTTAAGCATTTAATATTATTTCCGTAATAATGAATGAGAAAGCCGTAGTCATAGCGTCCGGAGGGATCGACAGCTCAACCCTTCTTTTTAAAATGGTTACCGAGAACTGCAAAACATATGCGCTTACGTTTATCTATGGTCAGAAGCACAAGAAAGAGATCGACTGCGCAAAATGGATATGCGAGCGGCTAAAGATCTCTAATAAGGTCTTAGATCTATCAGTGCTGAAGGAGATTCTTACAGGCTCTGCTCTAACGGATTCAAGTATTGCAATTCCAGAGGTTCCCGCGGATGTGTCATTTTATGACACCCTAAAGGCTACTATCGTTCCCAATAGAAATTCCATTTTCCTATCCATTGCAATCGGATACGCTGTAAGTACCGGTGCTAACCGTGTATTCTTTGGAGCGCACCATTCTGACAGGGGAATTTACCCGGATTGCAGGCCTGAATTCGTCGAGGCGTTTGAGTCCGCAGAAAGGCTTGCCACCGACAATCCAGATTTAACAGTTAATGCCCCTTTTGCACACATGGACAAATCCGACATCGTTAAGCTTGGAACCAAGCTCGGAGTTCCCTATCAAAAAACATGGTCCTGCTATAGGGGTGGAGACTTACACTGTGGGGTATGTAGCTCGTGCAGAGAAAGAAAGAGGGCCTTTAATCAGTCCGGGGTCTCGGACCCCACTCGTTATGAAAGGTGAGTTCCAACACGGCAATGTGAGAAACCCTGCCTTCCTCTATCGCTCCTGTAGCGGAGGACTTTAGTCCTCCACTCATCTTCAAGTTGGTATTACAATCCAAAGAGCAACTGGGAAATTCATCTTTTTATTCTTGAATAATTAAGCCGTCTAATAAAATAGCGATTTGCAACCCCACCCTTTTGAATTCTACAGCTACGATAATCAAATAAGCAAAGCCTGACCCTGACCCCTCACACTGCCCTCTCACGTAACCGCTCAACACCGGGACTGTCCTCCGCACGCAGCTGCTTCCACGTCGCCTGGCGGAACACTCCGTCCTGGTAGAACTCGGTCAGCATCAGCAGATCCAGCTGCGGCGGCGAGGCAAAGCCGCCCAAGACGCTCGCGCTTGTCTCAGACCGATGGCCATGCACCACCCCACATGGCGCCAGGATGCAGTCGTACATTTCGAGGTCGATCCAGCCTTGACCCATGTACCCCTGGGCGGTTCCCTCCCACAGGACGAGGCACTCGTCCGAGGTCGGATGCGTGTGAATCATGTCGGGCTCCCTGGCCGGGGCCATGACGTAATTAAACCCCGCACTCCGCGTGCCGGCGCCGGGCCATAGGATGAGGCGGCCGGGAAGGCCGAGTCCGAACCACTCCGTCCCCATGTACACGTTGAACAGAGCACCCTCGCGCCGCACGTCGGCGGCAGTCAGGTTCCACACCCGGTGCTCGGGATGCGTGTCGCGGAAGCCCATTCGGCTCACCGCTGGTAACGGGCTCCGTTGGGCATTGATCGTAGCCTTGCGGATGGCCTCCCCATTGAGCACGCCGAGGTCCCGATGGTAGAACCCTTGATCCTGGTAAAGGTCGAACTGAGGAGGTGTGATCTGGCTGACGAGGATGAAGGGCTCCTGTTGCCCCTGTGGGTTCCGGGTTGCGTGCGGCACGCCTTCGGGGAAATACGCGATGTCCCCAGGCTCAAGGGTAACCCACTGGCCGCGGAGGAACACTTGCCCGGACCCGTGCAGGCACAGCAGGGCTTCCTCAGCAACCGAATAGCAGTAGCTCTCCCACTCTCATCGCCGGGTTGGAGCGTGAGGACGTGGACGCTCTCGGTTTGGTATCCATTCCCCGGCCAAGCAATCAGCCGGGTGGCAGTCCCATGCGTCCGAATCGTCGGCCCGTCTTGGAGGTTGTCGATGGCACCGTGGCTGCGAATTTCTTGAGCGGTCTTGTAACGTGCCTGATACATTTCCTTGGCCATATGGAAAACCACCGTTCCCGCTTGGCGTGCTCGGGCTGCACGACACTCTCCTAGGGAGACTAATGCCAGTCCGGCACCCGTACACATAGAGCTAACTTATAGTTATACGGAAACCATTCCACATAATCGGCCCATTATGGCATGTTATGCGGAAATCCTCGCACCTCTTTTTTCTTTAGGAGTATAATTGACGGTGTCACCTTGAGTCAATAATGACAAAAAATAATCTTACACCTCCGGGAGGTCTTTGCTGTCTTATAATGATTGCATTTACTCCACGGAAGATTTGTGATCCACATCAACTCCTCTTCATTATTGCGTTTTTTCTTCCTTGATAAGAAATAAAAATTACCCCTTGACAACCTAAGTAAATTACTTTATTATGTATATTAAGTATTAAGTGTATGACTTAAATATGTCATCCTCCATCCTCCTTTAAGAATGTGGGAACGCTGCCAGATTGGAACAGCGTTCCCACATAAATCAGTTCAGCTTTTCAATAGCTCAGATTTAATGACAACTGGTTAATTTGTTTACTTGCTAATTTCGTCCCAATCCTTCCAAGATCGTTCGATATCTTTATATTCCTTGTAGTCATCGAGGTAAGATTCGGGACAATTATCCCAAAGCTTGAACCTCTCAAATAAGGCTTTTATCTTCGGCTTTACTAAAGAGGGTTCGAAGTCCAGATAATTATTCACGACTGCACCGATCGGAAAGAAAAGCTTGTAGAAAATGATTTGCTTTGGTTCTAGTTCAGAGTGAGAAATCAAACCGGTTCTAACAAACCCGAAACCTAACCCAAAGGAATAGGCTATGTCTTTACTTAGCCCTAGTTTTTCAGCCGCGCTTGATACCAGTATTGTGACCACCGAAAAGGCTTCCCGCGACGCATAACCGTATCTCGGAAAACTTTCGTACATCCTAACTGTCTTTCCTATCAGAGATTCTTCTCCGCCCGTTACCCATGGGGAATTCATAAGGTCCTCCAATTTGAATTCACCTATGTCTCCGCAACTATCGAAGTAGAGTCTTAAAGTGTCCCATTCTTTTTTCAGTATTTGCTTGGCTAATCCGATCATCTGAAGCTCACTACATAAATTTATTCAAAATGGGTCCATTCAATATAAAATTCAGCAAGATTTATGCCAGAATAACTGCGGGCGGCTTTTAACTTGCAACGTTAGTAATATTATGGCTTTCTATGTTAATAATAGATTTAAATTTGATTAGTTTTTGACTAATTAGGCCAACGATAGACAATCGAGCTCTACGCAATTCATGACGGTTCCGCAGATTTATAAAGCGATATTTATTCCGAGAGAAAGTAAAAACTGCCTTCAAAATACACGCAGTTGCTTAATTCAATAGCACATATACTATCGTTTTTTTTTGCCGCAAACGATACGAGTGGCCAGGAACGGCTTCGTTGATTTCATCAACCGGGGGCAGGCACGAACTATTGGTAGCCTCTATAACGATTAATTTAATAAATCAGCAGATGACCTCCGACCGGTCAAAACAAGCGTCGTTAACTAGTTTTTGCTTATAATCGGAGATCCATCGTTTAATTTTTTATCTTCTTTGTCTTGATACAAAGAAGCAAAAATCAAGGCTTCCCAAAAATTTGCTAAAAATCATAAACTTCGACTAAAAAATTTAACCCAACCGCAACCCATAAATTTTTCTATCCGTCTCAGTTCCTGATTTTCTTAACGCAATTTTTGGAAGGCCGATTATCACAAGAACAATACTAAATCTTTAAAAATGTTGGCCCCTGCATTATGTAACATCTACAACAATGAACTCTTTATGGCTTCCCAATAAGAACCCACGGGAATGACCGTTCGGGGAGCAAAAACTAGGTTTTGGGGTCCCACATGACTTCCCCCCATGATGGCAATATAAAGCGGGTATTGGTATCATTTTAAGTTGAAATAGAAATGAAGATAAGTGAGATATTTTATTCTATTCAGGGCGAGGGAGTGGAAATCGGGCTCCCGACCGTGTTTGTCCGGCTATTCGCATGTGATCTGAGATGCACTTGGTGCGATTCCATGTATGCGGTAGAAGGTCGAGATTTTAAGCAAATGTCAATAGAAGATGTCCGAAGTATTATCGAAATGTTTAAGTGTAAGAGGATTTGTATCACCGGCGGAGAACCCCTCTTGCAAAGGGCAGAGTTAGAAGAACTCGCCAATGATTTAGTAAGGGGTGGATACAAGATTCTGCTGGAGACGAGCGGTCACAAGGATCCTCCAGCCATTTTTTGGACCGATAACTGCGTTATCAGCATGGATTGCAAGTGTCCAAGCTCAAAAATGGAAGATAGGATGGATTTTAAACTCTATGAAAAGCTGAGGAAAAAGGATCAGCTAAAATTCGTGATTAACGACGAAGTGGACTACGAATATGCAAAATCCATTCTAGAAGGCTATAGGATCGAAGCCAGCATCATCTTTCAACCTGTCGATGGCACAAACCTTAAGTGGCTGACAGAAAAGGTAATCGAAGACAAGCTTGAAGATATAAGAATCCTGCCGCAACTCCATAAGATCATCTGGGGAGAAAAAAGAGGGGTATGAGGATCTATTAATGAGGTTTAAAACTGGTCAATTTTTAGGTTAAATTATTAGAGTATAAAAATTAATGCATTAATCGATTGGATTCCTAACGCATTCTTATGCTGAAGAACCGATGTCCCCATAGATCATGATGCAGAACGTAAACAAAAACTACCGTTACAATCTTCAGGATAAAAAAGATAGTCATTTTAATGTGGCTATATACGACTCAATCAATCACATCGATAAGGATCAGTACAATCTAATCGTAGATCGCGAAAATCCATTTCTCGAATATGAATTTCTTGAAGCCCTGGAAATTTCCGCTTGTGTTGGCAAGGGTACGAGCTGGATACCAAAACATATAGTACTGTACGATATCGAAAAGATTGTCGGTGCCCTGACGTTCTATTTAAGGTTCGATTCCTACGGGGAATACATCTTCGATTGGGAGTGGGCACAGGCCTTCGAGAATGCAGGTTTGCAATATTTCCCCAAGGCGGTGGTAGCAATACCATTTACGCCCGCCAACGGAACGCGGATTCTGGTAGATCCGGACTACTCGTTTGAGGAAATAGCTCTCGTTATTGTTAATCGCCTAATTGAGTTCTGTGAGAAAGGGCATGTCTCCTCTATTCATTTTCTTTTCTTGACCGAGAAGGAGCAAACGTTTCTAGAAAAGCTTGGTTTTTTGACCAGGAAGACCCATCAATATCATTGGAAAAATAGGGAATACAACTCTTTTGACGACTTCCTGTACGATTTGCGCTCAAACAGGAAAAAACAGATTCGAAAAGAAAGGAGGCAGCTTAGAGAGCTTGGATTAAAGATATCGATCATCGAAAAAGACGATATTAAAAGACAGCACATGGACGCTATGTGGGAATTCTATTCAGATACAACCTCCAGAAAATGGGGAAGGCCTTATCTGAACGGGCAATTTTTCAATTTGATGTTTGAAAACTTCAGGCACAGATTGGTTCTGGTTTTGGCAGAGGATGAAGACAGAGCCGTCGGCGGTACCTTTAACATCGTAAAAAACAATAGACTCTTCGGGCGTTACTGGGGATCCATCGGGGATTATAAAAATCTCCACTTTGAATGCTGCTACTATAAGTTGATAGACTATTCAATTGCAAAAAAAATCGATATATTTGAAGCCGGCGCACAGGGTGAGCATAAGTTTCTGAGAGGCTTTGTTGCCGTGCCAACCTACAGTTCTCATTTCATCATAAATCGTGAGGCGAATGAAGCTATAAAAAAATATTTAAGTAATGAGCGAAATTACATGACAAGATTAATAGACGATTACAACAGTATTTCACCCTTAAAATACTTGCATGAGTAAACATAAATAATAATAATAATAATTAAACCTAGGAACCAGATCATGTCTGACGAGAAATTAAATATTGAAGATCTTGAGGGAGAGCTCCTCACCGAAGAAGTTACCAAATTAAAAAGACCCGATATGTACAGGATTGTACTATTGAACGATGATTACACACCCAGAGAATTTGTTGTATGGGTACTTGTAAGGGTCTTCTATAAGAGTGAAGTAGAGGGTACACGAATAATGCTTGAAGCCCACACAAAAGGAAAGAGCATCATCGGCGTATATACTTATGACATCGCCAGAACAAAGGTGATGCAGGTAGACAACTTAGCGAAGCAGCACGAGCATCCATTGAAGTGTGACATGGAAGTCGAAGAGGGCGGAGAAGAAGAATGATTATATCCGAAGAACTCGATAAAACCCTGAATAGGGCATACAGACATGCTAAGAATAGAAGACATGAGTTTGTGACTCTAGAGCACATATTACTGGCATTAACAGAGGATACCCATGCGTTAGGAATCCTGATTGGCTGCGGAGTTGATGTGGAAGATCTTAAGAGGTCGTTAGAGAAATTCATGGATGAAAACATTCCTCCCATCAAGGGAAATGAAATTCCGGATCCCCAATATTCATTGGGAAGCCAGCTAACGTTGCAATTGGCGGCTATGCATGTTCAATCGGCAGGCAAGGAAGAACTCGACAGCAGCAGTGTATTGGTAGCATTGTTCAGGGAAAAAGAGTCTCATGCCGTCTATTTTCTAAATCAGCAGGGCCTGACACGTTACGACGTAGTTCGATTTATATCTCATGGAGACGCCGAGAATCTGGGAGATGAGAAGTCAGGAGCGTCTGTCACTGAAAGCGGAAAAACCAAAGAGTCCAAACCAAAAGATCCTCTGCAGAGATTTTGCACAAATCTGGTGCAAAAGGCTAAAGATGGGAGGATCGACCCATTGATAGGTCGTGAGACAGAGATTGAACGAACAATTCACATACTGGCCAGAAGAAGAAAAAACAACCCGATATTTGTGGGCGATGCCGGAGTCGGTAAGACAGCCATAGCCGAGGGACTGGCGCTCCGTCTCGTCGAAAACAGAGTCCCAGAGGCTTTAAAGGATCTAAACATATATGCGTTGGACATGGGCTCCCTGACCGCGGGAACGCGCTATAGGGGGGACTTTGAAGAACGGCTAAAGTCGATTATTGACGCAGTCAAAGGTGACAAAAATAAAGTACTATTCATAGACGAGATCCACACCGTAATAGGAGCAGGAGCCGTTTCTAGCGGCACATTGGATGCTTCAAATATGCTGAAGCCCGCCCTTGCAAATGGTGAGATTAGATGCATAGGTACAACGACATTAAAAGATTATCGTAGTGTTTTTGAGAAAGACCACGCACTGGCCAGGAGATTCCAGAAAATTGACGTCTATGAACCCAGCCAGGAAGAGACCGTTAAAATTCTGATGGGCTTAAGGAATTATTACGAAAATTTCCACAACGTGAGCTACTCGAATGCCGCCCTTAAGGCCGCAGTCGAGTTATCAGCCAAGTATTTAAACGATAGACGATTGCCGGATAAGGCAATAGACATCATCGATGAGGCGGGCGCGGAGGTCAAGCTTCGAAACTATAAGTCGAAACTGAGGCAGGTTACTGTCAAAGATATAGAGTCCCTGGTCTCCAAGATTGCCAAAATACCTTCTAGAACTGTAAGAGTTGACGATCGGCAGAGGCTGATAACCCTCTCGGATGACCTGAAAAAGGTTATATTTGGTCAGGATTCCGCGATAGAAAAGCTTGTAACCTCAATCCAGATGTCGAGAGCAGGGCTCAATGAACCACAAAAGCCGGTGGGCTCCTTCATGTTTGCTGGACCGACAGGTGTCGGAAAGACAGAATCAGCCAAACAATTAGCCTCGTTGCTGGGCATAGAGTTTATTCGTTTCGACATGAGCGAATACATGGAAAAGCACACCGTTTCACGTCTGATCGGTTCACCGCCGGGATACGTAGGCTTCGACCAGGGCGGTCAACTTACGGAAGCAGTTAACCAACATCCTCACGCCGTGTTGCTGCTGGACGAAATTGAAAAGGCTCACGAAGACATTTACAACATATTATTACAGGTGATGGATCACGCTACGCTAACAGACTCAAACGGAAGAAAGGTCGACTTTAGACAGATAATCCTGATCCTGACTACCAATACCGGATCGAGGGAGAGCAGTAGAAGAACTATGGGATTTGGAAAGCACGAATACGAAGATAAGAGCGCCGAGGCCATTGATCGATACTTCAGCCCGGAGTTCAGAAACAGGCTAAACGCTATCGTACATTTTAATTCACTCGATATGGAAGTCGTAAAAAGGATCGTTGATAAAATCATCGGCCAATTAGCCGAAAGATTAAAACCCAAAAAGGTAGCTATCGAACTTGAAGAAGGGGCGAGAACCTACCTTGCCGAAAAGGGCTACGACTCAAGGCTTGGAGCTCGGCCAATTCAACGACTGATAGACGCAGAGATTACTGAAAGACTATCAAAAGAAATCCTGTTCGGGAAGCTGTTAACAGGGGGAAAGGCGAGAATCGGACTGAAAGGCAATAGGTTAAGCATCGAAATCGATTCAATTAACTAGAGACAATGCCGAGGATAATCGATTGAATTCATCGTCCGCCCAGATTTTTTGCAACCCGAAGCCCGATTTCACCCAATACTGATTTATTCTCCAATCCAATTTCCCGTTTGATTTGATATTATCCGTTAAAAGAAGTATATTTTGACACCTTTTACCGAATACTAGGGTTGGCGTAGAATACTTTAGAGACAGACTGCCGATGGAGATGGGCTTATTCTTTAAGGGAATAGTTGTAGGAATTATCATAGCTACGCCCGTTGGACCAGTCGGCACCTTGTGCGTGCAGCGCACCCTTACAGAGGGAAAGATCAACGGTTTCCTGACGGGACTCGGCGCGACAACCGCCGATGTGATTTTTGGCCTCATCGCGGCTTTTGGATTAACAGTGGTTTCCAACTTTCTGATTAACCAACAGGAGTGGATTCGCCTTTTAGGCGGAATTATAATTTGCCTGATAGGTATAAGGGTATTTTTTGTGAACACTCAAAAGAAAATAACCCCGACCAGAAGCCCTAATCTTTTTAGTGCATTCGGGTCAGCCTTTTTAATAGCCATTACGAATCCGATCACCATTATTACATTTGCGGTCATGTTTGCAGGATTTGGATTAGTAGGCTCAAATGCAAGATATGGATCCGCGAGTCTAACTGTCTTCGGAGTATTCGTTGGTTCAAGCTTCATATGGCTCGCACTGTGGGGTATGAGTTTAATGTTTCGTGAAAGGTTCGACTTCGGCAGGATGAAGTGGGTAAATAAGATTGCCGGAATTGTAATTTTGATCTTTGGTGTCTCAACCCTATTAAGCTTGATATCCTTTCCAACTCATTAATGATTTCCCCGTATAAGAATCGGTCATGACTACCCGCTTAAACTTGAGTTGATCTGATACCGGACTTAAACTAAAGTAATGATCCAAATTACGGATAAGATTTTCATTAATGAAAGCGAAATAAAAGAGGAATTTATACGCTCCTCAGGTCCTGGAGGGCAAAATGTGAACAGGGTTGCCACTGCGGTGCAACTACGATTCGATGTGGCTAATTCGCCGAGTTTACCATCCGATGTTCGTAACCGGCTCTTGCGTATAGCTGGCAGAAGGGCAACCGAAGAAGGGATACTGATAATCGAAGCCAGTCGGTACCGGTCGCAGGAAAAAAACAGAAAAGACGCATTGGACCGTCTCATCAGATTGATAGTTAAAGCCGCTCAAAAGCCGAAGAAAAGACGTAAAACAAAACCCACGTATGAATCAATAAAACGACGGCTTGAATCCAAGCGCCGCAGGAGCCGAATCAAGAAGCTGAGGCGGCTCGCTAGGAATTCCGAAATATGAGATCCATAAGTCAACATGCACTGAGATACTAATTTAAAAACATTAATCACAAACAATATGAATACGAAAAAGATGAGTTCACTGATTACTCTTTGCTTTGTGCTTGGGCTCTATGCCGGTGAAGCGACGGGTCAACAGCGCCAGCTCCCCACGCTCTCAAAAGAAGAGTTACGGCAAATAGGCAATCGCATTTATATTAATGAATGTGGAGGAAAGGCTGAAAACCTGGTTGCATGGAATGAAGGCGAAGAATTCCCATCACTAGGCATCGGTCACTTTATCTGGTACCCCCCCGGAAAAGAAGGGCCATTCCGAGAGACTTTTCCAACGCTATTAGAGTTTTATAAATCCAGCGGTATAGAACCACCTTCCTGGATCGGTAATTCGCCGAATAAGGATTCGCCCTGGAATAGCCGCCAAGAGTTCACAAATGACTTAAATAGCAAAAGGATGATTGAACTAAGACAATTTCTGATAGACACCATTCCACTTCAGACGGCTTTCTTAGTAAATCGCTTTCAAATCTCGCTGGATAATCTGCTGGAGTACTCCCCCAAAGAATTACATGATCATATCAAGACTCAATTCTTCCGCGTAGCAAATTCGCCTATGGGAATGTATGCCCTCATCGATTATGTAAATTTCAAGGGGGAAGGCACAAATCCGTCAGAGCGCTATATGGGAGAGGGTTGGGGTCTACTTCAGGTATTGGACGAGATGAATGGAACCGAGACCGGAATCCCTGCGGTAAATGAATTTGTTGAAGCCGCCGAAAAGGTTTTGGCGAGCCGGGTAGAGAATTCGCCGCCGGAACGCAATGAAAAGAGATGGCTCCCAGGATGGAAAAACAGGCTGAGCACATACATTCCCAAAATTACCAACGACACAAAAACCATCTATTAAAAAAATGGGCCTATACAAAAAATACGTTTTCCCCCGGTTATGTAACCTGGCAATGTCTAGAAAAATCCTGGAGAAATATCGTAAGGATCTGCTCTCAGATGTTGATGGAAATATACTGGAAATTGGCTTCGGCACTGGTATAAACCTTCCTTTCTATCCAGATCATGTCAGGAAAATAACAGTGGTAGAACCCAACCAAGGAATGAACCCAAAAGCCATGAAGAGAGTCGCATCATCCGGGATCCAGGTTGATCTCAAACATATGAGTGTGGACTCCCTCCCCTTTCCTGACAATACTTTTGACAGCGTGGTTAGCACATTTACACTCTGCAGCGTCGAAAATGTCAACAAAGCGCTTTCGGAAGTCAAGAGGGTTTTAAAACAAGGCGGCCGTTTCTTCTTTCTCGAGCATGGTCTCAGCCCCGATCCAAATGTGGAAAAATGGCAGAATCGATTAAACGCTATCACCAATATGTTTGCCGATGGTTGCAATTTGAACAGAAATATAAAAAATTTAGTTGAATCAACTGAGCTAATTATCTCCGAGTTAGAAAACTTTTATCTGGAAAAAACCCCCAGATTTGGCGGCTACCTGTACAATGGCTTCGCAGACAAGGAATGAATAACCCCGCAGTAAACAGCAGCCTGTACACAAAGAAACAATCTCTTCAGTTGCTGCCGGCATACCTGAGAGAAATCGAGTTAAGCAAAGAAACCTGAGACATGAATAAAAAGATGAGATTGCTCCGGCGAAAAACTCCCCGCAGAGACGGAATGGAAGCTAGCCTTGATTCCCTCTCACTCCCCGCCAGAATTATCCGGGGACAAGCCAGTTGGGGATCCAGGCCCCGTTGTCATCCCCGAAATCGGTAGTCGGGGATCCAGAGGTAAAAGCATGGATTCCCTATTAAGGAATTAGGGAATGATAACAAGGGGACAGCCTTATCCTGAGCACAGTCGAAGAAATTCTTCTTTGTACATGTGCTGAACTCGTTTCAGCATCAAGACAAAGAAGTTAGAAAGAAGAGTAAGATAAATGAAGATAATACGCTTAAAGATTTCGTCCTAGAGATGCCTGGCTTTTACAATCGCGAGGATATCGAAGCGATCTCCTACGTGCATGGAATTCACCAGAGAAATTTGAAAATTCATAAAAAAAATTAGTTATAATTTATGAATTAATTTGCAGTTTCGAAATCAATTTCAAAATGAACTGTATTTCCAGATAATTGCATCTTATTACAGAAAGTAATTCACTAGGACAGGAAATTTAACAATGAAAAAATCGGCATTATTAACAGGCATTATCCTACTTTTCATTTCATCAACAACATATTCTCAAACCCTGGAGAACAGTCAACCAGATGCACTCATGCTGCGTTTCCCGGACGTCGGTGCCGATAACATTGTATTCGTGTATGCCGGCGACCTGTGGACTGTGCCCCTTGAGGGAGGTATTGCAAGAAAATTAACCTCTGCTAAAGGACACGAGCTGTTTCCAAAGTTCTCACCGGACGGCAAATCAATAGCATTCAGCGGAAACTATGACGGGAATATTGATGCTTATGTTATCCCCACGGGCGGCGGAATTCCAAAGAGATTAACTCATCACCCAGAAGATGACGTTGTCGTCGATTGGTATCCCGATGGAAAGAACATCCTATTTCGTTCAAAGATGATGAGTCCGCTTAGTCGTTTCAACCGCCTCTTCAGACAATCGATTGAGGGGGGATTGCCGGAACCATTACCCCTTGCTTATGGAGAACTAGCGAGCTTTAGGCCAGACGGAAATCATATGGCCTTTCAATTTATCTCTGAGGGCTCTCAGACGTGGAAGCGATATCGTGGAGGGATGGCAAGCGATATTTGGGTTTACAACTTCCAGAATAATACATCAGCAAAAATAACGGAATTTCAAGGCACTGACGGTATGCCCATGTGGCATGATGACACTATCTACTTTCTTTCAGATCGAGGCTCCATGAAAAAGTTAAACATCTGGGCCTACGATATAAAGACAAAGGATTCCAGACAGGTGACTAACTTTGATGTATACGACGTAAAATGGCCAAGCCTCGGTCCCGACTCGATTGTCTTTGAAAACGGCGGAGAGCTATTCGTGCTCAATCTCAAAGATGAAACGACGAATAGAGTCAACGTCGAGATTCCCTCAGACTTACCGGATATTCGTCCCGCACTGAAAGACGTCGGAAAATCTATCACAACTTTCGACCTTTCTCCTAATGGTAAGAGAGCGGTTTTCGAGGCTAGAGGTGAAATATTAACCGTTCCGGAAAAACAGGGCAGTATAAGGAACCTAACCAATTCTTCAGGCATAGCAGAAAGATACCCCGCCTGGTCACCCGATGGGAAGTTCATCGCTTATTTCTCGGACCGCTCCGGAGAATACGAATTATACATCCGCCCAAGCGACGGAAGCGGGCAGGAAAAACAAATAGCAAACATCGGGAAAGGCTTTCCAAAATCGCCGGTTTGGTCTCCGGACAGTAAGCTCGTCGCTTTCAGTGATAACATTGGAAACTTGTATATTCTTAGCCTTGACGATAACGAACCTAAATTAATCGATAAAGACGAATGGGAGCTTATTAACTCTTATTCTTGGTCTCCAGACAGCAGATGGCTCGCATATTCGAAAAAGATGCCTAATGGTCAAGGCTCAATCGTGATTTACGACGTGAAACAGAATAAGACACATCAGGTCACAGGCGATTATTACGATGATATGTCGCCGGTGTTCGATCCCAGCGGCAAGTACCTTTTCTTTTATTCAAATAGGAGCTTTAAACCTGTTTACAGCGACATTGATGATACATGGGTCTATCCCAACTCTACCGAAATCTATGCCTCTACTCTTAGAAAGGATATAGGATCACCGCTAGCCCCTCAAAGTGATGAAGAGGAGACGAGTGAAGATGAAAAAAGCGACGCAGTTGAAAAGAAAACGGATAATAATGAAATAGATTTTGATGGGTTTGAAAGACGCATCGTCAAACTCCCGGTTGATGGCGGTAATTTCGGCCGGCTCGCTGCTGTTGAAGGCAAAGTTGTATATGTCAGATACCCGGCTGCTGGTTCTTCAAAACCGGACAGTCCAGAGGGCAAGATTCAGTATTACGACATCAACGAAGGGAAAGAAAAAACAATAATTCCAAACGTCGACACTTTCGTATCTTCCGCGAATGGCAAAAAGCTACTATACAAGAGTAACTCCACCTACGGCATTATCGATCTCGCGGAGGGCAAAAAGGTCGGTGATGATACCATTCCTACCGATCAGATGAAGGTATGGATCGATCCCCTGGACGAGTGGAAACAGATCTTTAACGAGTCCTGGCGAATCGAGCGCGACTTTTTCTACGACCCAAACATGCACAGCGTCGATTGGCAAACCATTAAAACCCGTTATGAAGCGCTCCTACCTTATGTCGTAGACAGAGAAGACCTCAACTATGTGATAGGAGAGATGATTTCAGAGCTCAACAGTTCACACACTTACGTTGGCGGTGGTGATATTGATCAACCGGAGCAAATCTCGGTTGGCCTTTTAGGATGCGACTTTGAACTGGACAAAAAAAACAATGCTTATCGGATAAAAAAGATATACAACGGCGCGGCTTGGGATGCTGGTGTACGTTCGCCCTTCGCCGAGCCCGGAATAAATGTCAGTGAAGGAGAATACTTGCTCGCAGTTAATGGTAAGCCACTGGATACGTCGATGGACCCCTGGTACGCCTTTCAAGGTCTCGCAAACCAAATTGTAACAATCTCAGTCAACTCCTCCCCGACACTCAAAGGCTCAAGAGAAATTCCGATCAATCCATTATCCCGGGAGGACGATCAACAACTGCGTTACCTCACCTGGGTTGAGAACAACAGAAAAACGGTAGAAGAAAAGACTAAAGGTCGTGTGGGTTATGTCTATGTGCCAGATACTGGAAGAAATGGTCAAAATGAACTGGTCCGACAATTTACCCCGCAGAGATTTAAAGACGGTCTGATAATAGACGAAAGATTCAACAGCGGGGGTCAAATACCGGATCGGTTTATCGAATTGCTTAATCGTCCGATTTTAAACTTCTGGGCAAGACGCGACCAAAGAGATTTGCAGACCCCTACCATATCGCACAGCGGACCCAAGGTGATGATAATAAACGGTTGGTCGGGCTCGGGCGGCGATGCCTTTCCCTACTACTTCCGGAAGGCTGGGTTAGGAAAGCTTGTCGGAACTAGAACCCTCGGAGGCCTTATCGGAATCGGCGGCAGCCCCGACCTGATAGATGGCGGATTTGTTACAGCACCGAGCTACGCTTTTTGGAATTCAGACGGCAAATGGGAGATAGAGGGATTCGGTGTGAAGCCTGACTATGAAGTTGAGAACTCTCCCCAAGAAGTCGCTGCCGATAACGACCGGCAGCTAAATAAGGCAATTGATGTTGTTTTAGATATTTTAAAAAAGAATCATCTTCAAACACCCAAAAGACCTACATACCCCGACCGGTCAGGTATGGTAAATTAAAGCCGCCTGCACACTGAAAACATTTGCTATCCGAATAAATTTGAAATTCGATGGCTACATTATCGTGCCAAATCACATGCATGGAATTATCGTGATTGAGGATAATGATCATGGTAGAGGCACGCTGCAGCGTGCCCCTACTTCTTACCATCTCCGTAAACCGATTTCGAACTCAATTCCCAATAGTCAAATGAAATTAGCATTTTGAAGAACCTAAAGGTTAATCCGATCTAGAAATATTAATTCAAAGATCACCCCCAACGGTTTAATTCGACCCATTCACCCTTCGGCTGAGCTCAGGGTGAACAGCTGGGGTTATGACGGATAGGATATTCGACAACCGAATAAACATGCAGGCTGTGAATTTCAAATCAGTCCAATCTTGATTACGCTTCACATTTAAATATAATTTTAACCCGGTAAAACGATCCTATCCAAATCTACGTTAATGCAAATATGGCGATGATTCCTGTCTTATGATCAAATTATCATGAACAACCGGCAAACAGAATTAAAGCAATCTCCGATCGCAAATTTATCCGAAAAAAAAGACCGGAGCGATAAAGAGCATTATAAACCGCTGAATCCCCCGACCAGCATCATCGGCAAAACAATCGCTGCTTTTATCAATTGGGTAGAAAAAGTACTAATAAAATTCTCCATTAATGGGAATCTACCGGTTTACGAAAATTCTACCTTCCCATGGTCTCTGGAAATCGAGAAAGAGTGGAAAACAATCAGAAAAGAGCTCGATACAGTTATGGAGCGGAGGGAAGAGTTACCAAGTTTTCATGAGATCATGAGAGAAGTTAAAACGATCACAGAGGATGATCAATGGAAGACCTTTTTCCTCGCGGGCTTTGGTCTCGAGAGTAGAGAGAACTGTAGAAGGTGTCCCGAGACCACAAGAATACTGAAAAAAATCCCCGGAATGAAAACCGCTTTTTTCTCAATCCTGTCACCGAATAAACACATTCCTCCGCACCGGGGAGCATACAACGGTGTCCTCCGCTATCATTTGGGTCTCGTCGTGCCTGAGCCTATCGAAAAATGTCGAATCCGTATTGACAAAGAAATTACACATTGGGAAGAAGGAAAAAGCCTTATATTTGACGACTCCTACAATCATGAGGTATGGAACGAAACAGCCGGACATAGAGCAGTCTTATTCGTGGACTTTGAAAGACCTGTAAAATTTCCGTTCAACCTTCTAAACAAGCTCCTACTGAATGCCGCCATCTTCAGTCCGTTCATCAGAGAAGCCCAGGAAAACCAGAAGCAGTGGGAAAAAAAATTCTATGGTCAGAGATCCTGATTATTAAAAGGTCACGATATCAAGATTTCAATAACGGATAATTTAGGTTAACCAACCTCAAAAATCTCCAAGAGTTGTTCATGAAGATCGATAATAAACGTAAACAATTTATCCTTGGTATACCCAAGGCCGAGCTTCACGTACACATTGAAGGCACCCTGGAACCTGAATTAGCGTTCGCGTTTGCCAACCGGAACAATTTAACGCTTCCATTTAAATCCCCTGAACAATTGAGGAAGGCGTATAATTTTAATAATCTACAATCATTCCTCAATCTATATTATTTAGTCTCCAGGGTCCTTCAACATGAGAAAGACTTTTACGATCTAGCGATGGCTTATTTGAAGAAGGCTCATTTGGAAACTGTTCGACATACCGAAATCTTTCTTGACCCTCAGACACATACACAGAGAGGGGTACCCTTTAAAACCGTCATTAAAGGTATAAGCAAGGCTTCGATCGACGCTGAAAGGGAGTTCGGTATTTCTACAAAGCTTATCATGTGCTTCCTGCGCGACATCAGCGCGGAATCCGCCATGGAGACATTGGAACAGGCACTTACTTTTAAGGATTCGATAACAGGGGTGGGACTCGACTCTTCCGAGTTAGGTAATCCGCCAGAAAGATTTAAAAATGTCTTTGATAGGGCGCGTCAGGAGGGATTTTTAACAGTCGCTCATGCGGGTGAAGAAGGACCGCCCGAATACATATGGCAAGCTTTGGAAGCACTCAAAGTCTCCAGGATCGATCATGGTGTTCGTTGCACCGAAGACCCTGAACTGGTAGAGAAATTAAAATCAGAACACATACCCTTGACTGTCTGCCCGATTTCGAATGTGAAGCTTGGCCTGTTTAACACAATCAGAGAACACAATTTAAAGAAGTTGCTGGACTTGGGACTATGCGTGACAGTGAACTCGGATGACCCCGCTTACTTCGGTGGTTACATATTTGAGAATTATACTCGAGTCACAGAAGCGCTAGGTCTGGATAAAAATGATTTATATCAGATAGCGAAAAACTCCTTTGAAGCTTCTTTTTTGACTCAAGAAGAAAAAGAAAAGTATATAGCTGAGCTTGATAATTACATGCCGAAATATAAAGATTAGCTGAACAATCGTTTCCAATTCTCGTGCTGTAATAATTGGTAAGAATCTCCCCTTTCACCTGAGCGGGGGATTGAAGATGCGAGGTAAGCGTTTAAATTGTCGGGACTGATTCCCATATCAGCCCGAATGATTACGCTCCTGATCGAGCCCGTTCGGGGAACGGACGCTAAATTCTTAGTTCCCTCTTTATCATCGCCCTAACACTTTGTTTTTCTAAAGGTTAAAACATCGCAAAAATTCGCGATGATTTCCCAATTGCTATTGCAGGCTTTTGTCCTCAATTTCAAAATCAGCCATCGGAGTCGGCGACGCATGGTGTAAGACCATTAACCACCCAGAATCACGCCTCTCAAAGATATTAGTCGACTGGGATATATTTACCGCAACGGGGATTCTACTCCTATATATAAGCTTCTGAATGCAGGTAACCCAGGCAACATTCCCTCTGACCTCAACCGTTACATTTGCGAGTTCCACATCCAACTGGTCCCTCGGATCAAACACATTTTCCCAGCTCTGTCTAAGTGCGTCCCACCCCTTCAGCATTATCCAACCCGGATGAACACAACCCGCCCTTGATTCACGAACCCAGACGGTATCCATCAACTCAAGATCCCTGGTCCCCAGCGCTCTATAAAACCTTTCGTTGACCTTCGACACTTCTTCTCTATCGGAATCAGTCGACATATTTACTCCTTTTTTTTGATCATCAACTGAGTCAAGCCCCACACATTGAAGCAGGTCTTCAAGTCTTATCAGTATCATGACTTGAGACGCAGAAAATAAAACCTATGTCCGCATGTACATTAAGTTCTTTCGGTTCACGATATAACAAGTATTATTAGATACATAAGAACGTTATATATTAACATACATTTAAACATAGGAGACTGATGGGAACACAATTCACTGAAGTAATGTGGCGAGAAATTGTACCGATCTACAGGGCAATTCTTACTCACCCGTTTATCAAGGGACTTACTGATGGCTCGCTAGATCGGAAAAGCTTTAAGTTCTATATTGTCCAGGACGCCCTCTATTTGCGCGAGTTCGCAAAATCATTGAGTATTGCAGCAGCCAAGTCTCCGGTAGAAGATTGGATAATAATGTTCAACGAACACTCCGCAGGAGCACTGAAGGTTGAACGTTCTCTTCATGAAAGTTTTTTTCGAGATTTTGGGATCAGTCCGAAAGCGGTCAGCCGAACTCCCCTAGCCCCGACAAACCTTGCATACACCAGTTATCTTCTTTCAGTAGCATACACCTCTCCATTTCATGAAGTTGTAGGCGCACTCCTTCCCTGTTACTGGATTTATTGGGAGGTGGGCAAGGCCCTTATTTCAAAGGGTTCCCCTGACTCGCTTTACCAAAGGTGGATAGACATTTATGGCGGAGAGGAATTTGCAGATGTGGTAAAATCCGTCTTAAGTCTAACAAACAGGATCTCAAAGAAATTAAATCAAGATGAAAGAAACGCGATGAAAACTCATTTCGTATCGACAAGCAGGTACGAGTGGATGTTCTGGGATATGGGATACAGAAAAGAGGAGTGGCCTGTGTGAAACCTCAGGCGTTCGAAAGGGCTTATATCAGCTGAATTTATGAAACTTGCTACTCAATATTGTAAATACTTGGAAGGTTCCGCCCTTCTTCACCCATGTCCAATCCATAGCCCACGAGGAATCCTTCCTCAAGCTCGAATCCCACATAATCCAGTTTAACATTCACCTCTCTTCTGTGTTTTAAATCTATTAATGCACAAATCCTGTATGAAGCAGGGTTTCTCTCAAGTATCCTATCACCGATGAATTTAAGTGTAACACCTGTATCGACTATGTCCTCGACCAGGATTACATGCCTACCCCTAATAGGCATAGATATATCCATAATAAGATCAATTTCCCCGGGTTTCATACCGCTCTTATAAGTCGAAATACGAATAAAATCTATCTGTACGGAAAGATCGATGTGCCGCATCAGGTCCGAGAGAAAAACAAACGCTCCCTTTAGAATCCCGACGAGTATCGGAGCCTTTCCCCTATAGTCATCGGTTATTTGTCTTCCGAGCTCCGCGACCTTCTTATTGATTGCCTTTTCGGATATAACACGCTTGAGCGTCCTTCCTTGGATTTCTGTGATCATCTTATTAAACGTTAAGTCTTGACCCCTCTATATATGCTCTTCCCGCTTTAATATGAAATATCTTTTTGGATCCCTTGTAATGTACTTCTCTCGCCGATGTCGCGGTTACAAAGACCTGGCCCAGAAATCCTTCGAGCAATTCAAACAGGAAATTTCTTCTCTTCTCGTCAAGCTCGCTTATAACGTCATCCAAAAGAAGGATAGGTGTTCTACCAAGCATGTGTCTAGTAAGCTCTATTTCGGCAGACTTTAGCGCCAGTGCAAGAGTTTTAGCCTCTCCCTGCGACGCAAAACCCGATGAGTCCTTCCCATCCATCCTGAATTCAATAATGTCTCTGTGCGGTCCCACTGAAGTATGTCCAAGTCTCATATCCCTGCCAATCCTTGAGCTGAGCTCATTCTTTAATGATCCCTCAATTCCCCTCAAAAACCTGAACGTAGATCCATACTTAATAACAAGTTCCGAATTAATGCCGCTAAGCGACCTATAAATGGCCTTAACCTCAGGCTGGAGCTTTTTTATAAATCTTATTCTCCTTTCTATTACTTTCGCGCCCAGCTCCGCAACCTTTGAATCCCAAACTTCCAGCGTTTCCCTTGAGAATTTATCCCTCTTTGTAAGCAACGCATTCCTCTGGGCTAACGCGCGGTAGTATGATTTGAGGTCCAATAAATGTTGAGGATCAAAAGTACACACAAGCGAGTCCAAATACTTTCTCCTGTTCTGGGGCGGACCCTTTACCAAATCAATGTCCGCCGGCAAGAAAGTTACTACATTAAACCTCCCGAGCGCCTTAGCTAAACTGTAGATTAATTTTCCATTGAGCTTTACTGCTTTCCCAGACTTCGTCAGTAGTATATATACTTCATTCAGCCCAGAATGGGTTTTGACCTCACCTTTTATCCTTCCCTGTAAATGTCCGAAACCGATAAGCTCCTCTATCTTCACCTGTTTGAATGGTCTAAAAGTTAATAACAGGTGAACCGCCTCAAGCAGATTGGTTTTACCCTGTGCATTATCTCCATGAATAATGTTGAAACCTTCATGAAAGGTAAACAACTCTTCCTCATAATTTCTGAAGTTTTTAATGGTTAATGATTGTAGTATCACAGGAGTGCTGAAGCATGCGGTCAAAAACATTATAATTTAGTTTATTCTTATAATCAATTATACTTTATTGACCTCTATAACAGCTGTCGGTATTATGTTTTTGTCAGGTGATTTCAAAATGTTGAACCTTAGAATTTCTGAAATATCAGTAAAGGATGCGGGAAAAGGATTTGCGAGAATTGACTCAAGAGATATGAACACACTTGGTGTGGACGATTGGGATTTGGTCGAAATTGGAGGTAAACGGAAGACGGTTGTCAGGATCATGCCATTGGAGGGACTCGTCCAAGAAAAATCAATAATTCAGGTAGATGGAATAACCAGGGAAAATGCAAAGGTAGGTATCAATGACCGCGTCAAAATAAGGAAGATTGAGACTAAAATCGCAACTAAGGTCGTCCTTGCTCCCTTAAACGACTCACTCCTGTTAAACGGTGATGAAAAAAAGTATTTGTTAAATCGACTTGAGGGAGCGCCAGTCACTGTTGGCGATAGAGTTAGGATCGCGCTGCCCGGATCAAAAATCGAGGAACTTTTGGTTCTTGGGACTATGCCGTCAGTATCAGGGGTAATAACTTCAGCAACCAAGTTAACCCTTAGAAAACAGCCGAAGGTTAAGATTGACAGCGTAGGTGTTAGATATGAGGACATTGGTGGACTAAAAGAACAGATCAGAAAAGTAAGGGAAATGGTCGAACTCCCACTCAGATACCCTCAGGTGTTTGAGAGGTTAGGCATAACCCCGCCGCGCGGCGTGCTGCTGGTCGGTCCCCCCGGAAGCGGAAAAACTCTTCTGGCAAAGGCAATCGCTCATGAAACTAATGCCAATTTCCAGGTAATCAACGGGCCCGAAATTATCCACAAATTCTACGGCGAGAGTGAAGCTCGACTAAGAGATATCTTCGAGGTTGCGTCAAGAAATCAACCATCGATTATCTTCCTCGACGAACTGGATGCCATTGCACCAAAAAGGGAGAAGGTATCTGGAGACGTAGAGAAACGGGTCGTTGCTCAGCTACTTGCAATAATGGATGGACTGAAGAATAAAGGAAGGGTCGTTGTAATAGGTGCTACGAACCTTCCAAGTATGCTTGACCCAGCACTGAGGAGACCGGGCAGGTTTGACAGAGAAGTGAGTTTGGACGTGCCCGATAGAAACGGAAGGCTGGAGATATTCGAGGTGCACACCCGTGGAATGCCAATTGCCACTGAAAGAGAAATAGACCTTGAGAGGCTTGCCGATCTAACGCATGGTTTCGTCGGCGCGGACATTGAAAACCTATGCAGGGAGGCTGCCATGAAGGCCCTTCGGGACACGATCCCAGATATGGACTTCGAAGGCGGTTCTTTGCCGTATGAGGCTCTCATGGATCTGAATGTTGAAATGGAACATTTTATGGAAGCTCTAAGGGAGGTCGAGCCATCCGCGATAAGAGAAATCATTGTAGACATTCCGAAAGTAGATCCGGAAGATGTCGGGGGCCTCGATGATATTGTGGACAGACTCACCGAAGCGGTAATCTGGCCACTTAAGTATAAGGAGCTTTTCGAGATAACTGGAACAAAGGCGCCAAAAGGAATACTACTTTACGGACCCCCCGGCACCGGTAAAACCCTCCTGGCGAAATCAATTGCGAATCAAAGTGGCCTGAACTTCATTTCGGTAAAGGGCGCTGAGCTTTTGTCAAAATATGTGGGAGAATCGGAACGAGCAGTCAGAGAAGTCTTCAAAAAAGCAAAGCAGGTTTCGCCGTGCATAATTTTCTTCGATGAAATCGACGCACTTGCACCCTGTCGTTCGGCGACTGAAGGTAACCACGTTGCAGAAAGGGTTGTCAGTCAGCTTCTGACAGAAATGGATGGCGTCGAGGAGCTCACGGGTGTTTCAGTAATTGCCGCGACAAACAGGGTAGATATAGTGGATCCCGCACTACTGCGGTCAGGGAGATTCGACCTGTTCTTATCAATACCTCTCCCAGATGAGAATGCATTAGTCGAAATACTAAGAATACACACCCGAAACAAACCGCTAGCAAGCGACGTCAACCTTAAAGAGCTGTCCAGGGAGATCATGGGATTTTCCGGTGCGGATGTAGAATTGTTGTGCCAAAAAGCCTCACTTATTGCGATAAGAAGGCATTTGAAAAAGGGTAAGGGAGTTTTAAAAATTACGCGGAATCATTTTGAAGAAGCCTTAGATGAGATGGCCAAGCTTAATGGATTCATTTTCCCTAAGCGTTCTGATCCCGGAAGGATCTCTGGAACTCACCAAAGTGCTTAATGACCCTCTCATTTTATCTATACTTTCATTCATTTTCGGCACCTTTTTGGGAAGCTTTCTAAATGTCTGTATTTACAGAGTGCCAAATGGAATTTCAATCGTCCATCCTCGCTCGCATTGCACATCATGTAAAACGCCTCTAAGGTTTTATAACAACATCCCGATTATAAGCTTTCTCTTGCTCCGTGGTAGGTGTAATAACTGTAACGCCAAGATTTCACCAAGGTATTTGATCGTGGAGATTCTTTCGGGGATAATCTGTGTTTTATCCGTCTGGGAATTTGGTATTACGCTTCAGACATTCTTCTACTTAATATTCTTGTTTTGCCTCGTTGTCGTTACATTCATTGATATTGAACATATGATTATTCCTAACGTAATTACCATCCCTGGCATATTCATCGGAATTGTGTACGGTGTGATCAGAACTGACTGGGGCAATCTCACGATATTTCTCACAGATTCTAATGCGCATCCCTACAAGATCGCCTCAATAATCGTAAGCCAGCCGGCATTCGACTCTATTCTCGGGGCAATACTGGGAGGCGGTCTCCTTTACATAATAGCACTAGTATACTTCATATTAAGAAAAAGGGAGGGAATGGGTATGGGAGATGTGAAGCTCCTCGCGATGATCGGCGCTTTTCTCGGATGGAAGAGTATAATCTACGTGACCCTCATCAGCTCTGTACTCGGGACGATTGTCGGGTTAGCAATAATAGTTTATAAGAGAGGTGACATAAGGTACGCGCTGCCTTTTGGCCCTTTCCTTTCGTTAGCGGCAGCGCTATACCTCTTTATAAGCGAAGCATATCCCAGGATCTAAATACAATTAAATTATCACATATCCTCCTACAATATTTTATAATGAATCGATATGCGGGAAATAGGACTTAGGGCAGAGATACTGATCAATATCCTATTCCTAGCAGCTGTTGCAATGCTGTTGATAGGCATTATCGCATTCATCGTTACGGGTCGATCTGCGCTACAAGGGAAAATAAATAGCGTAAAATCTACAATCACTGCATTCAATTCACTCTACTCTAACGAATCAGAAATGGGAAATGGCATCAATTTTCTTAAGAATATTCTTGGTCCCGGTTCTTGGGGAACGATATCAGGGAAAAATGGAAAACGGATTTCATTTAATTCTGAATCAAAGAACAATTCGGGCGTTTCAGCCGATCCGCGAATCCTGGAAGTAATGAAAAGCGGGGAAACCATAATCGATGTAGATGGAATCAATATGCCGCCTTTTTCTTATTACAAGGGATTTAGGATTATCTCCCCCATCATGAATGGAAGAACCCAAGTTGGTGTCGTTCTTGTTTATCAGCCACTTTTATCCCTGGAAAAAGAAACAATCTCAGGCCAGCTGCTCATTTCTGTCTCAATACTTATGAATTTGATTATTATCGGTATCTACGGTCTATACACTTTGTCGAGAAGGGTCATAAACCCTGTACAGAAACTTATCAAGACGACAGATTATATAAGTAGGGGTGACTTCCCCGACAATCTTGATTTGGGAGGAGTTAAAGAGATCAATCAGCTACATACCGCCCTAAGGAGTATGTACGAGGAAATTGAGAATACCAAGAAAAGCCTGAAAAATAACATCCAGGCGCTAGAAGAATCGAACCGAGAATTGATCAAAACCCAGAGAGAGCTTATTGCCTCAGAGAAGCTTGCTTCTCTCGGAAGGCTAGGCGCAGGCGTTGCGCATGAAATTGGAAATCCCCTATCTGCAATAAGAGGCTATATCGAGGTGTTAAAGAGGGGATACCTGCGCGATGAAGGAAAAGCACGTGAGTTCCTCGATAACATACATAAAGAGGTGGAGAGAATCGATAGAATTATCCGAACCCTCGTCGACTACTCGCGGAAGAGAGACTTCGAATTGAAGAAGATAGACGTTAATGAGGTGATCAACCACTCTGTCGAAATTATAAAAAGCCAAGGTTTGTTGAGAAGGATAGACCTGAGGCTCGGACTTTCGGATAAACCTCTTATTACGAGGGCTGATTATCATCAATTATCGCAGGTAATAATAAATCTTATTCTAAATTCAAGAGATGCGATAAATGGAGACGGTATAATAGAAATAAAGACAACCGAAAAACAGGATGGAACGATTGAATTTAGCTTAAAGGACAACGGCTGCGGTATCCCGGAAGAAATAATCGATAAAATTTTCGATCCGTTTTTCACGACGAAAGAGCCCGGAATGGGAACCGGTTTAGGACTGTCTGTGTCGGAAAGAATCCTTCAGGGATTTAATGCACAAATATCGGCCGAAAGTGAGCCCGGATCGGGAACTACTTTCACAATAGTATTCCCAAATATAGGGGGGTAATTGCTATGTACAGCGTCCTGATAATCGATGACGAAATTGGCATTCGAGAATCCCTCTCTTTAATTCTCAAGATGGAAGGATTCGAAGTCGAATGTGCTGAAAGCGGAACATCAGGACTTCGACTGATAGACAGTGGGAAATACTACGACTACATAATCTGCGATGTAAAGATGCCTGGGATGGACGGCATACAATTTCTCAAAGAGATTCAAAGCCGCGATTCGGGTTCAATCTTGATAATGATAACTGCATATGGAACTCTGGAGACCTCCATTGAAGCAATTAAGGCAGGCGCTTCGGAATATATCAGCAAACCCATAAACACCGAGGAATTACTACTCAGAATGGCTATGGCTAGAGAGAGGGAAAAACTGAAGAAGGAAAATCTGTATCTCCGCAAGGAACTCGGAAAGGACGATGGCTTCGAAGAAATATTGTTTGAAAGTGATAAAATGAGAGAGGTGATATCCCTCGCCCGAAGGGCATCTCAGTTCAAAACTACAGTCCTTATAACAGGCGAAAGCGGAACAGGGAAAGAATTAATTGCGAGAGCAATTCACCGTGCGAGTCCAAGAAGAGAGGAATCATTCGTAGCTATCAACTGCTCGGCTATCCCCGAGCCGCTATTGGAAAGCGAACTCTTCGGTTACGTGAAAGGCGCATTCAGTGGGGCTGATAAGACAAAAAGAGGTCTTTTTGAAGAAGCCCATGGCGGAACACTCTTACTCGATGAGATCGGAGAGCTGCCTCTGCAACTCCAGACAAAGCTTTTGCGAGTATTACAGGAAGAGGAAATCAGACGGCTTGGAGATACAAAGACTATCAAAATTGATGTGAGAATTATAGCGGCAACATCTAGTAATCTAAACGAAGACATAGACCTAGGGAAATTCAGAAACGAGTTATTCTATCGTCTAAATGTGTTGCCGATTCACATTCCGCCGCTAAGGGAAAGGAAAGAGGACATCACGTGTCTCGTCGACCATTTTATAAAAAAATTCAGAGCTAAGATTAATCCAAGGATAAAGGGCGTAAGCGATGCTGTCATGTCTGAGCTATTAGCTTATCCATGGTATGGAAACGTGAGAGAGCTTGAAAATGTTATCGAAAGGGGTGTGATTCTCACCGATTCCGACATTATCCAGCACTTAGATTTGGGAGCCAGGAAGAATGAAATAACCGAAGATTTTCGTCGAGATTCATTTTCACTCGGAGAAGCTTGGCGAAGATTGGAAAAGTATTACATAAAAAAGGCTCTTTTCGAGGCAAAAGGCAATCGTACTGAGGCAGCAAAGCTTTTGGGCTTAAGCCGACGCTCTCTCCATTATAAGCTAAAACATCATGGACAAACAGAAGGAGATGAGTAAAACAATTTCTTTTATTTAGTCCAGCTCGATTTCATAATAAAGTGAATCCACCCAGCTCTATTTACTGAAGATTTCATACTATGGCAACGGAATTTCGATCGACCGGATTTCGAAATCATTTCATGATGTTTTTTGTGAATAAACAAGACACATCACTTAATCCGAGTCCCATTGCAACCTACTTTGAATATGACGAGCAAATTCGAGGAAACATTCAAATAAGAAGGACGGCCCGCATCATACCATAAAAATCAATTGACTTAAAAACTATTAGTTCTCTATACCAAGACGTAAAGTCCGCAAAAATTCTACTTGCCTTTTTGTTTTAAATGAAGTTATAATAAATACTCAGGATAGAGAATTTCAATCCTAGGGTATCATAAATTAGCATACCCTCGGATCAAATCAAGTCGCCGAAGTGGAGTGGGAATAACAAACATGCAAGTGAAGAAGGAAACGGACAGTATCAGGGATTATAAGTCTTGGAGAGCCAGGTACAACGAAATAGTAAAATTAAAAAAAAGATCCAACCGGCTGCCAAGCCTAAAACCCTCTGCGGTGGGTACTAACCAATATGTTTTAGCTTCATGGCTTGCAAGGCAAAGGAAAAACAAGCGCAACGGATTACTGACTAAAAGACAGATTAAATTACTAGGGTCACTAGGTGTTGTTTGGAATCCAACTAAAGAAAATAAAGGCAGATGGGAAGAGCAATTGCAAAAATTAATTGAATTTAGAAAGAATAACCCCGACAGATGGCCCAGTAAGGACGCAAAGGATAAGAACGAAAGAACGATAGCTTTTTGGTGTCATAACAATAGGATGTGGTATCAAGGAAAATTAAGAGAAGTAGGGGAATACCCCAAATATAGAAAAAATAAATTAGATAAAATTGGGTTCCTCTGGTTCCCAGATGCTAGGAACAAGAGATGGCAAAAAAAGTACGAAGAGCTTAAAAGATTCAGACAAAAAAATCCGGATAGATGGCCCCCGGTCAGCATGTACCCATTGTATAAATGGCTTTTTAAGCAGAAAATCAGATATCGCAGCGGTATATTGCAGAACGATAGGATCGATCAGCTCAATAAATTAGGGGTCGAATGGAATACAAGTGGAAGCCGTCCTGCCAAAGTAAAAGCGAATAGAAAGCAAAACCGGAAAAGATAATTGTTCACATCGGAAAAGATGCTATCATTATGACCCGGAATAGCCTAACGCGGATTAGTCATCATAATTTTACAATTCCTCAATCCTAATAAAAATACTTTTGGATTTTACAACCTGGAGATTATCGATAGCTTTAAGAGACGAAAGTAAACCCCTTTCTTTTGCTTCATGAGTCATCATGACTACGGGAACCTCTCCTCCCCCCAAATGCCTTCCCTTCTGAATAACTGATTCAATGCTAATATTATTTTGTCCTAAACATCCAGTAATCTGCCCCAGTACACCCGGTCTGTCCTCGACCTGAAACCGCAGATAATATTTAGTTGTGATCTCTGACATCGGGATGAGAAAAGAGGACTTTTTTTTGTTATATAATTTGGGTAGAGACGTACACGAATTGCCCGTTTCTACGTTTTTGGCGATTTGAACAACATCACTTAAAACGGCGCTTGCAGTAGGCATCATCCCCGCGCCCATTCCATAAAGCATGGTGGGGCCAACAGAATCCCCGACAATATAAATCGCATTAAACACTCCCGAGACATCTGCGATTTGGGTTCCCTTTTGAACAAGTGTCGGATATACACCAGCTTCTATCCGTCCATCCCTAGACTTGGCTATAGCAAGAAGCTTTATCTTATAACCGAGTTCATCAGCAAAAGAAATGTCAATTGGAGTTATCTCGCGGATTCCCTTAACGTAGATTCCCTTGAAATCAAGAAATACCCCAAAAGATAACATTATGAGTATGGAGAGCTTATGAGCAGCATCAATCCCGTCGATGTCGAAGGAAGGGTCGGCTTCAGCGTAACCCTCAATTTGAGCCTGTCTGAGTACATCATCAAACTCTTTTCCTTCCTCAGTCATCCTCGAGAGTATATAGTTTGACGTACCGTTCACTATCCCATGAATAGAAAGAATCTTATTTGCTATAAATCCTTCTTTAATAGCCTTGATTACCGGTATCCCACCTCCGACACTTGCCTCGAAACCGATATTAACCCCCTTTTTCTTAGCAGCAGCGAATATCTCCTGTCCATAATGTGCTATGAGCGCCTTATTCGCCGTTACAACATTCTTACCCTTCGCTATTGCACCTAAAATAAGATCTTTAGCCACAGTAGTACCGCCTACAAGTTCGATAACAATAGATATAGAGCTATCTTCAATCAACTCTCGAGCATCTGTTGTAAATAATGATTTAGGTATATCTACCGGCCTTTTTCTATCAGGATCTATATCGGCTATTCTCTTTAACTCAATCCTTATTCCAGTTCTTTTCTCTATAATATCCAGGTTCTGACCGAGCACCTTAATGACTCCGCATCCGACCGTACCGGCCCCAATTAAGCCGACATTAATGACATTCATCAATCATTCTCCTCGGTACACAAGTGTCATTGCTGATTTTAATCGAACAATTATACATTATTAAATTTGACAATAAATCAATGAGGGCTTAAATTAATGACAATCGGTGGGGCCGTAGCTCAGTTGGGAGAGCGCATGAATGGCATTCATGAGGTCGAGGGTTCAACTCCCTTCGGCTCCACCAATGATATTAGTGGCTTATACCATATTACTACTGGTCTTAAATTTCACTGCTACAGTTTTTGCTACAGGTATCTTTAGATTTTCTTAAATCATTCCGAATTAAGTAAGATAAATACTATTTTAATGGATTTTGTCAGAATAAATAGAAGTAAAATTCATCAAGTTATTTTGCCAATTTTCAAAACCACAAAGAAAGAACCTCATGATTTGATTTCTTTTCAAGGTACAGGTTTTATAATTGCCCCTAAAATATTAGTCACATGTTGGCATTGTATTGAAGAACCCTTGCAGGAGAATGAGCAATACTCAGCTATTGTTGTTAAGGAGGATGGTACTGACCATAAACTAATCACTTTATACAACATAGACAAAGATTCTAATGGTAATGACTTAGCTACTGCAAGTCACGATTATGAACCTTCAGAATATCTCTTGAAGGTACCTCTAAATGATGCTGCTTTTGGTGCCGAAATTTGGACTTACGGGTATCCATTTACCGCTCCAGAGTTATTACCAAACCGTTCTATCAGGTTTATGGTTCCTCCCCAGTTTTTTAAAGGATACATTGTTAGGAACCTTATATTTAAGCAACCTGGTTATGGGGATGTGAAGTCTTATGAGTTAGACCTTAACGTGCCAAAAGGCTTGAGCGGAGCACCAGTTATGGGACTTGGTGATACGATAGTATTCGGAGTGATTTATGGAAGCAACGATATAGCAACAATTGACCACCTATCTCTTCTCGACCCAGAGACTGGCTATAAGCAACCTGAGATTCAAAGAATTGTTTCCCTAGGAGTTGCACATTATACTGAAAACCTTTTATTAGTTAGGGGAAAAGCAACAGATAGCGTTTCATTATTGGATTACTGTAATAGATTTGTAACAAAAAATGATACCAAAACGGGGCCTAACTAAACGTCGCTTGTACATTATTTTTCTTCAGATTTGCTAATTTTTCAACCGCATCTTTCAGAGAATCATCCGGATGGGCATATCTCATGGTTGTCTTCAAATCAGCATGCCCTAAAATCTTATTTACCGCTACAATTGAAACGCATTTTTCTATCATTCTAGTAGCAGAAGTATGTCTTAAATCATGAAACCTGAGACTTCTGACGACAGACAGCCAACAGGCTCGTGCAAAGGCTCGATTAAGTGAGTCATGCCTCTTGTAAGGGGTCCCCTGAGAACTTAAGAACACATAACCAGAACCTCCGCTTTTTAGATTGACTGGTCTTACCCGAGAAGTGGGTTCTGAGGTAATTGCGGTTGTTGAGTCTATACGACTGACCATCATTTGATGATATTTTGAAATAGAAGTTAGCTGCCAGCTAATTCTTGCTGCTTTTCATAATACCCCGCGACTTTTTCAAACATTTTGAACTTTCTTGTCAAATACATATTTTCAGATACACCATCATAGAATATGTGATATAACTTCGCACATGCTTTACCATGATACCTAAAATAGAATGATTTGCCATTTTTATTTGTATAGATTGTTCTTTTAGGCAAGCCCAGTAATTCTAAGTTAGCTATTAGGCTCTGAATAAAATCTCTTGACCCACTCGTTAAACTCGCTTTCGCCTTATTTAATTGATTATTTTCTAAGTAGACGGTACCATCACCGTCCCAGCAACCACGAATGAAATGCCTTGTATATTCAAAGGGTATGGCAGGAAAAGTTACAATAAGACTCTTTCTTGGTTTTAGACCTAATCTTAATAAATCGCTACATACCTCTCTATTCACTACTTTAAATATATATATTTCACCAGCGCCTTTTCTATTCTCACTAAAATGCATTTTTGCAGTGCATTTCATTAATGACAGAACCTTCTTTAATAGTTCAGAGTGCTTTTGGGCTAAAGAAAATGCAGGCGGTATATTCGGTATATTGCTTCCTCGCTGGGGTCTCCCCAATTGCAAATTCCCATCAGAATAAAGCACACCTAAGACGTAAGCCATTTCAGCTGACCATTTTTTAAAAAAAGTTTTATCTATTTTTGTTTTCTCTAAAACAATATCTTTTTTAATTCCTGATTCATCTATCACAGACCTAACATATTTCCCCCTTTCAAATGCAAGCGTACTAGCTGATATTTTATCTCTCCTTTTTATTCCATAGCGTTTCAGAATTTTATAAATATACTGCTTGGTACAATTATATTTAATCGCTATCTCAGCAAGGGATATTCCCCTGACTTGATACAAATGTTGAATTTCACGGACATCTATTCTCTTGTTTGATTTTCTTGGTTTTCTGGATAACCAATACTCGTACTTCCATCCCCTTTCATTTTTATAGCAATCCTTACAATAACCCTTAGCATGATGCGGAGTTTCTTGTGTGCCGCAAACAAGACATCTTTCATAATGTTTCGACCATTCGATATTGCTAGAAGTGGACATTTACTCTTATCTTATTCTGCTTTGGAATTTAAACTATCTAAATAGATTCTACATCATCGGAGTAACAATAGAAGATTTGATTCAATATATTCGACTGTATAATTAAATAGGCGGATGGAAAAACTAGAACGTATCCTTAGCTATCAACTCCACCGTCAACTCCAGTTGATACAGAACAAGAGCATTCATGAACGGGGTAGCTTTGGAACGTATAGTCTTGGAACAAGTGGCTCCTGGCATATCCGCCTGGCTTTCGGGGCAACAATTCAAATCCTGACTTATTCCCTGGCCAGACAATTGCTTGCAATGTTCCCGATTGGATTACCTGTCTCTCGTATAATGAAACTCCCTGCAGCAAGCTGCAGGGTATCATAACAGAAACTGAAAGTCTCAGATGTCATTGCGAGAG